>NZ_JBHVYO010000066.1:0-40018 GCF_042880655.1 Streptomyces sp. NPDC058295
CCCCGGCTCCGGCGCCCGCCCCGGTCGCCGCCGCTCCGGCGCCGGCCGCTCCGGCCCCGGCGCCGGCCGCTCCGGCCCCCGCGCCGGTCGCTCCGGCTCCGGTCGCCCCGGCCGCCCCCGCGCCCGCCGCTCCCGCGGGTGACGACGGCGCCTACGTGACCCCGCTGGTGCGCAAGCTCGCCGCCGAGAACGGCGTCGACCTGGCCGCCGTCAAGGGCACCGGCGTCGGCGGTCGTATCCGCAAGCAGGACGTCCTCGCCGCCGCCGAGGCCGCGAAGGCCGCCGCCGCTCCGGCTCCGGCCGCCGAGGCAACTGCCGGGGGCCTTGCCGCGGGCGCCGCGAAGAAGACCCCGGCGCTCGAGGTCTCCCCGCTGCGTGGCCAGACCGTCAAGATGCCCCGCATCCGCAAGGTCATCGGCGACAACATGGTCAAGGCGCTGCACGAGCAGGCGCAGCTGTCCTCGGTCGTCGAGGTCGACATCACCCGGCTGATGAAGCTCCGCGCGCAGGCGAAGGACTCCTTCGCGGCCCGCGAGGGCGTCAAGCTCTCCCCGATGCCGTTCTTCGTGAAGGCGGCGGCCCAGGCGCTGAAGGCCCACCCGGCCGTCAACGCCCGGATCAACGTGGACGAGGGCACGATCACCTACTTCGACACCGAGAGCATCGGTATCGCGGTGGACTCCGAGAAGGGCCTGATGACCCCGGTCATCAAGCACGCGGGCGACCTGAACATCGCCGGCATCGCCAAGGCCACGGCCGACCTGGCGGGCAAGGTCCGCGCGAACAAGATCACCCCGGACGAGCTGTCCGGCGCGACCTTCACCATCAGCAACACCGGCTCGCGCGGCGCGCTGTTCGACACGATCATCGTGCCGCCGAACCAGGTCGCGATCCTCGGCATCGGTGCCACGGTCAAGCGTCCGGCCGTCATCGAGACGGAGGAGGGCACGGTCATCGGCGTCCGCGACATGACGTACCTGACCCTGTCCTACGACCACCGTCTGGTCGACGGCGCCGACGCGGCCCGTTACCTGACCGCGGTCAAGGCGATCCTGGAGGCCGGCGAGTTCGAGGTCGAACTCGGCCTCTGACCCCCAAGGCTCGACAGCGGGTGCCCCCGTCCGGAACTCTCCGGGCGGGGGCTTCCGTCTGTCGCCGGGAGCACGACCGGGGGCACGGCCGCAAGCACGACCGGGGGCACGGCTCCGGGCCCGGCCGGCAGCGGGACCTGTCCGGTACTGGTCTTTACAGCCGAGCCCCCGTGTGGGCGTGTAAGTCTCGTCTCACCTGCTTGAAAGCGCCCCCGTGCGCCTCTCCTCCGCGGGCCCCCGGCCGTATTGTCTAAACGTCAAACGCCCCCGGGGGCCCGTGCGGCCCCTCCTCAAAGGAGCCCACATGACCGCGCCCGTCGTCCACTCGCTGCGCGAACAGATCCGCGAGCACATCGTGGAGGGGATCGTCAGCGGGCGCTGGAAGCCGGGCGAGCGGATCGTGGAGCGCCGGATCGCGACCGAGCTGGAGGTCAGCCAGACGCCGGTGCGGGAGGCGCTGCGCGAGCTGGAGTCGCTGCGGCTGATCGAGTCCGCGCCGAACAAGGGCGTGCGGGTGCGTAACCTCACGGCCGCGGACCTGGAGGAGAGTTACCCCGTCCGGGCCGGCCTGGAGGCGATCGCGGCGGAACTGGCCGCGCAGCGCCTCGCGGAGGACTGCTCGGCCCTCGAACCGCATGTCGCCGCGCTGTACGAGGCGGACCGCGACGCGGACGGCACGGGCCAGGTGCGGCACACGGTCGGTTTCCACCGGGAACTGGTCCGGGCGGCCGGCAACTCGGTGCTGCTGCACACCTGGGAGGGCCTCGGCATCGAGGTGTTCACGGCGCTGTCGATCCGCTGGCTGGGAACCGTGCAGCAGTCGTACGCGGAGGAGCACGAGGAGCTCGTCCAGGCGTTCCGGCGGCGGGACCCGCGGATCGCCGAGCTGGTGAAGGCGCATGTCCTCGGGTGTGCTCCCCGGGCGTAGGGGCCGTCCAGGTTCAGTGGAGCGTACACGCGCTCATACGTGGGCTCCGACCTGCGAAAACCCCGAATTGACGCGGCACGGGGTGCCTGCCCGAAAGGCACCGCGTGCCTACTTTCTCGCAATCGAGAGGTTTTGCCCTTCAACCCTTTGATCGATCATCGATCAGGGGGTTACAGTCGCCGACGGGCCGCGGCCGAAGCCACCCATGGCATCGCGCCGGAGCCCACGCCCTGTCCTGCCAAAGACCAAGGGCACCCCAGGATCACCCTCACAGGGAACCCCCTTCGACTGAGGAAGGCGGCGACATGACCGACCCCCAGGCCATCCAGCCGAGCGCGCTCGACCAGCTCCCCGACCGGGACCCGGAGGAGACCGCCGAATGGCAGGCCTCCCTGGACGCGGTCGCCAAGGCGGCCGGGCCGCACCGTGCCGCATACCTGATGCGCCGCACGCTGGAGCGTGCCGAGGGCAACGGCATCGCGCTGCCCAAGCTGCTCGAGACGGACTACGTCAACACCATCCCCACCGCCGCCGAGCCGTCCGCGCCCGGTGACGAGGAGATGGAGCGCAGGATCACCGCGTGGAACCGCTGGAACGCGGCCGCGATGGTGACCCGGGGCAGCAAACACGGCGTCGGCGGCCACATCGCCACCTTCGCCTCCGCCGCCTGGCTCTACGAGACCGGCTTCAACCACTTCTTCAAGGGCAAGGAGGCCGACGGCTCGGGCGACCAGCTCTACATCCAGGGCCACGCCTCCCCCGGCATCTACGCCCGCGCCTTCCTCGACGGCCGACTGACCGAGCAGCACCTCGACAACTTCCGCCAGGAGTCGGGCGGCGACGGCCTCCCGTCGTACCCGCACCCGCGGCGCCTGCCCTGGCTGTGGGAGTTCCCGACGGTGTCGATGGGCCTCGGCCCGCTCTCCGCCATCTACCAGGCGCGCTTCAACCGCTATCTCACCCACCGCGGCATCAAGGACGTCTCCGCGTCCCACGTGTGGGCGTTCCTCGGTGACGGCGAGATGGACGAGCCCGAGTCGACGGCGGCACTCGCCCTCGCCTCCCGCGAGGGTCTGGACAACCTGACCTTCGTCATCAACTGCAACCTCCAGCGCCTCGACGGCCCGGTCCGCGCGAACTTCAAGATCGTGCAGGAGCTGGAGGCCCAGTTCCGCGGCGCGGGCTGGAACGTGGTCAAGTCGCTGTGGGGCTCCGCCTGGGACGAGCTGTTCCAGCTCGACACCACGGGCGCGCTGGTCCGCCGGCTGCGCGAGGTACCCGACGCCCAGGTGCAGACGTACCAGACGCGTGGCGCCGCCTACATCCGCGAGGACTTCTTCGGCAAGGACCCGGCGCTCGCCGAGCTGGCGAAGCTGCTGAGCGACGACAAGATCCTCGAGTGTTTCCACCTCTCCCGCGGTGGTCACGAGGCGCGCAAGGTGTTCGCGGCCTACAAGGCGGCGGTGGAGTTCAAGGGTGCCCCGACGGTCATCCTGGCCCAGACGGTCAAGGGCCACACCCTCGGCGAGGGTTTCGCGTCGAAGAACGCCAACCACCAGATGAAGAAGCTCTCGGTGGACGAGTTCAAGGCGATGCGCGACCTGCTGGAGCTGCCGATCTCGGACGCGCAGTTCGTCGACGGCGTGGTCCCCTACGGCCACCCGGGCGCCGACTCCCCCGAGGTCCGCTACCTCCAGGAGCGCCGCGCGGCCCTCGGCGGCCCGGCCCCGGCCCGCCGTACGCACGCCCTGGCCCCCTTGCCGGCCCCGGCCGACAAGACGTTCGCCTCCTTCGACAAGGGTTCCGGCGCCCAGAACGTGGCCACCACCATGGCCTTCGTCCGGTTGGTCAAGGACCTGGTCCGCGACAAGGAGACCGGCAGGCGCTGGGTGCCGATCGTCCCCGACGAGGCGCGCACCTTCGGCATGGAGAGCCTGTTCCCGTCGCTCGGGATCTACTCCCCCAAGGGCCAGACGTACGAGCCGGTCGACCGCGACCAGCTGATGTACTACAAGGAGGCCAAGAACGGCCAGATCCTCAACGAGGGGATCACCGAGGCCGGTTCGATGGCCGACTTCATCGCCGCGTCCACCGCGTACTCCACGCACGGTGAGGCGATGATCCCGTTCTACATCTTCTACTCGATGTTCGGCTGGCAGCGCACGGCCGACCAGATGTGGCAGCTCGGCGACCAGCTCGGCCGCGGCTTCCTCATCGGCGCCACGGCCGGCCGGACGACCCTGACGGGCGAGGGCCTCCAGCACGCCGACGGCCACTCCCCGGTCATCGCCGCGACCAACCCGGCCGCCCTCAGCTACGACCCGGCGTTCGCCTATGAGATCGCGGCGATCGTCAAGGACGGTCTGCGCCGGATGTACGGCGAGGCGGCCCCGGGCGAGGACCCGAACGTCTTCTACTACCTGACCGTCTACAACGAGCCGATGCCGCAGCCGGCCAAGCCGGCCGCCCCCGGTGTCGACGAGGGCATCCTCAAGGGCCTGTACCGCTTCAACACGGCGGAGTCGGCGGGCGTGGAGGTCGCGGCGGCCAACGCCCCGCGCATCCAGCTCCTGGGCTCCGGCACGGCGATCCACTGGGTCCTGAAGGCACAGCGGCTGCTCGCCGAGGAGTGGGGTGTGGCCTCCGACGTGTGGTCCGCGACCTCCTGGACCGAGCTGCGCCGCGACGCGCTGGAGGCCGACGCGGCCCTCCTGCGCGGCGAGGAGCGCCAGCCGTACGTCCGTCGGGCCCTCCAGGGCGCCGAGGGCCCGGTCCTCGCGGTCTCCGACTACATGCGCCAGGTCCCGGACCAGATCGCGCAGTGGGTCGAGCAGGACTGGTCCTCGCTGGGCGCGGACGGCTTCGGCCTCTCCGACACCCGTGAGGCGGCCCGCCGCCACTTCGGCGTCGACGCCGAGTCGATCGTCGTCGCGGCGCTGGCCCAGCTGGCCCGGCGCGGCGAGGTCAAGGTCACCGCAGTGAAGGAAGCGCGCGAGCGTTACGGGCTGTAAGCCCGGGGTTTTCGGTTGGTGAAGGGCCCGGCGGCTGAAGCCCGCCGGGCCCTTCACCGTCTCGCCGTCTCGCCGTTTGTCCGTCTCGCCGTTTGTCCGTCTCGCCGTTTCGCCGTGCCGCCGTTTCGCCGTGCCGCCGTTTCGCCGTGCCGCCGTTTCGCCGTCTTCCGGGCGTGCGTCGGCCGCGGGCCGGTGGGGGCTGGTCGCGCAGTTCCCCGCGCCCCTGAACGACGGGCCGGGCCGCGCGCGCTGTTGTGACGGGAGCGGGCGAACCGCGTGGCCGGGTGCAACCCGAGCGCGGGGCACGACCCGGCAAGATGAGCGCATGCGTGCTGCCCGCCTCATCAAGATGGTGCTCCTTCTCCAGTCCCGGCCCACCATGACCGCGTCCGAGCTGGCCCGCGAGCTGGAGGTGTCGGAGCGGACCGTCACCCGCGACGCGCAGGCGCTGTCCGAGGCGGGCGTGCCGGTGTACGCGGAGCGCGGACGGGCGGGGGGCTACCGGCTCGTCGGGGGCTACCGGACGCGGCTGACGGGGCTGGGGCGCGATGAGGCCGAGGCGCTGTTCCTGAGCGGGGTACCGGGGGCGCTGCGGGAGATGGGTCTCGAGGACATCGCGTCGGCCGCGCGGCTGAAGGTGTCGGCGGCTCTGCTGCCCTCCCTGCGGGACGCCCCGCGTACGGCGGCGCAGCGGTTCCATCTGGACGCGCCCGCCTGGTTCCGGGAGCCGGCGGCGCCCGCCCTGCTGCCGGCGGTCGCGGACGCGGTGTGGGACGACCGGTGTGTGAGTGCCCGCTACCGGCGCGGGGAGAACGAGGTGGTGCGGGAGCTGGAGCCGTACGGGCTCGTGCTCAAGGCAGGGGTCTGGTACCTGTGCGCCCGGGTCTGCGGGGCGGGGACGGGGGCTGCGGGGGCGGGGGCGTTCCGGACCTACCGCATCGACCGGTTCGTCGGTGTCGAGGCCATGAAGGATCGTTTCAGCAGGGACGAGGGCTTCGATCTGCCCGGGTTCTGGGGCGAGCAGGCCGAGCGGTTCGCGCGGTCGATCCTGCGGGCCGAGGTGGTCCTGCGGCTCTCCCCGACGGGGGTGCGCGACCTGCCGTACGCCGTGGATCCGGTGGCCGCCCGGGACGCGCTGGCGGGTGTCCCGGAGCCGGACGCGACGGGCTGGGTGACGGTCACCCTGCGGGTCGAGTCGGAGGAGGTGGCGCACACCCAGCTCGCGGCGCTGGGGCCGGAGGCCGAGGTGCTCTCCCCGGCCACTTTGCGGGAGCGGTTCGCGGCGGACGCGATACGGCTGACCGAGCTCTACGGGCGTCGGGAAGGGTGAGAATCCCGCCGGAATCCCCGGCACTCCGGGTGCGTGGCGCACTTCGAGGCACGATGCTGGACGCGTGATGGACGAGACGGAGTTCTGGGAGCTGGTGGACGCCTCCCGCGAGGCCGCCGAGGGCGATCCTGAGGAGCAGGCGGACCAGCTCGTGGAGCGGCTGCTCCGGCTGGACCCGGATTCCGTGCTCGACTTCGCCCGGCACTTCGAGTCCCGCTACAACCGCGCCTACCGCTGGGACCTGTGGGGCGCTGCCTGGCTGCTGCTGGACGGGGCCAGCGACGACGCCTTCGACTTCTTCCGGTGCTGGCTGATCGGACAGGGCCGCGAGGTCTTCGAGGGCGCCCTGCACGGCGACCCGGACTCGCTCGCCGATCTGCTGGACGACTTCGACGAGGAGATCGACGGGGACGCCGAGGAACTCGGCTACGCGGCCGACGAGGCCTACGAGCAGCTCACCGGGACCGTCGCCCCGGACCTGGGCATTCCGCCCCCGCCCGCCGAGCCCGAGGGCACGCCGGTCGCCTTCGAGAACGAGGGGGCGCTGGCCGAGCGGTATCCCCGGCTGTGGCAGCGCTTCAAGGAGTGACCCGCGCCGGCGGTCACACCGCGAGCTTGCGGCGGGCGCTGTCCGTCGGGATGTAGGCCTGCGCCTGATCGACCCGCACCGCGTGGTGCATCGGCGCCTTGTTGGCCTGCTCCAGAGCGGAGGCGGTGGTCGCGGCCGGGCCCAGGACGACCGCGGCGACGGCGCAGAGCACGGTCCAGGGGCTGCGGGCGGCCTTGGCCCAGGCCGGGCTCCGCTCCGTGGTGCCGGCGCTGCCCGCGACGCCCGAGCTTTCCGCGTACGCCGTGCCGGCCGGGTTTCCCGTGTGCCCCGCGCTCCCCGTGTTTCCCAGGTTTCCCGTGTTCCCCGTGTTTCCCAGGTTTCCCGTGTTCCCCGCGTTTCCCAGGTTTCCCGTGTTCCCCGCGTTTCCCAGGTTTCCCGTGTCCCCTGCGGACCGGTTACGACTGCTGTTCATGATTCCCGCCTCCGGTCGGTTTGTGTTGTGCATGACCGTAGGACGCGGGGATGGGAGAACCCTGAACGCCGCCTAAGGGGTTCCTGTGAGACTCCGGGCGGCCTGGGCGGAGGTTCTGCCCTGGAGCCGGGCCGCCGTTTCACGGATCTCCGGCAGCCGCGCGGTGAGGGCCGCGCCCGGGCAGCTGGTCATGTAGCCGTCCTTGTGGCCGGCCAGCGCCGGGAGGGTGGCGGTGGTGCCCGCGGCGTACCGGCTGCGGCCGTTGCTGGAGGTGAGCCGGACGTCCGCGCGCGGGTCGATGTCGGCAAGACCGAGCTTCCAGGCGGTCAGGGCGGCGATCGCGTCGACCATCGCCTGCGGCACCGGCACCCCGGCGGTGAAGGTGCCGAGCGCGGCGATCCCGGCCGTCCGGTGGTTGAAGCCCTGGGTGTGGGCGCCGGTGACGGGCCGGTCGACGCCGCCCGCGCGGCCCTCGTAGATCGTGCCGCAGCGGTCGACGAGGAAGTTGTAGCCGATGTCGTCCCAGTCCCGGGCGCCGATCTGGCCCGCGTACAGGTAGCGGATGATCCGGGGGGCGTCGGCGCAGGCGTAGCCGTTGGGCGAGTCGGTGTGGTGCACGAAGACGGCGACGACCTTGTCGTCGTAGCGCGGGGGCGGCTGCGCGTGCCGCGCGAGGTCGTCCAGCCAGGCGGCGCGGGGCACGACGGGCGGCCGGACCGCCGGGTGGACGGCGGCGGGGCGGGCGGCGGGCGAGCGGGGGCCCGACGCGGCCGTGGCGGCGTCGTCGACGCCACCCGCGCACAGTCCCAGGGCGGCCATGGCGGCGAGCCCGGGCAGGCAGCCCAGGAGCACGAGGAGCGGGCCCGGTATCCGCGCCGGGCGCCGTCCTCGCGTTCCCCGCGCGCCGCGGGCGGCCGGTCGGAGGGCACACATGAACCCACTGTCGACCGGTTCCGGTCCGTCCGCGATGTGTGCTGTGCCACCTGGTGGAACCATCGTCCCGGTCCACGACGTTTTCCGGGGTGGCACGCATGCGTGGCCGTTCGGTCGGTCACGCGCGGGTGATCGATGGGTAGCTGATCACTGGGCCCTTCCCGCACGTACTCACCGACCAGGGGTTCCAAGAGAAAGGCGGCCGTGTGGACCTGCTCGACATCCTGCTGGTGCTGGTGATCCTGGCCTACGCCGGCTCCGGCTACCGGCGTGGGCTGGTGGCCGGCTGTGTCTCGCTCGCCGGGTTCGTGGGCGGCGCGGTGATCGGCGTGTGGGTCCTGCCGTGGCTGATGGACCTGGTGACACCGGGGACCACGGCGGCGACGGTGACGGCGGTGGTCACGGTGCTCCTCCCCGCGGTGGCCGGGCACGAGTTGGCGGGGCGGCTGGCGCTGCGACTGCGGCGGGAGCTGGACCGCGGGCCGCTCAGAGTGGCCGACGGGGTCGGCGGGGCGGCGGCGAACGCGGTGGCGGTGCTCATCGTGGCGTGGGTGGCGGCGAGCGTGCTGGGCGCGTCCTCGTCCCCCGTGGTCACGTCGTCCATACGGGACTCCCGGCTGCTGGGAGCCGTGCAGGACGCCATGCCGGACACCACGCCCACCTGGTTCTCGCGGGCCACCTCGGCGCTGACCCAGGCGGGCTTCCCGCAGGTCTTCAACCCGTTCGAGAACGAGTCGACGGCCGAGGTCGCCAAGCCCACCGGCGACAGCGTCACGCCGAGCGCGACGGAGGCGGCCAAGCTGAGCACGGTGAAGATCGAGGGCGTCTCGGGCGACCAGGGCCGCGAGGGCAGCGGCTTCGTGTACGCGAGCGAGCATGTGATGACCAACGCGCACGTGGTGGCGGGCATCGACGACCCGACCGTACGGATCGGCGGCGTGGGCCGGTCGTACGACGCGCGCGTGGTGCTCTTCGACCCGGACAAGGACGTGGCCGTGCTGTACGTGCCGGACCTGAAGGCCCCGGTCCTGAGCTTCGACGACGACGCCTCGCGCGGGGACTCGGCGGTCGTCGCCGGCTATCCGCAGGACGGCGACCTGAACCTCCAGGCGGCGACGGTCGCGAACCGGGTGAAGGCCACCGGCCGCAACATCTACAACGACGAGATCGTCACCCGGGAGATCTACTCGATCCGCTCCACCGTCCGCCCCGGCAACTCCGGCGGCCCGCTGCTGACCACCGCGGGCCGGGTCTACGGCGTCGTCTTCGCCCGCTCCACCTCCGACGACGAGACGGGGTACGTGCTCACGGCGGCCGAGGTGGCGGGCGACGCCGAGCGGGCGGCGAAGGCGACGCAGGCGGTGGACACCGGAAAGCTGGCGACCTCCTGAGCCCGCCGGCGCTCCGGCACGGCGCTCTACAGCGGGCGCCCCATGAAGACGTCGTCCACGTACTCCCCGGCCAGCAGGAACTCCTCCGGCAGGACGCCCTCCACGACGAACCCCTCGGACGCGTAGAGCTTGCGGGCCGGGGTGTTGGGGCCGAGCACGCGCAGGGTGATCCGGCGCGCGCCCTGTCGGCGGGCCTCCTCCAGGGCGGCGCGGACCAGCGCCCGTCCGACGCCCCGGCCGCGCCCCTCCTCGAGCACGGCGAGGCCCTGTATCTGCCGGACGTGCGCGTTGCAGGCGAGCGGGGTGGGCAGGCCGAGGCGGACGTAGCCGACGACACGGTCGTCCAGTTCCGCGACCAGATGGTCCTCGGGGACGTGGCGCTCGTCGAAGAAGGGGTCGTACGGCGGCTCCGGCTCGGGCATGACCGCGTGCAGCGGGGACCAGGTCAGACGGTCGACGAGGGCCAGCGCCTCGGCGTCGGCGGACCGTGCGGTGCGGATGCGGGGTGTGGAAGGTTCGGGCATGGCCGTCACCCTATGGCGGGGAGACGGCGCCGGGACCGGGGTTTTTCCGGGCCACCGGGCAGGATGGCCGCATGGAACCTGAGCGAATCGCGGTGGCCGGTGCCTCCGGCCTGATCGGCAGCGCCCTGGTGCGGTCCCTGACCGCGGACGGGCATCGGGTGGTCCGCCTCGTGCGCCATGCGCCCCGGGGCGCGGACGAGGTGCGCTGGGACCCCGAAAAGGGGCAGGTGGACACGGCCGGGCTCGCCGGGTGCGACGCCGTGGTCAATCTGGCCGGGGCGGGGGTCGGTGACCGGCGCTGGAGCGAGGCGTACAAGAAGCGGATCCACGACAGCCGGGTGCACGGTACGACGGCGCTGGCGAAGGCCGTCGCCTCGCTCGACGAACGGCCGCGGGTGTTCGTGAACGGCAGCGCGATGGGTCTGTACGGCGAGACGGGCGAGCGGGTCGTGGACGAGGGCTCGCCCGCCGGGAGCGGCTTCCTGCCGGAGCTGTGCGTGGAGTGGGAGGCGGCCGCGGGCCCCGCCCAGGAGGCGGGCGTCCGTACCGTCTTCACCCGGACCGGGCTGGTCGTGGCGCGCGGCGGCGGGGCCTGGGGCAAGCTGTTCCCGCTCTTCACGGCGGGGCTCGGGGGACGGATGGGCGACGGCCGGCAGTACTGGTCGTACATCGCGCTGCACGACGAGGTGGCGGCGATCCGGCATCTGCTCGACCGGGACGACCTGTCGGGGCCGTTCAACCTGACCGCGCCCGAGCCGCTGACGAACCGGGAGATCACCGAGGCGATGGGGCGGGTGCTGCACCGGCCGACGCTGTTCGCGGTGCCGGCGCCGGTGCTGCGCTCGGTGCTGGGCGAGATGGCCGGGGATGTGCTGGGCAGCGCACGGGTGGTGCCGAAGCGACTGCTGGAGTCCGGGTTCACCTTCGCGTTCCCCGGGATCGAGGACGCCATCCGGGCAGCCTGATCCTTCACGTGACCGTATGCGACCGCCGTGCGACCGTGCCCTGTCCATGCGCGACTGTTCCTGACCGATCACGGCCCTAACCTCGACCCGAACTCGGGTATCCGGGACGGCTGTTGGGGGCATGACGTCTCCACCGGCCGCGCAACCTCGAGGAGGGGCACGTGCTTGAGCCCGCGTACCAGGCAGACGTCGTCGTGGTGGGAGCCGGCGTCGCCGGACTCTCCGCCGCGCACCGGCTGGCCAGCGCAGGAGTAACGACCGTAGTCCTGGAGGCCGCTCCTTACGTGGGCGGCCGCATGTCGACGGAGAAGGTCGACGGGTTCCGGCTCGACCGCATCGGACAGCTGCTGTCCACGGCCTATCCGGAACTGGACCTGACACCGGGGCTGGACGCACTCGTCCTGCGTCCGTTCGCGCCGGGGGTCCTGCTGCACAGCGACGGGCGCCATCACCGCGCGGGCGCGCAGGCCGGCGCGGGGAGCGCAAGGGGCGCACTGCACGCCGTACGCGCCCTGGCGAGCGTTCCCCGGCCGGGCGGGGTGCCCAGGCCGCGCGCCGGCGGCTCCCCCGCCGCGCGGGTGCGGCCGGCGCCGCCACCCAGGGTCCGGGCGGGGGCACCGCTGGGCAGCGCCGTGGACCAGGCCCGGCTGGGCGCCGCGCTCACCCGGCTCGCGCTCACCCCCGCCGAACGGCTGATGCGCCGCCCGGAGTCGCCGGCCTCGCAGGCCCTCGCGGCCCGTGGGCTGCCCGCCCGCACGATCGACGGCTTCCTGCGTCCGCTGCTCGCCGCACTGCTCTGCGACCCCGACCTCACCACCTCCAGCCGGTGCGCGGACCTCGCGCTGCGGGCCTTCGCGGCCGGCCGGCTGTCGCTGCCGGAGGGCGGGGCCGAGGTGCTGCCCGAGCTGCTCGCGCGGACGCTGCCGCCGGGCACCGTGCACACCGGGGTGCGGGTCACCTCGGTCTCCACGACCTCGGTGACCACCGCCGAACACGGTGAGTTCCGCTGCCGCGCCGTGCTGGTGGCCACCGACGCGCGCACCGCGGCGGAGCTGCTGCCCGGGCTGCGGGTGCCCGACTTCCATCCGGTGACGGTCGTCCACCACACGACGGACGATCCGCCCGAGACCGGTGCGTCGCTGCTCCTGGACGCCGACCGGGGCGGGCCGGTCGCGCACACGGCCGTGGTCAGCCGGGTCGACCCCGGCCGCGCGCCCGCGGGACGAGCGCTGATCTCGTCCACGGTCCTCGGCACCCCGCCGCCGGGCGTCGACACCGCCGTACGCATGCATCTGTCCCGGCTGTACGGCACCTCGACCGCGCGCTGGGAGACGCTGGCCGTGCACCACACCGCCGAGGCCGTGCCGGCCATGCGGGCGCCGCACGATCTGCGGCGGGCGGTGCGCTTGCTGGCGGGCCTGTACGTGTGCGGCGACCACCGGGACACCAGCACCGTGCAGGGCGCGCTGCACTCGGCGCACCGGGCCGCGACGGCGATCGTCTCCGATCTGGGCGCCGCCGGTTCCCTGCACGCCGCCGAACCGTTGCCCACGGCCCAGCGGGAGCAGGCAGCGGCGTGACCGGTGGCCGACACACCCCTGGGGGCTCCGCCCCCAGCCCCCCGGCCCATGCCCACCCACCACCCGTCTCGGTCAGTGGAAAGGCGACGGCCAGGCACTCCAGCCCGTCCGGCGTTCGAGGACGAGGCCCGTTCAGGGCCGATACGGGGGTCTGGGGGCGGAGCCCCGGGGATGAGGGTCAGGCCAGGGCCGCGACCTTGTCGCGGTAGGTGCGGGCCGGGGCCGCGTCCTTGTACGGCTCCAGCCTGCGCTCGAAGTCCCGCACATACTCCAGCGCACGGACGGACCGCATCTCCGCCGCCTGTCCGGCGGCCTCCGCGGCCAGCTGGCAGGCCTGGTCGAGTTCGCCCAGGCCGAGCCGGGCCGAGGCGAGGACGACCCGGCAGAACAGCCGGCTGCGGGCGTGCGCGGCGGGACGCAGCTGGAGGGAGCGTTCGGCGTGCTGGGCGGCCGCCCGGAACTGCTGGAGGTCGCGGTGGCAGTGCCCGAACTCGTCGGCGAGCTGCGCCTCGTCGAAGAAGCGCGCCCAGTGCGGCACCTCGTCGCCGGACTTGGCCGCCTCCAGCGCGCGTTCGGCGCGGACGAGGGCGGCGGTCGAGGCACGCACCTCGCCGAGCACCCCGTGCCCGCGCGCCTCCGCCGAGTGCAGCAGCGCCTGCACGACGGCGGGGGCGCCCGTGCCGACGCCCTGCTGGGCCACCCGCGCGAGCTGCACGGCCTCGCGTCCGTGGCCGAGGTAGACGGCCTGGCGGCTCATCGTGACGAGCACGAAGGAGCCGTACGCCCGGTCCCCGGCCGCCTGCGAGAGGCGCAGGGCCTGGACGAAGTAGCGCTGGGCCAGGCCGTGCGCGGCGATGTCGAAGGAGGTCCAGCCCGCGAGGCGGGTCAGGTCGGCGGCCGCGCCGAACAGCCGGCGGCCGGTCTGCTCGCCGTAGGCGCCGCGCAGCATCGGCTCGCACTCGTGCTCCAGGTAGCGCACGAGGGCCTGGCGGGCGTGACCGCCGCCGTACCGGTCGTCGAGGGTGCGGAAGAGCTCGCCGACCGAGCGGAGCGCGGAGATGTCGCCGCCGGTGACCCGCTGGCCGAGGCCCCGCTCGCCGCCCTGGCCGCGCTGCCGGGGGACGGCCGCCGGTCCCGGCAGCACCTGGGCCGGCGCCACCACGAGCGGCGCGGAGGCGGACTGCTGGGGTGCGGCGGGCCGGGGCCCCGACCGGCTCTGGACGGGCACCCGGGCGGGCGGCTCGCTGCGGGCGACCTTCTCGTCGGCCCGCCCGATCAGCCAGTCACGGCTCGGCACGACGAGTCCCGCCGGGGTGAAGGCGATCTTGCGGAGCTCGGCATGGCTGCCGGAGTCCTTGCGCCAGAGCCCGCCGACGATGTCGATGGCCTCCTCGGGGGTACCGGCGAACTCCAGGCCCGCGTAGACGGGGGCGCAGGCGTCCAGGCCGAGGTCCTGGGCGGTGAGGCGACGGCCCAGCCGCCGGGTGAAGACCTCGGCGATGAGCGCGGGGGTGGTGCCCCGGGGCTGCTGCCCGCGCAGCCACCGGGTGACGGACGTCTTGTCGTATCTGAGATCCAGCCCGTGTTCGAGGCCGAGCTGATCGACGCGACGGGCCAGTCCCGCGTTGGAGAAGCCCGCTTCTGCGATGAGCGCGGCGAGCTGGCGGTTGGGAGTGCGCTGCGCGGGTCGTTCCGTCATCTGCGGTGCGGTCTCCTGCCTGCCGGGCCTTTTGACGTGCCCGGATGAAGTGCCCTGCTGCGGTGAGCAGCCCTTTTGGCCTCGCGAACGGCGCGAATGTAGCGGAGCGTGAGCAGCCGGTCGCACATATCGACGTTCATTCATCCGATCGTGTGAGGATTGACCCCGGGGCTGACGCGGAACGCGCGGACGTACAGTGGCTTGGGCGCCTGACGCGCCTGACGACTTTCCAGGGAGGCGCTTGCCGTGAGCGAGCTGCGGTTCGTCCGGATGGGGTTCGGCGGGGACGCCGTCGTGTACCAGGAGGCGTGGGACGAGCAACGCCGCGTGCACGCGGCGCGGTTCACCGACGAGGTTCCGGACACCGTGCTGCTCCTGGAGCATCCCCCCGTGTACACGGCGGGTCGGCGCACCGCCGACGACGAGCGCCCCCTGGACGGCACCCCGGTCGTGGACGTGGACCGCGGCGGCAAGATCACCTGGCACGGGCCGGGACAGCTGGTGGGCTACCCGATCCTGAAACTGCCGCGGCCGGTGGACGTGGTCGCCCATGTGCGGCGCCTGGAGGACGCCCTGATCCGGGTGTGCGCGGAGTTCGGCCTCGAGACCTCCCGGGTGGAGGGCCGCAGCGGGGTGTGGGTGCTCGGCGATCCGGTGGAGCGGCGCCCGTCGCTCGGCGGGCTGTCGCTGGACTTCGACCCCCGGCTCACCGACGAGGAGTTCGACCCGCGGCTGAACGGCCCGGAGTACGCCCCCTCGAACGCGGGCCAACGGCGCGAGGACCGCAAGATCGCGGCGATCGGAATCCGGGTCGCCAAGGGCGTCACGATGCACGGCTTCGCGCTCAACGTGAACCCGGACAACAAGTGGTTCGACCGGATCATCCCGTGCGGGATCCGGGACGCGGGCGTCGCCTCGCTGGCGAACGAGCTGGGCCGGGACGTCACGATCGACGAGGTGCTGCCGGTGGTGGAGCGGCACCTGAAGGACGTCCTCGAAGCCGCGGAACCGAAGCCGCGGGAGATCGAGAAGGCGACCGCCTGACCGGGAATGGGCCCGTCGGCTCTGAGGTTGGCCTCACAGCAGAACCCGGTAAACACGGGCGTACCCTGGTGTACGCCGAAGAATCGAAAGTCTACGCAGACAGGCAGGGAGCCGACGTGTCCGCAGTCGCACCCGACGGACGCAAGATGCTGCGCCTGGAGGTCCGCAACAGCCAGACCCCCATCGAGCGCAAGCCCGAGTGGATCAAGACCCGGGCGAAAATGGGTCCCGAGTACACCAAGATGCAGAACCTCGTGAAGAGCGAGGGCCTGCACACCGTGTGCCAGGAAGCCGGCTGTCCCAACATCTACGAGTGCTGGGAAGACCGTGAGGCCACCTTCCTGATCGGCGGCGACCAGTGCACCCGGCGCTGCGACTTCTGCCAGATCGACACCGGCAAGCCCGAGGCCCTGGACCGTGACGAGCCGCGGCGCGTCGGCGAGTCCGTCGTCACGATGGACCTGAACTACGCCACCATCACCGGCGTCGCCCGCGACGACCTGGAGGACGGCGGGGCCTGGCTGTACGCCGAGACCGTCCGGCAGATCCACGCGCAGACCGCCGAGCGCGAGACCGGGCGTACGAAGGTGGAACTGCTCGCCCCCGACTTCAACGCCGTTCCGGAGCAGCTGGCCGAGGTCTTCTCCTCGCGGCCGGAGGTCTTCGCGCACAACGTCGAGACCGTCCCGCGGATCTTCAAGCGGATCCGCCCCGGCTTCCGTTACGAGCGTTCACTAAACGTCATCACGGCGGCCCGCGACTACGGGCTCGTCACCAAGTCGAACCTGATCCTCGGGATGGGCGAGACCCGTGAGGAGGTCGGCGAGGCGCTTCGGCAGCTGCACGACGCCGGCTGCGAGCTGGTCACCATCACGCAGTACCTGCGGCCCTCCGTGCGCCACCACCCGGTGGAGCGCTGGGTCAAGCCGCACGAGTTCGTGGAGCTGAAGGAGGAGGCCGAGCAGATCGGCTTCTCCGGCGTGATGTCGGGTCCGCTGGTACGGTCCTCCTACCGTGCCGGGCGCCTGTACCGGATGGCCGTCGAGAAGCGCGGCGCGTTCATCGCCTCGCAGGCCGTCTGACGCGACGTCAGCCCTCTTGCGCCGTACGGTCGCAGGCCGACTGTGTGAATTCGCGCACAAGATACTACTCGCCAGTAGTGACCGATATGACGCGGCCCCGGCCGTCCTCGCAGATGAGGGCGTACGCCGGGGTCGCGTCAGCGTTTCGGCCCTGCGCATCAAGGCTTCATTCGTGTTTGACCGGTCGGTCACGCCCTGGTAACACCAAACAGTGACGCTGGTATCACGTCACGTGCACCACGCCATCCCGCATCACCCCTGCCCCATACCCGAAGCCGTCCGAGGGGAACACCCACCATGCAGGCCGCGCCCGTTCGCGCCACCGCGATCCCGACCTTCAGCACCGCACTGCGCGCCGTCGAGTCGCTGCTCATGAGCAGCGGCCAGCGCACCGCCCGTCGCAACGCCTGGACCTCCGTGCTGGAGGACCGCCGTCGTGCCAAGGACCGGGTCGAGGCGCAGCGCGTCCTCGAAGCGGTCACCGCCGCCCGCCCCTGACCCACCCCTCCCCACCCCTCCCCACACCTCCCCTCCTGCCGTCGTAGGCGCTTCCGGGGCCACGTAGACTTCGTGGCATGGCGAGAAGTGACAGTGCGGCGGACGCCGCTAACCCCGGGCGACTGAAGCAGATCGCCCTGACGTTCAAGATGACCCACAAGGCCGACAAGACGATCAGTTTTGTCCTTGCGGGTGTCTTCCTCATCACCTTCGGCGTCTTTCTCGCGATCGGATTCCTGATCGGTCACCCGGTCTACCTGGGAATCCTGGGCTTCCTGCTCGCTTTCCTCGCGACGGCGATCGTGTTCGGACGGCGGGCCGAGCGCGCCGCCTTCGGTCAGATGGAGGGCCAGCCGGGCGCTGCCGCGGCCGTCCTCGACAACATCGGCCGGGGCTGGACGACGACCCCCGCGGTGGCGATGAACCGCAGCCAGGACGTGGTGCACCGGGCCGTCGGCAAGGCCGGCATCGTCCTGGTCGCCGAGGGCAACCCGAACCGGGTGAAGAGCCTGCTGGCCGCCGAGAAGAAGAAGATGAACCGCATCGTCGCGGATGTGCCGGTGCACGATGTGATCGTCGGTACGGGCGAGGGCCAGGTCGAGCTGAAGAAGCTGCGCACCACCCTGCTGAAGTACCCGCGGGTCCTGGCCGGCCCGCAGGTGACCGCCACCAACGACCGGCTGCGCGCCATGGGCGACCTGATGAGCAACATGCCGCTGCCGAAGGGTCCGATGCCGAAGGGCATGCGCCTGCCGAAGGGCGGCGGCAAGGCCCGCTGAGTCACCTTCCCCACGTCACGAAGGGGGCGCCCGGATCACTCCGGGCGCCCCCTTCGTCGTACCGGAACCCGCCGGCCGTACCGGACCTCAGATCCGGACCTCCACGGTGCGGGCCAGGCGGTCGTGCAGGCCACGGCCGTCGCGGTCCCAGATCAGGGCCGGGACGGCCAGGCAGAGCAGGATCGTGCGCGCCACGGCGCGCAGGGGGCTGACCGCGCCGGTCTCGACGGACACCACACGCAGGCCGAACAGGCGCTTGCCCGGGGTGGAGCCGACCGTGCCGACCGTCAGGACGCTCAGCACGAAGAAGACCAGCAAGGCCCAGTTGCTTGTCGCCGGGCGGTAGCCGTCCGTGATCAAGCTGTATGCGATCAAGACGCCGAAACCCCAGTCCACGGCCAGCGCACCGAGCCGCCGGCCGGGGCGGGCGATCGAGCCCGGCCCGTCCTCCGGCAGACCGAGCTGCTCACCCCTGTATCCGAAGTCGACACCGGCTTCCTCAGCGGCTGCGCGGGGGCCCGAGAGCCACGAGCCGATTGCATCCCTGTTGTCCACCCGACCACGGTACTGCGCCCGTTTCGCGATACGGACAGGTGGGGTACACCGGGCAGGCTCCGGTTAACTTGTGCGAAACAAATGGGTCACGCCCGAGAAATCACCCGTCCCTAGGGTCGATGTCAGCGTGTGCCACCGCACTGGCCGCACGAACGAACTACCACCCCGGCTCGACGGCCGGGAGTAGGAGGAGCTGGATGTTCCAGAACGCCGACGAGGCCAAGAAGTTCATCGCGGACGAGGACGTCAAGTTCGTCGACGTCCGCTTCTGCGACCTGCCGGGCGTCATGCAGCACTTCACGCTGCCGGTCGAGGCGTTCGACCCGGACGAGGAGCTGGCCTTCGACGGCTCGTCGATCCGCGGTTTCCAGGCCATCCACGAGTCCGACATGGCGCTGCGCGCCGACCTGTCGACCTCGCGCGTGGACCCCTTCCGCCGCGACAAGACGCTGAACATCAACTTCTTCATCCACGACCCGATCACGGGCGAGCAGTACTCCCGTGACCCGCGCAACGTGGCGAAGAAGGCCGAGGCGTACCTGGCGTCGACCGGTATCGCCGACACCGCGTACTTCGGCCCCGAGGCCGAGTTCTACGTCTTCGACAGCGTGCGCTTCCAGACCTCGGCGAACGAGTCCTTCTACCACATCGACTCCGAGGCCGGCGCCTGGAACACCGGTGCGCTCGAGAACAACCGCGGTTACAAGGTCCGCTACAAGGGCGGCTACTTCCCGACCCCGCCGGTCGACCACTTCGCCGACCTGCGTGCGGAGATCTCCCTGGAGCTGGCCGCGTCCGGCCTCCAGGTCGAGCGCCAGCACCACGAGGTGGGCACCGCCGGCCAGGCCGAGATCAACTACAAGTTCAACACGCTGCTCGCCGCGGCCGACGACCTCCAGCTCTTCAAGTACATCGTGAAGAACGTCGCCTGGCGCAACGGCAAGACCGCGACCTTCATGCCGAAGCCGATCTTCGGCGACAACGGCTCGGGCATGCACGTCCACCAGTCGCTGTGGACCGGCGGTTCCCCGCTGTTCTACGACGAGGCCGGCTACGCGGGCCTGTCGGACATGGCCCGCTACTACATCGGCGGCATCCTCAAGCACGCCCCGTCGCTGCTGGCCTTCACCAACCCGACGGTGAACTCCTACCACCGTCTGGTCCCGGGCTTCGAGGCCCCGGTCAACCTGGTGTACTCGCAGCGCAACCGCTCCGCGGCCATGCGTATCCCGATCACGGGCTCCAACCCGAAGGCCAAGCGCGTCGAGTTCCGCGCGCCCGACTCCTCCGGCAACCCGTACCTGGCGTTCTCCGCCCTGCTGCTCGCGGGCCTGGACGGCATCAAGAACAAGATCGAGCCGGCCGAGCCGATCGACAAGGACCTCTACGAGCTGGCCCCCGAGGAGCACGCGGGCGTCGCGCAGGTCCCGACCTCGCTCCCGGCCGTCCTCGACCGCCTCGAGGCGGACCACGAGTTCCTCCTCGCCGGTGACGTCTTCACGTCCGACCTGATCGAGACGTGGATCGACTACAAGCGCACCAACGAGATCGCCCCGCTCCAGCTGCGCCCGCACCCGCACGAGTTCGAGCTGTACTACGACGTGTGATCGACCTCGGGCCGCCAGGTCCGTGAGCCTTCGGGTCCGCCCCCGTTCCTGTTTCTCAGGGACGGGGGCGTCGTCGTATGGTTTCTGGCACTGCTGTTCGACTGGAAGACGTCGACAGAGGTGACGGGGGAGCGACGGGAATGCCCGAACAGGATGATGTGGAGCGGGAGTTCGACCTCAAGTGGGCGGGCGACGCGGCGCACAAGGAACCTTCGGCGCGGGCCAGGATGCTGGCCGCCCGCTGGAAGGAGAACCCACCCGGGCCGGTCCCGTTCCGCGCCGACCCGGACCGGATGGCATCGCCCCGCTCGTCCTGGCTGTCGACGACGCTCGTGCTGGGCTGCGTGGCCGCGGTGATCCTGCTGCTGGGATACACGCGGTTCCGGGCGCAGTACTGAGGTGCGGGAAGTGCGGGAGGACATCAGGGGCGGGTCGGCGGCGGCGGTGCGGCTCGCCCGCGGAGTACCCCTGCGGGAGGCGCTCGACTGCGGTGCTCCAGCCGCCTGGACGGCACTGGACGCGGGCGTCCGACCGATCCACTGGGGCGCGCACTACCTGCCGGAATGGGAGTGGGACGAGGCCGGACGCCTGCTGATCGCTGCCATGCACGCCGGCGAGCCGCTCAGCGAATCGCAGCTCGCGCTCGCGCTGTGCCACCGGGACGGCCGGATCCGGGCGGCGGCACTGTGGCGGATGGACGGGCACCCCGATCTGCTGCCGCTTCTGGTCGTGCGGTGCGCCGACTGGGCGGAACCCGTACGTGAACAGGCCCGGCTGCGGCTGGGCGAAGT
Source organism: Streptomyces sp. NPDC058295 (assembly GCF_042880655.1). Lineage (NCBI taxonomy): Bacteria > Bacillati > Actinomycetota > Actinomycetes > Kitasatosporales > Streptomycetaceae > Streptomyces > Streptomyces sp. NPDC058295. The sequence goes on from NZ_JBHVYO010000066.1 coordinate 20,831, forward strand.
GCTCGACGCCGGGCGGGCCGTGACCCTCCTGTCCCTGATCCTGCGCGTCGGACGTCGGGAGCGGGGCGAATTCGCCGTCGGCCTGGCCGACAAGCTGCTGCGCGAGGCACCTCCTGAGGGCCTGACGACGCTGTACACCGCCGCCGATCGCTCCGTGCGGCGGTACGCGTACAGGAGGGCCGTCGAGGAGGGCCTTTTCTCCCCGAGCGAGCTGGCCCGCGTCGCCGCGCAGGGTGACGACACCGTCGTCCAGAACCTGTGCGCCGACGCCGCCGTGGCCGCCATGGCCGACGAGGACCCCGGCGACGTACTCCTGCCGTTGCTCGCAGCGCGCAACCCGCGGGTCCGTTGCGCCGGGGTGACCGCGCTGCGGCGGGCTGGGCGGGCGGAGCAGGCCGTGGGGTTCCTGGCCGACCGGGCGGAGCTCGTGCGGGCCTGCGCGCGGTATGTCGTACGGCAGCACGGGGGCGATCCGCTGCCCTGGTACCGGGAGCGGTGCGCGGAGCCGGGCGATCCCGACCTGCCGCCGGGTGCCGCCGCCGGGCTCGCGGAGTGCGGGGAGCGGAGCGACGCCGAGGTGCTGTGGTCGCTGGTCCGGCATCCGGTTCCGGGCGTGCGGGCGCGGGCCGTGGCGGGGCTGCGGGTGCTGGACGCGGGCGACGCGCGGCGGTTGTCGCCGATGCTCGACGATCCGGCGCCGGGAGTGGTGCGGGAGGTGACCGCGGCGGTGCTGCCCTCGGCAGCGCTGTTGCCGGAGGAGTGGCTCGTCGAACGGCTGGGCACCGGGTGGCCACGGGCGACGCGGATCGCCGCGTTCCGTTTGCTGGCGGAGCGGGGTGGGGCCACGGGGCAGCGGGCCCTGACAGCGCTGCAGGCCGATCCCGACGAGAAACTGCGGCTGCGGGCGACACGGGCCGCACGACGCTGAGACCGGGGCGGGTCGGATGCGGATGCGGATGGGAGGCGGATCGGGGGTTGGCTTGAGGGGGTTGGCTTGAGAGCTGGCTCGGGGGTTGGGCCGGGGGTGGATCCGCGTCGGTGGTCGCGGCGGGCGGGTTCGGGGAGCCTTTGCTCCGCCTAGGTTCGTTCGGGGACCGTTCATGGGGGTGGCGCGGTGCACACTGGCAGTGGGGCGAGTGCCTGACTGCGGGGTGATGCAGATGCAGAGCCGTTTCCGGAGCGACCGACGGCTGACCGTGCGGATGACGGTCACGTTGTTCCTGCTCGGACTGTTGTACGTGGCGTTCGTCGCCGCGTTGATCGTGTTGCTGAAGTCGTGGGTGCTGGTCGCGGTCGTCGCGGTGGCGATGCTGGGCGCGCAGTACTGGTTCTCCGACCGGGTCGCGCTGTTCGCGATGCGTGGACGGGTCGTGGAGCGCGAGGAGTATCCCGAGCTGCATGCCGTGATCGACCGGCTGTGCGCGATCGCGGACATGCCCAAGCCGGTGGTCGCCGTCTCGCAGATGGGCATGCCGAACGCGTTCGCGACGGGGCGCAATCCCGACCACGCGGTGGTCTGCGTGACGACCGGGCTGCTGGCCCGGCTGGAGCCGGCCGAGCTGGAGGGCGTGCTCGCGCACGAGTTGTCGCATGTCGCGCACAAGGACGTGGCGGTGATCACGGTCGCGTCGTTCCTGGGCGTGATCGCAGGCCTGATCGTGCGGTTCGCGTTCTATTCGCAGGTGCTCGGCGGCGCGCGCAGGGACCAGAACGCCGCGGTCGTCTTCGCCGCCGTGATGGGTGTCTCGGCGGCCGTGTACGCGATCAGTTTCCTGCTCATCCGGGCCCTGTCCCGCTACCGGGAGCTGGCGGCGGACCGGGCGGCGGCGCAGCTGACCGGCCGCCCCTCGGCGCTGGCCTCCGCGCTGACGAAGGTCTCCGGCGACCTGGCCCGTATCCCCACGAAGGACCTGCGGACGGTCCAGGCCTTCAACGCCTTCTACTTCACCCCGGCTCTGGGTTCGGAGCCCGGGGTGGCGGGGCTGTTCTCGACCCACCCGAGCCTGGAGCAACGGCTCGAGCAGCTGGGGCGGATCTCCGCCGAGCTGGGCGAGGCGGCCGCGCCGGGGAAGGCGGGCTGATCATGGGGCTGCTGGACATCCTGCTCGGCCGGACCAAGCCGGTCGTGCCCGACCTGGACCAGCTGTTCGCGTTGCCTTCGGCGGCCGTCACGCTGGAGGCGGCGGCCGGGTTCACCCCGACCGGGCAGGGTGCGGTGTGCTTCGCGACCGTCGAGGGCTCGGCCTTCGAGCAGACGCACCGCGAGGTACAGGCGCTCCTCGACGCGGACACCGAGCGCACCGGTCCCCCGGTGCGGCTCGTGCGGGACGACTACGGCTACTCCTGGCTGCTCTCGCGGCGCACCCCCGACCAGCTGCCGCTGCTGGTCAACGACCTGCACGCGGTGAACAGCGCGATGGAGGTCAACGGCTTCGGGCCGCAGCTGCTGTGCTCCCTCGCCGGGTTCGAGGACAAGCGGGGCGGGACGGAGGAGGCGGGCGGTCGCCGGCTGGCGCTCGTGTACCTGTACAAGCGGGGTTCGTTCTACCCGTTCGCGCCGCTGCCCGGTCCGGGGCAGCGGCGCGACGGCGCACTGGAGCTGCAGGTGCAGGCCGCCCTCACGGGCGACCTGCGGATCGAGCAGGACCTGGGCCGCTGGTTCCCGGTGTGGGGAGCCCCCGGCCTCTAGGCGGACCGGACGGCCTGCCCACCCGCTCACCTTCCTACTTGCCGCGCTCGCGCTCCTGACGGCGGTACTCCAGGGGGCGCTCGCGACGGTAGCGGCGCTCCCACTTGGCCTGCTTGTCACGGCGGTCGCGGTACGCCTTGTACGACGTCGGCGCGGTTCCCGAGCTCGGCGCGGGGCCGGGCGCGGGCGGCGTGGACGAGTCGAGCCCGTACCGCACGTACAGGAACAGCACGCCGGCCGCGGCGAGCCAGTAGAGCGGGTTTCCGAATCCCAGGACCACCAGGACGACGGCCCCGGAGAGAACGACGGTGCCCATGGTGTACCTCCTTCCTGGGCAGGGACGGTGACTGTGCGTGGCGAGGGGGGTGGGTTGGTGCCTTCAGCGTACGGAGTCCGTCACTCAACGTGCATCTCCTTTTCCGCGGGCCTAGAGTCGGGCGAAACGGACTTGACATGCCGACGACCACCAAAAGGGGTGTCCGGATGAGCAATCTCTTCGTTGTCGCCTACGACGACCTCGCCACCGCCAACCAGGTGCGCGAGAAGCTGTTCGAGCTGTCGACGCAGCATCTGGTCGAGCTGGAGGACGCGGTGGTCGTCGAGCGGCGCGACGACGGCGGGATCAAGCTGCACCAGGCGGTGAACCACACGGCGGTGGGCGCGGCCGGCGGCGCCGTCTGGGGCGGGGTGATCGGGCTGCTCTTCCTGGCTCCGCTGCTCGGCGCGGCGGTGGGCGCGGCGGCCGGTGCGGCCGGGGGCGCGTTCACCGACACGGGCATCAACGACAACTTCATGAAGGACCTCAGCCAGAACCTGCGCCCGGGCGCCGCGGCCCTGTTCGTCCTCGTGAAGCACGCGGCCGAGGACAAGGTGATCCCGGAACTCACCCCGTTCGGTGGCCAGTTGGTGCAGACCTCGCTGAGCAAGGTCGAGGAGGAGCACCTGCGCGAGGCGATCGAGGCGGCCCGGGCGGAACCCGCCCATGAGTGAATGGGGCCCATGAGCGAACTGTCTCCCTTCACGCACGCGTACGACGGTGAGCGGCTCAGCGGGGTGCACGGCGGTGGTCCGGGAACGGTCACCGCCGTTCTGCTGCACGGCGCCGGCAACGGCAGCAAGGAGCGACTCCTGCCGCTGGCCGACGAGTTCACCGGCCGCGGCTGCCGCGCCCTCGCCCTCGACTTCTCCGGACATGGCGAAAGCAGCGGCGAGCTTCGGGAGTTGAGCCTGCGCCGACGCTTCGAGCAGGCGGTCTCCGTGATCGACGCGTACGTCCCGGTGGACGGGACCCTGGTGCTCGTCGGGTTCAGCATGAGCGGGCAGACGGTGGCCGACCTGGCCGCGTTCTACCGGGACCGGGTCACGGCCCTGGGCCTGTGCGCGCCCGCGGTGTACGCGGCCCGGGCCTGGGACGTTCCCTTCGGCGAGGGCGACGGGGAGTTCAGCGCGATCATCCGCAGGCCCGGGAGCTGGCGGGAGGCGCCCGCGCTCGACGTGCTGCGCGCGTACGAGGGCCGGGCGGTACTCGCCGTGCCGGGCACCGATGAGGTGATCCCGCCGCAGGTGACCGCGGCGGTCCAGGAGGCGCTCGCCGTCCGCGCCCGGTACACGAGGTTCGAACTGCCCGCCGCGGGACACCGGCTGGGCCTGTGGTTCCAGGACCACGCGGACGATCGGCGCGAGTTCGTGACCGCCGTGCTGGCCGGGCCGGACGAGCGCGGGTGGACGGCGACGCGTCCCTGACCGCCGGGCGCCTCGCGGTGCTCAGACGCCCGGCGCCGCGCTCACCACGCCCGCCACGACCGCCGCGCCCAGGATCGCGTGGTCGGCGGCGGTCCGGTCGGCGTAGGCCAGGGCGAAGTCGGCGACGGCGCGTTCGAAGGTGTCGGCACCGCCGAGGTAGCCGGCGATGGCGACGCGGTCGCCGGACCGGGCGTGGGCGCGGGCCAGGGCGGTGCCGCACAGCCGGGCGTACGCCGCGAGGTCGGCCGGGGACATCCCGGCGACGCCGCCGGAGTTCTTCAGATCGCGCAGCTGACGCCAGTAGAAGGCGCGGCTCTGCGGCCCGGTCATCCAGCCCAGGAAGACGTCCCCGGCGGCCTGGAGCAGCCGCTGCCCGGCGACGACCCGGTGGCCGGGATGCACGTACGGGCCGCTGGGCAGATGCTCCTCCAGGACGGACGCGCGGGCCTCCTTGATCTGGAGGAACAGCGGGTCGTCGGTGTCGCGCCCGGCGAGCAGCACGATGAAGCAGCGGGTGCCGACGCTGCCGACGCCGACGACCTTGCGGGCGGCGTCGACGAAGCGGTAACGGTCCAGCAGCAGACGGCGTTCCTCGGTGAGGGTGGAGCGGTAGTCGCTGAAGATCTTGCGCAGGGCGGCGCCGTCGGAGGCGCCGGCGGGTTCGATGAGCGGCGGGTCGTGGATGATGCGGCGGCGGCCGTCGACGACCTCGGTGAGCTTGTCGAGGGCCTGGAGGCTGGTGCGGCGGCGGGCGCGGGTGAGGCTGCCCCCGGCCCTTCCGCGGCGCCGGGCGGCGCGCAGCAGGGGCAGCAGCCGTTCGGCGTCGATGCGCTCGTACCAGACGGCGAGCTCGTCGAGCCGGGACAGCCGGCGTATGGCGGTGCGGTAGGCGGCCACGGCCTCCAGGGCGGCACGGTGCACCCTCGGCTCGGGGTGGCCGTTCTCGCGGGCGGCCACCGCGACGGAGGCGGCCAGCCGTTTGACGTCCCACTCGAAGGGCCCGGGGAACGTCTCGTCGAAGTCGTTGAGATCGAAGAGCAGGCCCCGCTCCGGGGAGGCGTACAGCCCGAAGTTGAGCAGGTGGGCGTCGCCGCACAGCTGCACGGTCAGTCCGGTGTGCGGCTGTGACGCCAGGTCGGCGGCCATGAGGGCGGCGGAGCCGCGCAGGAAGGCGGACGGTGAGGCGGCCATCCGCCCGTACCGGATCGGCAGCAGCTCGGGCAGCCGGTCCCGGCCCTGCCGCTCCAGCACGGCGACGGGGTCGGGCCGGTCGACGGACGGGACCCAGAGGGCGTGGGCGGAACGCGAGACGCGCTTGCGGGCGTCCCGGCCGCGTCGGGCACGGTCGGTGGGGGTGGTCATCCGCGTCGCCTTCGCACCACATCCGCCTCCCGGTTCACCACATTTCCCGGCCTCCTGTTCGCAGTGAAGGCCGGGAGGGGAGCGTCCGCATGTCGGGTACGTCGAACGGGTGACAGCCGGCGCGCCCGGCGGCCCCGGGCGCCTCGGCGGTCCTGGCGCGCCCCCGGGGGCTCGGTTGCCGTGGGCGTGACGGGCGTCGGGACCCGATTGTCAGTGGCGTCGGGAAGGATGGCGGGCAGGGACGAGTGCCGGACGGCGACGGGGCGACGAGGGGTGGAGGCCGGTATGAGTGACGGGCTGCGGTACATCGGTGTGGCCGAGCGGCGGGCGCGGCTGGCCCTGCGGCACCGGCTGGCCCCGCAGGCGCGGGTCGCGACACCCGAGGCGGTGGCCGACGCGCTCCTCGCCCTGCACGGTTCGGACCCGGCGACCGTGTACCTGGCGGTCGGCGCCCGCCTCGCCGACCCGGCGACGACGGTGACGGAGACCGACCGGGCGCTGTACGCGGACCGGAGCCTCGTCCGGATGCACGGCATGCGGCACACCGTCTTCGTGTTCCCGACGGATTCGACGGCGGTCGTGCACGCCTCGACCGGGCTCGCGGTCGCCGCGCGGGAGCGGGCCACCCTGGTGAAGGACATGGCGAAGGCCGGCGCACCGGACGCGGCCTGGCTGAAGGAGGTCGAGGAGTCGGCGCTGGCCGCCCTGGCCCGGCTCGGCCAGGCGACCGCGGCCGAGCTGGCCCGCGAGGAGCCGCGCCTGCGGGAGCAGTTCGTGTACGCGGCGGGGAAGCCCTACGAGGGCGTCCACACCGTCGTGACCCGGCTGCTGAGAGTGCTGGGGGTGGAGGGCAAGGTGGTCAGGGGGCGCCCGCTGGGCTCGTGGACGTCGAGCCAGTTCCGCTGGGCTCTGGCCCCCGAGCACGCCGAACTGCCGGTGGCGCAGGCCCAGTCGGAGCTGCTGCGGCACTGGCTGACGGCGTGCGGCCCGGCCACGGAGGCCGATCTGAAGTGGTGGACGGGCTGGAAGGTGACGGACGTCCGCCGGGCGCTGACGGCGATCGGGGCGCGTGCGGTGACGCTGGACGAGGGGACGGGGTACGTCGTCGAGGACGACGTGGATGCCGTGCCCGCCCCCGTCGAACCGTGGGCGGCCCTGCTGCCCGGCCTCGACCCGACGGCCATGGGCTGGCAGGGCCGGGACTGGTATCTGGCCCCGGAGCTGCGCCCCGCCCTGTTCGACTACAGCGGGAACGTGGGCCCGACGGTGTGGTGGAACGGCCGCGTGGTGGGGGGTTGGGCCCAACGGGCCGACGGCGAGATCGTGTGGCGGATCCTGGCCGGCGAAGACACGGGCGCCGGCAAGGGCAAGGGCGAGGAGGTGGGCGCCGAGGCGAAGGCGGCGATCGAGGCGGCGGCGGGGCGGTTGGAGTCATGGCTGGGGGCGACCCGGGTGACACCGAGGTTCCGCACACCGGTGGAGAAGGACCTGGTGAAGTGACCCCCGGTCCTCGGTCCCCGCACCCGTCCCCGGAGTCCCTGCTCTCGTCCCCGCGCCCATCCCCGCCCCTGCGGACGCCGATGCCGGGTGCCGTCACCGGGAAACGGCACCCGGCACCCGGCACCCGGTTCAGCGTGAGTACCGCAGGAGCGCCCGCACCATGTGGCACGTCGTGTCCGACGGCGCATGGACGCCGATCAGCTCCGCCGTGCTGCGGATCTTCTCGTTGCGGGCCTGGTTCGGCATATACACGCCCAGGTCGAGCAGGGCGATGGCGAGGCGCATCGCCTTCAGGCGACGGTTGTGCATGACGTACCAATCGCGCGGTCGCCCGGGCGGCAACGGCCGCTTCTCGACGGGCACATAGGGCAGGTCGAGCTGGACGGAACGCTTCGCGGTGGACTGGGTCGGCAACGGCTTCGGCTTCAGTGCGGCAGCGGGCACAGGCATCCTCCTGTCGCGGTCAGGGCCCGGTCCGGAACCTCCGGCGAACCCTCGAACACTGCTTCTATTCTACTGCCCGCCACTGACAATCGCCCCTGATCACAAGGGCTTTCGCGGCTTCGGAGGGCTACCGTGTGCCGCATGGAGATCTGGATCAACCCCGCCTGTTCCAAGTGCCGCAGCGCCCTCACCCTCCTCGACGCCGAGGGCGCCGACTACACCGTCCGGCGCTATCTGGAGGACGTGCCGAGCGAGGACGAGATCGCGGCCGTGCTCGACCGCCTCGGCCTGGAGCCCTGGGACATCACGCGCACCCAGGAGGCCGAGGCCAAGGAGCTCGGCCTGAAGGACTGGGCGCGGGACGCGAGCACGCGCGAACGCTGGATCACCGCGCTCGCCGCGCACCCCCGGCTCATCCAGCGCCCCATCATCACGGCGGAGGACGGCACCGCGCTGGTGGCCCGCACCGACGAGGCCGTACGGGACGCGTTGTCCCGTTAGAGGCGCCCTGGCCGCTCGGTCGACGAAACGATGCGCGCGGCGGCGGGAGCCGGCCTCCCACGCACTGCTACCCTCCGCCGCCATGACCTTCGGTGATCAAGGACGTGGGTTCCCTCCCGAGCAGGGGCGAATACGACGGCGTCGGCGGGCCCGGCGTTCGGCGGCCGTCGGGTCCTGCGCGGCCCTCGTCGCCGCCGTCGCCGCCGGCACCATGCTGATCGCGGACGAGGACGACGGTGACCGACCCGGCTCCGCTCCCCCGGCGACGGCGAAGGCGACCGCGACCGCCTCGGCGCTCACCGACGCGCCGTCCACGGGCCCGGAGTTCCCCTCCTACGCCACGAGCGCGCTCCCCTCCCTGCTCGCCCGCCCGATCGTCCGGCCGGAGCAGGCGTTCCCCTCGACGAGCGTCCGGCTGCGGGACGGCTCCCGGTACGCCCGCGTCGACCTGTCCACCACCGTCGACTGCGCTCGGGGCGTGTCGCCCGCGCTCGCCCGGCTGGTCGAACAGGGCGAGGGATGCTCCCGGTCGACGGCGGCCCTGTTCACGGACACCGAACGGCGCTCGCAGGTGACGGTCACCGTGCTGAGCTTCGAGCGGGTGGAAGACGCCTCGCGCGTGTTCACGATGGCCTCGACGGACCCGGTGACGTATCGGGTGGACCCGCTGGATCCGCCTGCGGAGGCCGGCCTGCCGACGGTCCCGCCGGGCTCGTCCGGGGTCTCCCGACGGGCGATGACCGTCCGGTCGGTGCTGTTCGCGAACGGACGGTGGGGCGACGGCGCGAAGACCGGGGAGGCCGAACTCACCTCCCGGACCGAGGGGTTGCTCCGGCGGGCCGACGACACGGTGGCGGTGTACGAGGAGGGAAGGAACTGACTCCGGCCCCGCACACCGCAACCCGGTTGTGACGCACACCACTTCGGTTGACTCCCGCAACCTCTGAGTAACCTCGTTCGATATCTCGTACATAGCGGCGTACGCTCCCCTACCCCTCAGGAGGCGCGCATGTCGCGCAGGAGAAGTCTCGGCACGAAGAAGAAGATCGCGCTGCTCGTCAGCGCCGCGGCGGTGGCGGGCGCCGGCGCCTTCGCCATGGCGTCCACCTCGAACGCCTCGCAGAGCGGGCAGGACGCCAGGACGCTGTCCGCCGGGGACTCGACCGTCTGCGCGGGACTGGCCACGGCCCTCGGCAACAACCAGAAGTTCATCGAGGGCCAGAAGACCAGCCCGGACGCGCAGTCCGAAGCCCGGATCGCCAACCGCGAGGCGGTCATCGCGCAGATCAAGGTCCAGCAGCAGGCGTCCGGCTGCGTCGTTGGGGAGTCGGCTCAGGACTCCCAGGCGACACAGCCTTCGCAGGCCGCTTCCGCTCCGGCCGCTTCTGCCCCGGCGGCCTCCGCCCCGGCCGGAAACACGGGTAACGCCGGAAACACGGGTAACGCGGGAAACGGCGGCGGTGCCGCCTCCGGCCAGCAGGTCTGCAACGGTTCCACGGTGACGCTCTCCGGCGAGGGCGGTGCCCCGGCCGCGTCGAGTAACCAGTTCCCGGCGGGGACCAAGCTGAAGGTCACCAACCTGGACAACAACAAGTCCACGACCGTCGAGGTGACCTCGGTCTCCGGCAGCTGTGCCCTGCTCAACAACGCGGCCTTCGAACTGGTCCGTGAGCCCGGCAAGTTCCTGATCCGCCGGGCCCTGATCGAGAAGGTGGGGTGACGCCCGGCCACCGGTCACCTCGGTGCACCGGCGGGATCTTCCGGAGCATCCCGTAAGGGTGTACGTGTCATCGGTCCTGCTGCTCGCGGCCACGAGCAGCAGGACCGGCGCGTTCGGGGGCCGCACCTTCGGAGCCCGCACCTCCGGGCCCGCACCTCCGTTGCCCGCACCTCCGGGCCCGCGCGTCCAGGATCCACGCGTCCGGGATCCACGCGTCGCGGGCGCGCGCGCTCGCATACGAACCCACCGATTCACCGCTCACACCGTGAGCCGCACCACAGAACCACCAGGTAACACGGGGTTCACATTCGAGCAATGATCGGGAAATCGCCTGTTGACAAGCTGCCGGGCAAACAGGCGGCGCCCCAGTGCCGCAGCGCCGCAGCACCCGCACGTGCGTAAGACACACCCCCGAAGGAAGTGGCCCGTGACCTTCAAGGCTGAGTACATCTGGATCGACGGCACCCAGCCGACGGCGAAGCTCCGTTCCAAGACGAAGATCATCGCGGGTGAGCCCGCCGGTCTCGACGCGCTGGGGATCTGGGGCTTCGACGGGTCCTCCACGAACCAGGCCGAGGGCCACTCCTCGGACCGTGTCCTCAAGCCGGTCTTCACCTGCCCCGACCCGATCCGCGGCGGCGACGACATCCTCGTCCTGTGCGAGGTCCTCAACATCGACATGACGCCGCACGAGTCCAACACGCGTGCCGCGCTCACCGAGGTCTCCGAGAAGTTCGCCGGGCAGGAGCCGATCTTCGGCATCGAGCAGGAGTACACGTTCTTCCAGGACGGTTACCCGCTCGGCTTCCCCAAGGGCGGCTTCCCGGCCCCGCAGGGCGGCTACTACTGCGGTGTCGGCGCGGACGAGATCTTCGGCCGTGAGGTCGTCGAGGCGCACCTGGAGAACTGCCTGGCCGCCGGTCTCGCGATCTCCGGCATCAACGCCGAGGTCATGCCCGGCCAGTGGGAGTTCCAGGTCGGCCCGGTCTCCCCGCTCGAGGTCTCCGACCACCTGTGGGTGGCCCGCTGGCTGCTCTACCGCACCGCCGAGGACTTCGGCATCGCCGCCACCCTCGACCCGAAGCCGGTCAAGGGCGACTGGAACGGCGCCGGCGCGCACACCAACTTCTCCACGAAGGCGATGCGCGAGGGCTATGACGCGATCATCACCGCGTGCGAGTCGCTCGGTGAGGGCTCGAAGCCGCTCGACCACGTCAAGCACTACGGCGCCGGCATCGACGACCGTCTGACGGGTCTGCACGAGACCGCCCCGTGGAACGAGTACTCCTACGGTGTCTCCAACCGTGGCGCCTCGGTCCGTATCCCGTGGCAGGTCGAGCAGGATGGCAAGGGCTACATCGAGGACCGCCGTCCGAACGCGAACGTCGACCCGTACCTGGTGACGCGTCTGATCGTCGACACCTGCTGCTCGGCGCTGGAGAAGGCCGGCCAGGTCTGATCCGCTCCGCGGCTCTCGCGAAGGGGCGCCCGCCGACTCGGCGGGCGCCCCTTCCGCATATCCTGCGCTCCCATGGGGACGGAGAGAGACCGGGCGAGTCTCGAACGCGCATACGGCTCGACGGGTGACGTACCCGCACTGCTGCGGGCGCTGGAGTCCACGGACGAGGCCGCGCGCCGGCGGGCGATGGACCGGCTGTACTCCTCCCTGTGTTTCGGGGAGGAGGTCCCCACGGCACCCGCGGTGCCGCAGCTGATCCGGCTCGCCCTGCACGGGGCCGGCCCCCGGGCCGAACTGCTCGACCTGCTGGCGAACCTCGCGAACTGGGCCGGGCACAGCGACGAACAGCAGCGGGCCCGGCGCGCCCTGGCGGAGGCGATGCCGTCCCTGATCCCCTTCGCCCACGACGCCGATCCGGCCGTACGCGAGTCGATGGTGCTGCTGATCGCCGCGTCCGGCCGGGAGTCCGGCCCGGCGACGGCGCCCCTGCTGCGGGACCGGCTCGCCGAGGAGACCGATCCCCGGGTGCGTGCCCGGGTCGTGACGGCGCTCGGACTGCTGGAGCCGGGCGACGGCGCCTGGCGGCACGGTCTGCTGGCCGACCCCGCCCCCCGGGTCGCGCTCGCCGCCGCCGAGGACCTGCTGCGCACCACCGAACCGCCCCTGCCGCACCCGCTGGTGGACGCCTGCGCGCGGGCGTACACCGCCGTGACCGACCTGCCGGAGGAACCGGAGATCTCGCTCTGGCCGGGGCACTACCGGCCGTTCACCGAACGGCTGCTGGAGGACCCCGGGGCCGCGCTGCGGGCCCTCGGCCGGGGGATGCCGCTCGCTTTCGGGATCACCGAGCGCTGGCGGGACCGCGAGGCCGATGTGCTCCCCTGGGCGCTGCGCGAGACGGAGGGCGAGGCCTGGCAGCTGTACCGGCTGGCGCAGCTGACCTGCGCGCTGCCGCCGGAGCTGCACGCGCGCGTGCGGGAGCGGGTGCTGCCGTACCTCGCCGACGACAGTCCGGCGGTGCGGGCCGGGGCGGTCACCGCGCTGGCCCGCGCGCGGGTGCCGGTGGCGGTGGCGGTCGAGGAGGCGCTGCGGCTGATCGGGGAGGCGCCCGGTGCGTACGACACCGTCCGCGTCGTCAAGGCGGTGACCGACGAGTTCGGGGCCGCGGCGGCGCCCGTGGCGCGGGCGGTGGCCCGGCAGTCGGGGGACGGTCACTCGGAGCTGGTCAAGGTGCTGACGCGGTACCCCGAGGTGGCGGCGGACGCCGTCGAGGAGCTCGCCGGACTGCTGACCCGGCACGGCACCGGCTACCCGTCCGTCGCGGTCGCCGTGCTGACCGGGCTGGGGCCCGCAGCGGGCGAGGTGGGCGAGCGGGCGCTGCGGATCTGCGCGCGGGAGGGCGTCCACTCCTCCGTCTCCGCGGAGGCCGCGGTGGCGCTCTGGCCGGTCGCCGCCGACCCCGAGCCGGCGCTGTCCTTCCTCCGCCGGGAGCTTGCCGCCTCGGCCTCCGCCTGGGCGACGAACCTCGCGGGCCGGCTCGGTGCCGTCGCCGCACCGCTGCTGCCGTTCGTCGAGCCGCTGCTAGCGCCCCGTACGCCGGCCGTCACCCGGGCCGCGGCCGCACTGGCCGTCTGGCGCATCACCGGCAGGACCGAGGACACCGTGGATCCCCTGGTCCGGGAGGCGCTCAAGTGGAAGAGGGTCAACCCGGGCCCGCCCCACCCGGTGATGACGCTCACGGAGATGGGGCTCCTCCCCCGCTTCGCCGTGGAGCCGCTGCGCCGCGGGGCCGAGGCGCCGCGGCGGGCCGTGAAGGACCTCATGTACGGCGACGCGGCGCATCCGGACGACGTGTTGCGGGCGGCCGTCCGCGAGCTGCTCAGGACGGCGCGCGTGATCGACTGACGCCGACTTCACGCCAGGAATCGTCCAAGCTGTGAGAGGAGGCTCCTGTTACGGGCGGGTGTCTGCTTCAATGGGCCCATGGCCAGCTTCCAGAAGTGCACCGCGACGGGTCGTCACGACCTCGAGCCCTTCTGGCCTTCCCGCCAGCACCATGACTTCGACCGGGTGTGTTGCCGCGCGATGAACGCGCCGGCCCTCTAAAGCCGTACACCCCGGCCTTCGGCCAGCGCGCACGACGTACGTCCTCGACGAGCCCGACCACGAATCGCGGCCGTCGACCTCCCCGACGAACTTCTCGCGCGAAAGAGCTGACCTCTCATGGCGAACACTCGTTCCCTCTCCTCCGCTCCCAGCCTCACCGCCGCCGCCCCGAACGGCACCGCCCGCCACCGACTGCGGGCCGTCGACCGGGACGAGGTGGTCGACGTCACCGACTTCCTGCCGCCGGGCGCGACCTGGCTGCCCGCTCCCGCGCACACCCTGCCCACCCTGCCGGGCCAGCCGCCGATGGTCGGCTACCTGGTGCTCGTCCCGGCCGACCAGCAACCGCCGTTCCTGCCGGTGGCGGTGCCGGACCGGCCGGCGGCCGAGGAGGCCGGCGAGCCCGAGGGTGCCGGGCGTCCGCTGGTACGGATCGACCCCGTGCAGCGCACGGCCGCCGTCGACGGGCAGCAACTCGACCTCACCTACCTGGAGTTCGAGCTTCTCGCGCACCTGGTCGCGCACCCGAACCGGGTGCACACCCGCGACCAGCTCGTCACCACGGTGTGGGGCTACGGGCACGTGGGCGACGGCCGTACGGTCGACGTGCACATCGCCCGGCTGCGCCGCAAGCTGGGCGCACAGCACCGCCAGTCGATCCAGACGGTGCGCCGGGTCGGTTACAAGTACACCCCGCCGACCGGCCACTGACCCACTCGGTCTGCCGACGGCAGAGCACGGTTCCCTGCCGCGTCCGGAGCGGGCACAGTCACCGGTATGAGACTTCTGGTGCTGGGTGGTACGGAGTTCGTGGGACGGGCCGTCGTCGAGGCGGCCCTCGGGCGCGGCTGGGACGTGACGGTCTTCAACCGGGGGCGGTTCGCCTCCGCCCCCGGTACCCGGTCGCTGACCGGTGACCGCACCGCGCCCGGCGGCCTCGACGCCCTGGCCGAGGGCGACTGGGACGCCGTCGTCGACACCTGGTCGGCGGCGCCCCGCGCGGTGCACGAGGCGGCGCGGCTGCTGCGGGGCCGCGCCCGCCGGTATGTGTACGTGTCGAGCTGCTCGGTGTACACCTGGGCCCCGCCCGCCGGGTACCCCGAAGACGCGCCCGTCGTCGAGGGGGCCGAGCCCGACGCCGAACAGAGCGACTACGCACGGGACAAGCGCGGCGGCGAGCTGGCCGTCGTCGACGCCTTCGGCGCGGAGTCCTCCGTTCTCGTACGGGCCGGGCTGATCCTCGGCCCGTACGAGAACGTCGGACGGCTGCCCTGGTGGCTGACCCGGATCGCCCGCGGCGGCCCGGTCCTCGCGCCCGGCCCGCGCGAGCTGCCCTTGCAGTACGTGGACGCCCGCGATCTCGCCGGGTGGATCCTCGGCGCGGTCGAGCGGGAGCTGAGCGGGCCGTACAACCTGATGAGCCCGCAGGGACACGCGACGATGGGCGAGCTACTGAAGGCGTGCGTGCGGGCCACCGGCTCGGACGCCGAACTGCGGTGGACGGCGCCGGAGATCATCCTCGACGCGGGCATCGAGCCGTGGACCGAACTGCCCGTGTGGGTGCCGCCGGGCAGCGACATGCACGACGCCCTGCACGCGGCCGACGTCTCCCGGGCGGTGGCGACGGGGCTGGCCTGCCGTCCCGTCGAGGAGACCGTCGCCGACACCTGGGCCTGGCTGAGGTCGATCGGCGGTGAGGCGCCCCAGCGTCCGGACCGCACCCGCAAGGGCCTCGACCCGGAGGTGGAGGCGAAGGTGCTCGCGGCGGGCTCCGGCGGACCGGGTCCCGGAGGTGTACCTGGCACCACCCTCTGACCGGGGGCGTCGGGCCAGTGACCGCCCGTCCGCGGCTCGGCCAGACTGAGGGCATGAACACCAACACGAAGAGCGGCGAAGGCGGTTCGAGGGCGCGTGGGATGCTGCTCGCCGCCGGACGGGGGCTCGCGCTGGCCGTCGGGTCGCTGCCGCTGAGCATCCTGGGCTTCTGCCTCTCCCTCGTGTCGATGGCACTGATACCGATCGGGGTCGGGGCGCTCACCACGCCCTACGTGGTGAAGGGGGTGCGCGCCTACGCCGAGCGGCGGCGCGCGCTCGCCGAGCGGTGGGGCGGGGTGCGCATCCCGTCGGCGTACCGGCCGGCCCCCGACACCGCCAATCCGTTCCGGCGCACCTACGCGCTGCTGCGCGACCCGGCGACCTGGCGGGACCTGCGGTGGCTCCTGGTGGACATGCCGGCCGGGTTCCTGACCGCTCTGCTGCCGGCCGTCCTGGTCGTCTTTCCCATCGAGGGGCTGGCGTTGCCGGCCGGGCTGTGGCGGGTGTACGTCGAGACGCCAGGCGTCGCGTACTGGTACGGCTTCGTGCCGGTCACCGGCCAGGCGTCCGCGTTCGGCGCCGCGGCCCTGGGCGCGGTCCTCCTCGTCGTCGCCCACCGGTACGCCGTGAGCGCCCTGCGGGTCCACTTCCTCCTCACCAAGGCGATGCTCACCCCGAGCCAGGCAGAACTGGCCGAGCGGGTAAGGGTGTTGACGGAGACCCGGCGGGACGCCGTGGACACCTCGGCCGCCGAACTGCGCCGCATCGAGCGGGATCTGCACGACGGCGCCCAGGCCCGGCTGGTGGCGATGGGCATGGACCTCGGGACCGTCGAGATGCTCGTCGACAAGGACCCGGAGAAGGCCAAGGCGCTGCTCGCACAGGCCCGCCGGTCGTCCGCCGAGGCGCTCTCCGAGCTGCGTGACCTGGTGCGCGGCATCCACCCGCCGGTACTGGCCGAGCGTGGACTCGGGGACGCCGTACGGGCGTTGGCGCTGCGGCTGCCGGTCGCCACCGAGGTGGACGTCGAGATCGAGGGCGGCCGGGTGGACGCGCCCGTGGAGTCGGCGGCCTACTTCGCGGTGAGCGAGCTGCTCACCAACGCGGTCAAGCACTCCGGCGCCGGCCGGATCTGGGTCGACCTCCATCACGGTGCGGGCCGGCTGCGGATCTCGGTCACCGACGACGGCGCGGGCGGCGCGGCGATCGGGGCCGGCTCGGGTCTCGCCGGTGTCGAGCGGCGACTGGGTACATTCGACGGCGTCCTGGCCGTCAGCTCTCCCGCCGGCGGTCCCACCATGGTGACCATGGAGATCCCTTGCGTGTTGTCCTAGCCGAGGACCTCTTCCTGCTGCGCGACGGCCTCGTCCGGTTGCTGGAGGCCTACGACTTCGAGATCGCCGCCGCTGTCGAGACCGGGCCCGAACTGGAGCGGGCGCTCGCCGAACTGGAGCCGGACGTCGCCGTGGTCGACGTCCGGCTCCCGCCCACGCACACGGACGAGGGCCTGCAGTGCGCGCTCCAGGCCCGCCGCAGGAGGCCCGGACTGCCGGTGCTCGTGCTCTCCCAGCACGTCGAGCAGCTGTACGCGCGCGAGCTGCTCGCCGACGGCACCGGCGGGATCGGCTATCTGCTGAAGGACCGGGTGTTCGACGCGGAACAGTTCGTGGACGCCGTACGGCGGGTCGCGGCCGGTGGTACGGCGATGGACCCGCAGGTGATCCAGCAGCTGCTGGCCCGGCGCTCGGGTGACGGAAAGGGACCGGTGGACCGGCTCACTCCGCGCGAGCGGGAGGTGATGGAGCTGATGGCACAGGGCCGGTCGAACGCGGCGATCGCGGGCAAACTGGTCGTCACCGAGCGGGCGGTCGCCAAGCACACGGCGAACATTTTCGTGAAGCTGGGTTTGGAGGTCACCGGCGACGACAACCGCAGGGTGCTGGCGGTGCTGGCCTATCTGGACCGGGATCGCTGACCTCCTCAACTGCTGGGTTGTGTGAGGGTGTTGGGGTTGTTTTGTCGTACGGAGCTCTCATCAATTTCTGAGCGGGCTGAACACCTCTGGGGCCACGTGCGTAAAGGAGGGGGCAGCTTCAGCTTCACTCCTGTCGGGCGCCTCGATGCTGCCCCGCAAGGAAGTCAGAGGAGTTCCATGGGACGCAACATACGTAAACGCCGTTCGTCGATGGCCACGAAGGCCGTGGCAGCATCGGCGGCCCTAGCGCTCGGCGGGGGCGGGCTGATCTGGGCGAACTTCTACGCTTCGGCGCACGAGTCGAACTCGGGCCAGAACTCGACCAAGGCCGCCACGGCGGCCGCGCAGGTCGCCACCATCTCCTGCCCGGACGTGGGGCAGAAGCTGACGAACGTACCCAACGGGGCGAAACAGGGCGTCGCGACCGAGCTGGCCAACCTGGACAAGCAGATCACCGAGGCCTACACCCGGCTCGCGTCCACGCGTCAGGCCCAGACCAACGACGCCGGCTTCGTGCAGAACGCGATCACCGGCCCCCTCAAGGAGAAGCGCGCCGCCACGATCGACCGGATCCGCATCAACATCCAGCGGTCCGGTGGCCAGTTCAACAGCTCGCTGAGCCAGTTGGCGGCCTGCACCACGCAGGCGGCGAACACCAACGCCGGCCAGGCGGGGGGCGGTCAGCAGCAGAACGGTGGCCAGCAGCAGAACGGCGGCCAGCAGCAGAACGGTGGCCAGAACAACAACGGCGGCCAGCAGAACAACGGCAACGCCGGCCAGGCGCAGAACGGCCAGGGCGGCAACGGCCCGGTCGCCGCGGACTTCGTGGACATCACGAAGGTCCAGGCCAACGCGCAGCTGGGCGTCGGCGCGAACGGCGCCAAGGCCAACGGCAACAGCGGCTCCCGCGGCACCTTCACCTCGAGCTGCGGCACCAACGGGAACGACAACCACAACACGGACAACGTGATCGTCGCCCCCGGTGTCACCAACGGCGCGCACCACCTGCACGACTACGTCGGCAACCAGAACAACGACGCCTTCGCGAGCGACCAGGAGCTGGCGGGAGCCGGCACCAGCTGCCAGAACCAGGGCGACAAGTCCTCGTACTTCTGGCCGGTACTGCGTGTCCAGGACGGCTCGCAGGACTTCGACCAGAACAACGACGGCGGTGGCAAGGAAGGCAACGTCGGCAAGATCCTGCAGCCCGCCCAGGCGCAGATCAAGTTCGTCGGCAACAAGAAGGGCAACGTCGTCGCGATGCCGACGGCCCTGCGCATCATCACCGGTGACGCGAAGGCCTTCGTCAACGGCAACGCCAACGCGAACGTGAACTGGAGCTGCACCGGCTTCGAGAACAAGGTGCAGCTGGAGACCCAGTACCCGATCTGCCCGCAGGGCAGCCAGGTGGTGCGGACGACCAACTTCCAGAGCTGCTGGGACGGTAAGAACATCGACAGCGCCAACCACCGCACGCACGTGGCCTTCGCCCAGGCGGACGGCACCTGCGCCAACGGCTTCAAGGCGATCCCCCAGCTCCAGGTCCGGCTCGTCTACAACGTTCCGGCCCCGAAGCTCCAGAACGGGACGGTCGTGCAGCCGTACGCGGTGGACAGCTTCCCGGAGAACCTGCACAAGCCGATCACCGACCACAACGACTTCATCAACTTCTTCTCGACGAACCTGATGAACAAGATGGTCAACTGCATCAACACCGGCAAGAAGTGCAAGTGACCCGCTGAGCGGGACAACCGGTAGGACCGACTGAGAAGGCCGGCGGTGAGGATTCCTGACCGCCCGGCGTCTGGTGTGGGGTGGGGGCGTGGGCACGGGGGGCGGGCGGGGGTTGCGGGGGAGTGTCCGGGGTGCGCAGC
>NZ_JBHVYO010000067.1:0-39029 GCF_042880655.1 Streptomyces sp. NPDC058295
CGGGTGCGCCGCCCCTGTGCGTGCGTACGGGTGCGTCGCCGGGCTGTCAGTCCAGCCAGTGCCGGCGGCCGATGCTGATGAGCCGCATCTGGCGGGCGGCGAGCCGGCTGACCCGCTCCCGCTCCTCGGGCGGCGACTCCAGTGCCTCCAGGAACAGCGAGGCCGTGATGAGCATCTGGTCGACGTAGAGGTGCGAGAGCATCAGCAGGTCGTCGTCGCTCCAGTCCTCGGCCTCGGCGTCCTTGGCCAGTTCGGTCTTCACCTCCTCGGCGAACCGGGCCAGTTGGTCCCGGATCGCCTCCCGCACCGGCTGGACTCCGCCATGTCGCTCACGGGCGATGAAACGGACGGGTGCGGGGTACGCGGTCACATGACCGGCGATCAACTCCACAGCGCGCGTGATGCGTTCCTCGCTCGTGTCGGCCGTGGTCACGGTGGTGCGGATCATCGGGTGGAGGCTGCCGAGCGCCTCCTCGACCAGGGCCACACCCAAGTCCGCGGTGGAGCGGAAGTGGCGGTAGAAGGCGGTCGGAGCGACCCCGACGGCCCGGGTGACCTCGCGCAGCCCCAGGCTGCTCAGGCTCTGCTCCTCCAGCAGCACCAACGCCGCGTCCATGAGCGCCTGCCGGGTCTTCTGCTTCTGGGCCTGCCTGATGCCGAGGGTGTGACTCATGTCATCCAGTTAACAACTGTTCTCTGGAATTGGAAAGCCGGGGTACACGCTAGACTCAAGAGTCAGTGAACAAGTGTAACCACAACTGTTCACCCAAACTTTACGGAGGGGGATCCGATCCCATGCTGTTCCTCGTTGCGGCCCTGCTGCTGTTCGGCGTCGTCATGGGCACCGTGGCCCACGCGCCGTTCGCCTTCACCCTCGTCGCCGCCACCGTGATCGCCGCCTGGCTCGGTGTCTTCGCGCTCCGCGAGCGCCACGGCCGCCGTCGGCACACCTCGACCCACTGACCCGTCGCACCTTCTCCCACAGGAGCTGACCAGCCATGCACCTCACCGCACCGGCCACCCGCCGCACCGGCATCCGGGACACCGACGGAATGGCCGTCGCGTCCTTCGTCCTCGGCCTCCTCGGCCTGCTCGTGCTCAACATCTTCCTCGGCCCGATCGCCATCGTGCTGGCGTCGGTCGCCCTATGGCGCGGTACGGCCCGCCGCGGGCGCGCCTTCCTCGGACTGGGTCTGGGCGTCGCCGACCTTCTGGTCCTGGTCGCGTTCATGCAGGCCGACTCGACGGTTTCCTGGAGCTTCTGACGGCAAGGGCTCACCTGGCAGCGAGGCGTGCCACCCCGCCCCCGTAGAATCGGCGCCACCATGGCATACCTCGACCACGCCGCGACCACGCCGATGCTCCCCGAGGCGGTCGAGGCACTCACCGCGCACCTGGGCGTCACCGGCAACGCCTCCTCCCTGCACGCCGCCGGCCGGCAGGCCCGCCGCACGGTCGAGGAAGCCCGGGAGACCCTCGCGGACGCGCTCGGCGCCCGTCCCAGCGAGGTCGTCCTCACCTCCGGCGGCACCGAGGCCGACAACCTCGCGGTCAAGGGCCTGTACTGGTCCCGCCGTGACACGGACCCGGCCCGCACCCGCGTCCTGGCCAGCCCGGTCGAACACCACGCGGTCCTCGACGCCGTGCACTGGCTCGGCGAGCACGAGGGCGCCACGGTCGAGTACCTGCCGGTCGACTCCTACGGGCGGGTCCACCCCGAGGCGCTGCGCGAAGCCATCGCCCGCGACCCCCACGACGTGGCCCTGGCCACCGTCATGTGGGCGAACAACGAGATCGGCACGATCCTGCCGGTCCGTGAACTGGCCGACGTGGCAGCCGAGTTCGATGTCCCGCTGCACGCCGACGCGGTCCAGGCCTTCGGTCAGGTCCCCGTCGACTTCACCGCCTCCGGCCTCGCCGCGATGACGGTCTCCGGCCACAAGATCGGCGGCCCGTACGGCATCGGCGCCCTGCTCCTCGGCCGCGAGTACACCCCCGTGCCCGTCCTGCACGGCGGCGGCCAGGAGCGCCATGTCCGCTCCGGCACCCTCGACGTCCCCGCCATCGCCTCCTTCGCGGTCGCCGGACGCCTCGCCGCCGAGCAGCGCGAGTGGTTCGCCCGCGAGATCGGGGCCCTGCGCGACGCGCTGATCGACGCGGTCCGTACGGCCGTCCCGGACGCGATCCTCGGCGGGGACCCGGTGGACCGGCTCCCGGCCAACGCCCACTTCACCTTCCCGGGCTGTGAGGGCGACTCCCTGCTGCTGTTGCTCGACGCCCAGGGCATCGAGTGCTCCACCGGCTCCGCCTGCACCGCCGGCGTCGCCCAGCCCAGCCACGTCCTGCTCGCCACCGGTACCGACCCGGACCTGGCCCGCGGCACCCTGCGCTTCTCCCTCGGCCACACCTCCACCGAGGCCGACGTCGAGGCGGTCGCCAAAGCCATCGGCCCGGCGGTGGAACGGGCGCGCGCGGCCGGACTGTCGTAACGCCGCCGACCCGGCCGTGTTCACAGGGACCTGCCAGTCATCGCCTCCACCATGGGCGGTGGCCCGGCTGTCCGGGGCCAGGGGCTGCCGCCGGCACTTCCACTGCCGGCGGCAGCCTGCTCGGGGAGGCTGCGGTGACGGGCCCGGGGGGCGGGGCTAGCTCTCCGTGACCATGAGGGAGGCCATCATGCCCTCGTCCTCGTGCTGGAGGAGATGGCAGTGGAGCATGTACATGTAGGTGTCGTCGGCGAAGTCGGTGAACTCCATGGCGATCTGGATCGTGCCGCCGCCGACGACCTCGAACGTGTCGTACCAGCCGAGTTGAACCCCCGTGGGGTCCTCCCCGTTGACCGAGACGAGCTGGTAGGGCACGTCGTGCAGATGGAACGAGTGTTCCAGCTGGGAGGCGTTGGTGATCGTCCAGATCTCCTTGGCCCCCAGCGTGGTGCTGATCATGGCCATGCTGGACATGGTGAGACCGGCCGAACCGTTGATCTTCATCGTCGCCCCGGTATTGCTGAGCGTGATGGTGCGGGCGGTGAAGGCGCTGGTGTCGTACCGCTCGATGGTGCTGAGGCTGCTCGGCAGGTCGGACGGCGTGTCGGTGCCGCCCGCGGCGACCGTGAGGAAGTCGAAGGTGCCGGAGCCGCCGCGGATCCAGCCGGTGGTGATGACGACCTGGAGGGTGACGTCCTCCGTGACGTCCATGACGAACTCGGCGCGGGCTCCGGCCACCAGCCGAATGGTGTCCACCGAGGTCGGCTCCGTCAGATAGCCCTGGTCGGTGGCGATCTGGATCAGCTTGCCGCCGTCGCTGCGCTGGAGGGTGATGATGTCCGACGGCGAGGCGTTCAGGGCCCGGAAGCGGTTGCGGGTCTTGGTGGCGCCGAAGGTGAGCGTGGTGTCGTCGACGTTGGTGCCGTTCACCAGCACCGGGAAGCTGAGGCCGCTGCTGAGGTAGCCGGTCTGGTCGTACTTGATGTCGCCGGCGCTGTCGACGGCCAGGCACTGGAAGACGAGCGGGATGTCGTCGACGCCGTAGTCGCTGGGCAGGGCGGCGGAGGCGGTGGAGTCGTCCTCCACGATGATCATGCCGGCCAGGCCGTGGGTGGCCTGCTTGGCCGTGGTGCCCAGAGCGTGCGGGTGATACCAGAGGGTCTTGGCCTCGTCCAGGACGGTGAAGGTGGGGGCCCAGCTCGCCCCGGCGGCGAACGCGTTCTGCGGGCCGCCGTCCATCTCGGCCGGGACGTGTGCGCCGTGGAAGTGGACGGTGGTTTCCTCGGAGAGGCTGTTGGTGATGTTGAGCAGGACCGTGTCGCCTTTGGTCCACTTCATGGTCGGGCCGAGGAACGACTGGTTGTAGCCGGCGGTGGTGCTGGTGACGCCGCTGAGCACCTCGCTGGTGCCGGTCTTCGCCTCCAGGGTGAAGGTGGTGGTGCCGTCGGCGGTGGTGCCTTCCAGGAGGTCGGGAATGGTCAGCGCCGCCGTGTCGGTCGCGGCGCTCGCCTTGTTGCGCCCCGCGTCGGTGAGCAGCCCGAAGGTCGCCCCCGCCGCGGCGACGGCGCCCAGGCCCACCCCGGCCATTCCGCCGAGGAACTTGCGCCGGTGCAGGCCCTTGCCGCTCCGCCCCTTGCTGGTGTGTTCGTCCTTGCCGCCGTCCCGGCCGCTTCGTGCGTGGGCACCCCTGCTGTGTCGCTCCGCGCCGGACGCGGGTTCCGTGTTGTTCGTCATGGCGGTGGAGCCTCGACGTAAGGGCTATGTGAAGTCTGAGGCGAAGTTAGGAGCGAGCCGGGGAGGCTGTGGACCCGCCGTGCCTGACCTCGAGCGTCAACTCGCTCGAAGAAACACCAAGTTGGCGTGTCGCAGGTCACGCTCGGGGTGCGGGATGCATCGGACATGCCGGCCTCGGCGATTGGTCACCATTTGACGTTCAAGTGATCTGCGTCACACAGAATCCCGGCTATGCGGTCGCTGTCAGCGCCTCCCGCACGAGCCGCAGATACCGGTCCCAGTCCCAGTGCTCACCCGGGTCGGTGTGATCCGTGCCCGGCACCTCCACATGCCCGATGATGTGATCGCGGTCGACGGCTATGTCGTACCGCCGGCAGATCGCGGCGGTCAGCCGGGCGGAGGCGGCGTACATCGCGTCGGTGAAGTCCTTCGGCCGGTCCACGAAGCCCTCGTGCTCGATGCCGACACTGCGCTCGTTGTACGCGCGGTTGCCCGCGTGGTACGCCACGTCCAGCTCCCGGATCATCTGCGTGACGTGTCCGTCCTTGCCGACGATGTAGTGCGCGGCCGCCCGGTGCCCCGGGTCCTCGAACGCCTTCACCGCGCTGTCGAGGTCGCCCTGTGTGACATGGACGACGACCATGTCGATCCCGTAGTCGTCCGGCCGGTCCGCCCAGCGGAAGTTCGCCTCCGACGCCGCCACCCACCGGGCGCCCCCGAAGTCCACGGCACCTTCCACCCGCTGCCTGCGCACGCCCGGCAGCCGCCAGTACAGGCGTGCCAGTTCGTCACGCGCCAGCACGGCCGTGCCGACGGCGGCCGCCGCCCCGCCGATCAGCAGGGCGCGCCGTCCGATCCGCCGGTCGGAGTCGCTCTTCCCGTCCCCCATGTCCGTGCCCTTCTTCGCGCCTTGTGATCGTCAACGGATACTCGCGGGCTCCGGTTCCCGGGGACCCGTACCCTGGAAGGGTTATGACTGAGACCTCGCAGCGCTCCCGCCCCCTTCGCGTACTCGCCGCCATGTCCGGCGGGGTCGACTCCGCCGTCGCCGCCGCCCGCGCGGCCGAAGCCGGCCACGACGTGACCGGCGTCCACCTCGCGCTCTCCGCGAACCCGCAGTCGTTCCGCACCGGCGCGCGAGGCTGTTGCACCATCGAGGACTCCCGCGACGCCCGCCGCGCGGCGGACGTGATCGGCATCCCGTTCTACGTCTGGGACCTCGCCGACCGCTTCCGCGAGGACGTCGTCGACGACTTCGTCGCCGAGTACGAGGCCGGCCGCACCCCCAACCCCTGTCTGCGCTGCAACGAGAAGATCAAGTTCGCCGCGCTGCTGGACAAGGCGCTGGCGCTGGGCTTCGACGCGGTGTGCACCGGCCACTACGCGAAGGTCCTCGTCGGCGAGGACGGCACGCGCGAGCTGCACCGCGCCTCCGACATGGCCAAGGACCAGTCGTACGTCCTCGGCGTCCTCGACGACCGGCAGCTCGCCCATGCGCTCTTCCCCCTCGGCGACACGGTGACCACGAAGGACGAGATCCGAGCGGAGGCCGAGCGCCGCGGCCTGGCGGTCGCCAAGAAGCCCGACTCCCACGACATCTGCTTCATCGCCGACGGCGACACCCAGGGCTTCCTCGCGAACCGGCTGGGCCGGGCGGAGGGAGACATCGTCGACGAGTCCGGCGCCAAGGTGGGCACCCACGAGGGCGCGTACGGCTTCACCATCGGCCAGCGCAAGGGCCTGCGCATCGGCACCCCGGCCGCCGACGGCAAGCCCCGCTACGTCCTCGACATCTCCCCGGTGAACAACACGGTGACGGTCGGCCCGGCCGCCTCCCTGGACGTCACCGCCCTGACCGCGATCAGGCCCCGCTGGTGCGGCGCCGCCCCGACCGGCCCCGGCACCTACACGGCCCAGCTCCGCGCCCACGGCGGCGAGACCGAGGTGCGCGCCGAACTCGTCGACGGCTCCCTCGAGGTCACCTTCACGGAGCCCGTCCGGGGCGTGGCCCCCGGCCAGGCGATCGTGCTGTACGACGACACGCGCGTGGTGGGCTCGGCGACGATCGCGGCCACCGTGCGGGCGACGGCCGGGGTGTCCTGACCGTCAGTCGCGGGCCCCGAGGAACTCCGCCAGCACCGGCGCGAGGACGCTCGGGTCCACCATGTGGGTCTGGCCCTCGAGCACGCGGTACGTGCCGCCCGGCACCGCGTCCGCGACGGCACGCGTCGCCTCGCGCAGCCACGGCGCACTGGCCTCGCCCGCGGCGGCGAGCACCGGGACCGCGATCGAGGCCAGCCGCTCCCGGGGCGGCGCACCGCCGCCCATGACGGCGTCGTCGTAGGCGAGGGTCGGGGCGATGGCCTCCATCCCCTCCCACATCGGTGACCGGCGGGCGCCCAGGATCATCTCCTCGGCCAGCCCCGTCAGCCGCAGGAACAGCTCGACGGCGTCCCCGCGCCGCCCCTGCGCGAGCGCCTCGGTGAGGTTCGCCGTGTAGGTGGCGCGTCCCCGCACGTCCTCCTCGTCCAGGGCGTACGGCGTCTCGTACACGGCCACCCGCCGCACCGGCAGCCCGGCGGCCGCCGCCTCCAGCGCCAGCGCGCCGCCCGAGGAGATGCCGTAGAGCGCCGCCTCACCGCCCGCCGCGTCGATGAGGGCCGCCAGGTCCTCGACCTCGCGTTCCACCGCGTAGGGCGCCGTGTCGCCGCTCTCGCCACGGCCCCGGCGGTCGTACCGCAGGACCGTGCAGCGCTCCGCGAGCAGGCCGGCCAGGGGCGCCATGGTGCCGCCCGTGGACATCGCCCCGCTCACCAGGATGACCGCGGGCCCCTCGCCGGCGCTTGCGTACGCGAGTTCGGTGCCGTCGCGCGAAATGGTCTTCTTGTCCATGCCCATGCAGACTGCCGCACGGCACGGCGGTCATCGGCCTACGACACCTCCGCTTCGGGCACTTCCGCTTCCGAGACCTCCACTTCGTAGAAGCACAGGTGGTTCTTGATCTCGGCGACGTCGGGCTTGGGATCGGGATAGCCCCAGACCACGTCCGCCGCGTCCGGCAGCGACCAGTAGGAGGCCGTTCCCTTGAAGGGGCAGTACGTGTGGGTGTCGGAGGGGGTCAGCAGATCGAGCCGTACGTCCTCGGCGGGGATGTAGTACCGCACCGGACAGCCGGTCTCGCGCAGGGCGAGCGCCCGGTCGGTCTCGGCCAGCACGTGGCCCCCGTGGACGACCCTGATGTGCCGGTCGCCCCGCTCGATGGTGATCGTGTGTCCTCGGGTCATGTGGGAACAGCGCCCGCGGGCCCCCGGTTCTTCCCGCGTACCGTGGCCGCATGCGTATCTGCGTCTTCCTCTCCGCCGCCGACCTCGACGACCGTTACACCCACCCCGCGCGCGAGTTCGCCGAACTGCTCGGCAAGGGCGGTCACACCCTCGTCTGGGGCGGTTCCGACGTCGGCCTGATGAAGGTGGTCGCGGACGGCGTGCAGGAGGCGGGCGGCCGGCTGTGCGGGGTGTCGGTGGACTTCCTCGTGGCCACGGCGCGGGCCGGGGCCGACGAGATGGTCGTCGCGCGGGACCTCGCCGAGCGCAAGCGGCTCCTCCTGGAGAAGTCCGACGCCGTCGTGATCATGGTCGGCGGGACCGGGACGCTGGACGAGGCGACCGAGATCCTCGAGCTGAAGAAGCACGGGCACACCGACAAGCCGGTCGTGCTGCTCAACACCGCGGGCTTCTACGACGGCCTCAAGGAACAGTTCCGGCGCATGGAGGACGAGGGGTTCCTGCCCGTCCCCCTCACCGACCTGGTGTTCTTCGCCGAAGAGGCGGTGGGCGCGCTGGCCTACCTGGAGGAGAGCCAGGGCATCGAGTGACGTGCCGGTGATGCGAGCATGGCGGGCATGGCTACTCATGTGATCACCGGAGCCGGTTCCGGCATCGGCGCGGCCGTCGCCCGCCGTCTGCACGCGCGCGGGGACGAACTCGTGCTGCACGCGCGCGACGCGGGCCGCGCGAAGGAACTGGCGGCGGAGTTTCCCGGGGCCCGGACCCTGGTCGGCGACCTGGCCGAGCCCGCCAAGCTGAGCTGGGCCTTCTCCCACCAGACGCTGCCCGACCGGGTGGACTCCCTGCTCCACATCGCCGGTGTGGTCGACCTGGGGCCGGTCGGCGACCTGACCCCGAAGTCCTGGCGCCACCAGCTCGACGTCAACCTGATCGCCCCGGCCGAGCTGACCCGGCACTTCCTGCCCCAACTCCGGGCCGCCCGGGGGCACGTGGTCTTCGTGAACTCCGGGGCCGGTCTGCGGGCGAGCGCCGACTGGTCCGCGTACGCCGCCTCCAAGCACGGCCTGAAGGCGCTGGCGGACGCCCTGCGCGCCGAGGAGCACGGCAACGGCGTCCGCGTCACCTCCGTCTACCCGGGCCGCACCGCCAGCCCCATGCAGGCCAAGGTGCACCAGCAGGAGGGCAAGGAGTACGACCCGGGGGAGTGGATCGATCCCGAGTCGGTCGCGACGACGATCCTGATGGCCGTCGACCTGCCCCGGGACGCGGAGGTCAACGACCTGACGGTGCGGCCGGGGCGGTGAGACCGCCCGCGGGGGCGAGTCGCGCCCCCGCGCCTACGTAGGCTTCACCCCGTGAACGCACACTTCAGTTTCGGCCCCGCCACCGGCGTCGGTTCCCTGCCCGGTGGTGACGCCCGCGAGGCCGCCAAGGCCGCCACCGG
Source organism: Streptomyces sp. NPDC058295 (assembly GCF_042880655.1). Classification (NCBI taxonomy): domain Bacteria; kingdom Bacillati; phylum Actinomycetota; class Actinomycetes; order Kitasatosporales; family Streptomycetaceae; genus Streptomyces; species Streptomyces sp. NPDC058295. Next base: position 8,952 of record NZ_JBHVYO010000067.1, read on the forward strand.
GTCCTTCGAGGACTTCCCGTTTCTCGCCGAGCTGCCGGCCCGCGGCCCGGGCGCCGACATGATCGGCCGCACCGCGGGGATGCTCGTCGAGTTGTTCGCGCGCGTGGAGCCCAGCGGCTGGCGGATCGGCGACCGGCCGGGCCGGGACACCAAGCGGGCCCGGTCCTGGCTGGGGGAGGACCTCGACGCGCTGGAGGAGTTCACGCAGGGCTACGAGGGCCAGGTGAAGGTGCAGGCCGTCGGACCCTGGACCCTCGCCGCCGCGCTGGAGCTGAAGAACGGCCAGTCGGTGCTCTCCGACCACGGTGCCCGCCGCGACCTCGCCGGCTCCCTCGCCGAGGGGCTGCGCCTGCATCTCGACGAGGTGCGCCGCCGCCTGCCCGGCGCGCGGATCGTGCTCCAGCTCGACGAACCCTCGCTGACCGCCGTCCTGCGCGGCCAGGTGAAGACCGCCAGCGGCTACCACACCCACCGCGCCGTCGACCGGCAGGTCGTGGAGGCCACCCTCCGGGAGGTCGTCGCGGTGCACGGCGACGACCCCGTCGTGGTCCACTCCTGCGCCCCGGACGTCCCGTTCGCCCTGCTGCGCCGGGCCGGCGCGACGGCGGTCTCCTTCGACTTCTCGCTGCTCACCGAACGTGACGACGACGCCATCGGCGAGGCGGTCGAAGGGGGTACCCGGCTGTTCGCCGGTGTCGTGCCGGGCGTGGACGCCCCATTGTCGGACCCTGCCGGTAGCGTCATGGGTGTCAGGACGCTGTGGCGCAGGCTGGGGCTGCGACCGGGGCTGCTCACCGAGGCGGTCACGCTCACGCCGTCGTGCGGCCTCGCGGGAGCTTCCCCCGCGTACGCGCGCGAGGCCCTCGCGCACTGCGTCCGGGCGGCGAGATCCCTCGCCGACAACCCAGAGTAACGGGAGGACGACACGGTGGCCGGCGACAGGCAAGCGGAGACGACGGTGCCCAGCGAGGCACGGGAGAAGCACGCGCAGCTGGCTGAGCAGATCGAGGAGCACCGCTTCCGGTACTACGTGAAGGACGCTCCCGTCATCAGCGACGCGGAGTTCGACCGGCTCCTGCGCGCCCTGGAGGCACTGGAGCAGGAGTACGCCGAGCTGCGGACGCCCGACTCGCCCACCCAGAAGGTCGCCGGCGCGTACGCGACGGAGTTCACGGCCGTCCAGCACCGCGAGCGGATGCTCTCGCTCGACAACGCCTTCGACGACCTGGAGCTCGCCGCGTGGGCCGAGCGCGTCCACAAGGACGTGGGCAGCTCCGCGTACCACTTCCTGTGCGAGCTCAAGGTGGACGGCCTCGCCGTCAACCTCACCTACGAGAACGGCCGTCTCACGCGCGCGGCGACCCGGGGCGACGGCCGCACGGGCGAGGACATCACGCCCAACGTGCGCACCATCGCGGAGATCCCCGACCGCCTCACCGGTGACGGGGTCCCGTCCCTGGTGGAGATCCGGGGCGAGGTCTACTTCCCGATGGAGAAGTTCGAGGAGCTGAACGCCCGGCTGGTCGAGGCGGGTGACAAGCCCTTCGCCAACCCGCGCAACGCGGCCGCCGGTTCACTGCGCCAGAAGGACCCGCGCGTCACCGCCTCGCGTCCGCTGCACATGGTCGTGCACGGCATCGGCGCCCTGGAGGGCTACGAGGGCCTGACCCGCCTCTCCGAGGCGTACGACCTCCTCGGCACCTGGGGTCTGCCCACCTCCCCGCACAACAAGGTGGTCGGCGACCTCGACGGGGTGCGGGCGTTCATCGCGTACTACGGCGAGAACCGGCACTCGGTGGAGCACGAGATCGACGGCGTGGTCGTCAAGCTCGACGAGATCCGCCTCCAGGGGCGGCTCGGCTCCACGGCCCGTGCCCCCCGGTGGGCGATCGCCTACAAGTACGCGCCGGAGGAGGTCAACACCAAGCTCGTCAACATCCGCGTGGGTGTCGGCCGTACCGGCCGCGTGACGCCGTACGCCCAGGTCGAGCCGGTCACGGTGGCGGGCTCGGAGGTCGAGTTCGCCACCCTGCACAACCAGGAGGTCGTCAAGGCCAAGGGCGTCCTGATCGGCGACACCGTGGTGCTGCGCAAGGCCGGTGACGTGATCCCGGAGATCCTCGGTCCGGTCGCCGACCTGCGCGACGGCAGCGAGCGCGAGTTCGTGATGCCCTCCGAGTGCCCGGAGTGCGGTACGGCGCTGCGGCCGATGAAGGAGGGCGACATCGACCTGCGCTGCCCCAACGCCCGCTCCTGTCCCGCCCAGTTGCGTGAGCGCGTGTTCTACCTGGCCGGCCGCAGGGCGCTGGACATCGACCACTTCGGCTATGTCGCCGCGGCCGCCCTCACCCGTCCGCTGGAGCCGGCCGATCCGCCGCTGCGGGACGAGGGCGACCTCTTCGACCTCACCATCGACCGGCTGCTGCCCATCAAGGCGTACGTCCTCGACCAGGACAGCGGTCTGCCCAAGCGGGACCCGAAGACGGGCGAGGAGAAGATCGCCACGGTCTTCGCCAACCAGCAGGGCGAGCCGAAGAAGAACGCGCTCGCCATGCTGGAGACCATCGCGGCCGCCAAGGAGCGCCCGCTGGCGCGCATCCTCACCGGCCTGTCGATCCGGCACGTCGGACCGGTCGCGGCCGAGGCGCTGGCCCGCGAGTTCCGCTCGATCGAGCGGATCGAGCAGGCCTCGGAGGAGGAGCTGGCGGCCACCGACGGGGTGGGCGCCATCATCGCGGCCTCGCTCAAGGAGTGGTTCGCGCAGGAGTGGCACCAGGAGATCCTGCGCAAGTGGCGGGCCGCCGGCGTCCGCATGGAGGAGGAGGGCTCCGGGCAGGACGAGGGACCGCGTCCCCTCGAAGGGCTGACGGTCGTCGTCACCGGCACCCTCGAGCACTTCACCCGGGACGGCGCCAAGGACGCCCTGCAGAACCAAGGGGCGAAAGTGACCGGTTCGGTTTCGAAGAAGACATCTTTCGTCGTCGTGGGTGACAATCCGGGATCGAAGTACGACAAGGCGATGCAGCTGAAGGTGCCGGTTCTGAACGAGGACGGCTTCACCGTCCTGCTGGAACAGGGACCCGAGGCGGCGGCCGAAGTGGCCCTTCCGACCGAGGAGTAGCGGCGAGTGGCGGTTGAAGGTCACCCGATCGGCGCATACCAGATGCATACGGGTGGCCGGGGCGCATTCGGGCAACCGTCGACGACCGCTGCCCGTGGAAGCCTTCTGCGGCCTACTGTTGAGACGTGCGCCTGCCGTGCCCAGCTGCGGTCGGGGCACCTCCGTGCTCCTGGTGAGCAGGGGGAAGGGTTCTCCAACGCGGCGCCGCCCGGGGTTGTCGGGCAACGGGCCGCGTGGCGTGGGCACCGCCGGCTGTGAGAGGGACGGGAATGGAACCGACCGAGAGCGCCGCCCCGGACGAACGGCTGCGCCGGCGCCGGGTCGCCGGCGTCTGGTGGGGGAGCTGGTGGACGGCGCGCTCCGGGCGGCCTCCGGGCGTGGAGGCGTATGTGCCGCACACCGCGCCGTACGCGACGCCGCATTCCGGTCCGGACCTCCGCGTCACCTCCGCCCCGCATCCCGGGATGCCCGACACCGAGGCCGACCGGCACCCGTCCCGGCCCGCGCTGCCCGTCTCGGTCGTCTCCGCGGCCGCCTTCGCCCTCGGCGCCGGCTTCTACCGCGCCTTCACCGGCCACCACGCGCTGTTCCCGTCCGGCACGGCCGGCTGGGCCCTGGCCGTGCTGGCCGGCGTCATCGTCGGCCATCTGGTCCTGCTCGGCCGCGCCCGCTGGTGGGGCGGCACCGGCTCCGGCGCCGCGCTCACCCTCGCCGTCCTGCTGCTGTACGGCTGGGTGCCGGCCGGACTGGTCAGCCTCACCGTCGTCGTCCTGGTCGGCATAGCCAGGCGCCACCGCTGGCGGCAGGGCGTCCTGCACGGCGCGGTGGACATCCTCGGCATCGGCGCGGGCGCGCTGCTGCTGGCCGCCTGCGGACCGATACCGTCCGTGGAGCGCCCCTGGACCCCCGACAGCTGGACGGTCTACACCGGCCCCCAGGTGGTCCTGGTGGCCGTCGCCTACCTCGCGGTCACCCGTGTTCTCCTCTGGTACCTGCACACCCCGCGCTCCGGCGGACTGCCCACCGTCGCCCGCACGGCCCTGGTCAGGCAGGGCCTGGTCGCGGTCGCCCTGCTGGGCATCGCGCCGCTGATCTGCGTGGTCGCCGTGGCCAAGCCGATCCTGCTGCCGCTGTTCGCCATCCCGCTCATCGCCCTCGACTCCACCTTGTGGATGGCCCGCGCCCGCGCCGAGGAGCAGCTGCGCGACCCGCTGACCGGGCTGCCCAACCGCCAGTGGCTGCTGGAGCGCATCTGGACCGCCCTGGACGACGCGGAGCGCATCGGCGCCCGCGCCGCCCTGATGCTGATCGACCTCGACCGCTTCCGCTCGGTCAACGACACCCTCGGTCATCTCGCCGGTGACCGGCTGCTGCTCCAGATAGCCGAGCGGCTGAAGCTCGCCCTGCCCCGCGGGGCGGAGGTCGCGCGGCTCGGCGGGGACGAGTTCGCCGTCTTACTGCCCGTCGCCGACTCCACGACCTCGGCGGCACGCATCGCCCGCGGGCTGGTCTCCTACCTCAGCTCGCCGCTCGACCTCGACGGCCTCACCCTCGTCCTGGAGGCCAGCGCCGGCGTCGCCGTCTTCCCCGACCACGCCCTCGACGCGGAGGGCATGCTGCGCCGGGCCGACGTGGCGATGTACCAGGCCAAGCGGGACCGTACGGGCGTGGAGGTGTACGAGTCCAAGCGCGACTCCAACACTCCCGACCGGCTCGGCCTGCTCGGCGACCTGCGGCGGGCGCTCGACGCGCATGAGGTCGAGCTGCACTACCAGCCGAAGGTCCGCTTCGACGGCCAGGTGGCCGGGCTGGAGGCGCTGGTCCGCTGGGTGCACCCGGAGCGCGGGAAGGTACCGCCGGACGAGTTCATAGCGATCGCCGAGTCGTCCGGGCTGATGCCCCATCTGACCGAGTACGTGCTGGAGAGGGCGCTCGGCCAGGTCGCGCGGTGGCGGGCCCAGGGGCTGTACGTGCCGGTCGCGGTCAACGTCTCCCCCCGCGACGTGCACACCCCCGGCTTCGCCGGCTCCGTCGCGGCCCGGCTGGCCCGGCACGGAGTGCCCGCGGGATCGCTCCAACTGGAGATAACGGAGCACGTCCTGCTGGAGGACCCGCAGCGTGCCGCGGACACCCTCAACGGGCTGACCGGGCACGGCGTGAAGATGTCACTGGACGACTTCGGAACCGGCTACTCCTCCCTGGTGCACCTGCGCCGGCTCCCCGTGAGCGAGCTGAAGATCGACCGCTCCTTCGTGGCCCGGCTGGCCGTCGACACCGAGGACGCCGAGATCGTGCGCTGCACCGTCGACCTCGCCCATTCGCTGGGGCTGCTGGTGGTGGCCGAGGGCGTCGAGGACGACGAGACCTGGGAGCGCCTGCGTGACCTGGGCTGCGACGCCGTCCAGGGCTGGCTGGTGGCCGCGGCGATGCCCCCGGAGGAGGCGACGGCCTGGCTGCGGGCCCGCGGCTCACGCGGCTGGCAGCGCCCCGCGGCGGCCCTCCCGGCAGCCGCGTCCGACGAGTAGCCGCCCCCTCCGCCCGCACGTTCACCCCGGCCGGCCGTTCCCGTGCGCCGAGGCTCGGCAAGGGGGCCGGAGCCGAGGGATGCCGGTGGGAACCCGGGAGGCGAGCCGAACCGTTTCACGGGTATGGCGCCCCGCACCCTAGGATTGGGCCGAACCACACACTCACTCACTCCACCCCAGAGGAACGCTGCATGCCTGGCATCACGCGCGAGGAGGTCGCCCACCTCGCCCGGCTGGCGCGTCTGGAGCTGAAGCCCGAAGAGCTCGAACACTTCGCGGGACAGCTGGACGACATCATCGGCGCGGTCGCCCGCGTCAGCGAGGTCGCCGACCAAGACGTACCGCCGACCTCGCACCCGCTCCCGCTGACGAACGTCATGCGGGCGGACGAGGTCCGTCCGTCGCTCACCCCCGAGCAGGCGCTCTCCGGCGCCCCGGCCCAGGAGCAGCAGCGTTTCAAGGTGCCGCAGATCCTGGGGGAGGACTAACCGCCATGACGGACAACGTCAACATCATCAAGCTCACGGCCGCCGAGACCGCCGCGAAGATCGCCTCCGGCGAGCTCACGGCCGTCCAGGTCACCGAGGCGCACCTGGCGCGCATCGAGGCCGTCGACGAGAAGGTCCACGCCTTCCTGCACGTCGACCGTGCGGGCGCGCTGGCCCAGGCCCGCGCCGTCGACGAGAAGCGGGAGCGGGGCGAGAAGCTCGGCCCGCTGGCCGGCGTCCCGCTCGCGCTCAAGGACATCTTCACCACCGAGGGCATCCCGACGACCGTCGGTTCGAAGATCCTCGAGGGCTGGATCCCGCCGTACGACGCGACGCTCACCAAGCGGCTCAAGGCCGCCGACGTCGTCATCCTCGGCAAGACCAACATGGACGAGTTCGCCATGGGGTCGAGCACCGAGAACAGCGCCTACGGGCCGACCGGCAACCCCTGGGACCTCACCAAGATCCCCGGCGGCTCCGGCGGCGGTTCCTCCGCCGCGCTCGCCTCCTTCCAGGCGCCCCTGGCCATCGGCACCGACACCGGCGGCTCCATCCGCCAGCCGGCCTCCGTCACCGGCACGGTCGGCGTGAAGCCGACGTACGGCGCGGTCTCGCGGTACGGCATGGTCGCCTTCTCGTCCTCCCTCGACCAGGGCGGCCCCTGCGCCCGTACGGTCCTGGACGCGGCGCTGCTGCACGAGGTCATCGCCGGACACGACCCGCTGGACTCCACGTCCATCGACGCGCCCGTCCCGCCGGTCGTCGAGGCCGCCCGCAACGGCAGCGTCGACGGCATGCGCGTCGGTGTCGTGAAGCAGTTCCGCGGCGAGGGCTACCAGGCCGGCGTCATCCAGCGGTTCGACGAGTCGGTCGCGCTGCTGAAGGAGCTGGGCGCCGAGATCGTCGAGCTGGACTGCCCGTCCTTCGACCTCGCCCTGTCGGCGTACTACCTGATCGCGCCGTCCGAGTGCTCGTCCAACCTCGCCCGCTTCGACGGCCTGCGCTACGGCCTGCGGACCGGCGACGACGGCAGCCACTCGGCGGAGGAGGTCACCTCCCTCACCCGTGAGGCGGGCTTCGGCCCCGAGGTCAAGCGCCGCATCATGCTCGGCACGTACGCCCTGAGCTCCGGCTACTACGACGCGTACTACGGCTCGGCACAGAAGGTCCGCACGCTCATCACGCGGGACTTCGAGAAGGCCTTCGAGCAGGTCGACGTGATCGTGTCGCCCACGACGCCGACCACCGCCTTCGCGATCGGTGAGCGTGCCGACGACCCGATGGCGATGTACCTGGCCGACCTGTGCACCATCCCGACCAACCTCGCGGGCAACTCGGCCATGTCGCTGCCCTGCGGCCTCGCCCCGGAGGACAACCTCCCGGTCGGTCTGCAGATCATCGCCCCGGCCCTGAAGGACGACCGGCTGTACAAGGTCGGCGCCGCCGTCGAGGCCGCCTTCGTGGAAAGGTGGGGTCACCCGCTTCTCGAGGAGGCTCCGTCGCTGTGAGCGCACTGAACAAGGCCAAGGGCTTCAAGAAGTCCAAGTCCGGTACGTACCTGTCCATCGCCGGGACCGCGTTCGGCGCGTTCGGCGTCGCCAAGCGGCTGAAGAAGGCCCGCGCCGAGAAGGACACCCTGGTCCTGATCGACGCCACCGTGTCCGCCGTCGCCATCGTCACCGGCCTCGCCATCCTCTACCGCGAGCTGAAGCGGCTGGGCGACGACGACGTCCTGCTGGGCTGAGAGGGAAGTTTCACCGTGACCACCACGACCGACCTGGTGTCGTACGAGGACGCGCTGGCGTCGTACGACCCCGTCATGGGCCTCGAGGTCCATGTCGAACTCGGCACCAAGACGAAGATGTTCTGCGGGTGCTCGACCGAGCTGGGCGCCGAGCCCAACTCGCAGACGTGCCCCACCTGCCTCGGCATGCCCGGCGCGCTGCCGGTCGTCAACGCGATCGGCATCGAGTCCGCGATCAAGATCGGTCTCGCGCTGAACTGCGAGATCGCCGAGTGGTGCCGCTTCGCCCGGAAGAACTACTTCTATCCGGACATGCCGAAGAACTTCCAGACCTCCCAGTACGACGAGCCGATCGCCTTCGACGGCTACCTCGACGTACAGCTGGAGGACGGCGAGACCTTCCGGGTGCAGATCGAGCGCGCCCACATGGAGGAGGACACCGGCAAGTCGCTGCACGTCGGCGGCGCCACCGGCCGTATCCACGGCGCGTCCCACTCCCTGCTGGACTACAACCGCGCCGGCATCCCGCTCATCGAGATCGTCACCAAGCCGATCGAGGGAGCGGGCGAGCGCGCTCCCGAGGTCGCGCGGGCGTACGTCCGTGAGCTGCGCGAGCTCATCAAGGCGCTCGGTGTCTCCGAGGCCCGCATGGAGCAGGGCCAGATGCGCTGCGACGTCAACCTGTCGCTGCGCCCGCACGGCCGGGAGAAGTTCGGCACCCGGTCCGAGACGAAGAACGTGAACTCGCTGCGGTCCGTGGAGCGCGCGGCCCGCTTCGAGATCCAGCGGCACGCCGCCGTGCTCAACGCCGGCGGCACGATCATCCAGGAGACCCGCCACTTCCACGAGGACACCGGGTCGACGACCTCGGGCCGCGTGAAGGAGGAGGCCGAGGACTACCGGTACTTCCCGGAGCCCGACCTGGTGCCGATCGCGCCGTCCCGTGAGTGGGTCGAGGAGATCCGGGGCGGTCTGCCGGAGCTGCCGCTGGCCCGCCGCAACCGGCTGCTCGCCGAGTGGGGCATCTCCGCCGCCGACATGCAGTCGATCCTCAACGCCGGCGCGCTGGACCTGATCATCGCCTCCATCGACGCCGGCGCCGACGCGGCCTCCGCGCGTAAGTGGTGGATGGGCGAACTGGCGCGCAGCGCCAACGAGTCGGGCGTTCCGCTCGACGAGCTGGCGATCACGCCGGAGCAGGTCGCCCGGGTCACCGAGCTGGTGAGCAAGGGCGATCTGAACGACAAGCTGGCCCGTCAGGTCATCGAGGGCGTCCTCGCGGGCGAGGGTGCACCGGACGAGGTCGTCGAGAAGCGCGGTCTGAAGGTCGTCTCCGACGAGGGCGCGCTCACCACCGCCGTCGAGGAGGCCATCGCCGGCAACCCGGGCATCGCCGACAAGATCCGCGGTGGCAAGGTGGCCGCGGCCGGTGCCCTGGTCGGCGCCGTGATGAAGGCCACGCGCGGACAGGCCGACGCGGCCCGCGTCAAGGAGCTGATCCTGGAGAAGCTGGGCGTCAGCGAGGGCTGAGCCCGCCGGTCTCCTCGCGCCCGGGGGGCGTGCGCCGCACCGGCGCATGCCCCCCGGGCGTCTCTCTTCTCAGCTCGACGCGCTACGCTCGCCCGCCATGAGGGCACGAACCGACTCCGACACGCAGGACGACATACACGACGGCCCGCAGGCCGGAGCGACCGGAGCGACCGGAGCCGCGGACGCGGCCGAACCGGACGACACGGACGACACGGACGAGGGACACGGCCCCCAGGACGCCCGGCGGGCCCGCTGGACGGCGATCGGCACCGGAGCGCTGCTCACCCTCGCCGGACTCGCCGCGTCCCTCCTGCGCCTCACCGGCTCCGCCCCCGCCTTCGTCCCGGCGGCCTATGCCCTCGGCGCCGCCGTCTGTGCCCTCGCCGCCCTCCTGGGCTCCCGCGGCCGTACCCGGCGCGCGCTGTGGCTGCTGATCGCCGGGGTGATGGTGATGGCGATCGGCGACCAGGCCGACTGACACGTGCCGCACTGATACGTGCCGCACTGACATGTGTCTGACGGACATGTGCCGGACGGACACGTGCCCTTCGGACATGTGCCGGACGGACACGTGCCCTTCGGACATGTGCCGGACGGACACGTGCCCTTCGGACATGTGCCGGACGGACGTCTGCCCGGCGAGGCCTGACACCGCGGCCGTTATTGTCCTGTGATCTGGCTCCCACTCCTGTGAAAAGCCCCACGAACGCGGCAAACGATCAAATTCGCCTGTAAGAGTGACCCCACATCGCTCATACGTTCTTTGCGGGCTGTTCAGGTCAGGCGCGACTGTTCCCGGTCAAAGATCCACAATTCACCCTCCGGGAGCACGTCAAGTGGCAGCCCTCGCACGCTGGTGTGTTCGCAACCGCCTCATGGCGGTGCTGATCTGGCTCCTGGCTCTCGGCGGCACCGCGACCGCCGCGCTCGTCGTCGGCTCCGCGTACTCCAACGATTACGAGGTCCCCGGCACCGAGTCCGACCGCGCCACCCGGCTGCTCACGGAGGGTTTCCCGGACCTCGGCGGCGACAGCGACACCGTCGTCTGGCACACCGCCTCGGGCTCCGTCCGCGCCGCCGACGTCGAACAGAGCATGAACCGCGCGCTGGAGAAGATCGCCGACCTGCCCGGCGTGGCCTCCGTCGCCGGCCCCTACGACGACCAGGGCACGGCGCGGATCAGCGAGGACGGGCACACCGCGTACGCCACCGTCACCTTCGAGGACCGCGCCGAGGACGTCGACGAGGCCGAGGCGCGGGCCGTCGTCGACGCCGCGGAAGCCGCCGGGACCGACGGCCTCCAGGTCGAGCTGGGCGGCTCCTCGATCGGCCTCACCGAGTCCTCCGGCGGGCATCTCGCCGAGGTCGTGGGCGTGGTCGTCGCCGCGGTCGTGCTGTTCCTCGCCTTCGGTTCGCTCGCCGCCTCCGCCCTGCCCATCGCCACCGCCCTGGTCGGCGTGGGCACCGCGTACGCGGGCATCGTGCTGCTCGGACACGCCATGACCGTCGCCGACTTCGCGCCCATGCTCGGCCTGCTCGTCGGGCTGGGCGTCGGCATCGACTACGCGCTGTTCATCGTGACCAGGCACCGGCGCGGACTGAAGCGGGGGCTCACGGTCCCCGAGGCCGCCGCGAGCGCCGTCGCCACCACCGGACGCGCGGTCGTCTTCGCGGGCGTCACGGTGTGCATAGCCCTGCTCGGCATGCTGATCCTGCGGCTGAGCTTCCTCAACGGGGTGGCGATCGCCGCCTCCCTGACCGTAGCCCTGACGGTCGCCGCCTCCGTGACGCTGCTGCCCGCCCTGCTGTCCTTGATCGGCATGCGCGCCCTCAGCCGCCGCGAACGCCGCCGGCTCGCCGAGCACGGACCCCAGCCGGAGCTGCCGACCGGGCTCGCCGCCCGCTGGTCGGCGTTCGTGGAGCGCCGGCCCAAGTTGCTCGGCGCGTTCGCCCTCGTCGTCGTCGCCGTCCTCGCCGTGCCCACCTTCTCCCTCCGCCTGGGCACCTCCGACCAGGGCAACGCCCCCGAATCGGCCACCACCCGGCAGGCCTACGACCTCCTCGCCGAGGGTTTCGGCGCCGGTGTCAACGGCCCGCTGACCCTGGTGACCCGCGTCGGAGGCGCCGAGGACCGGCTCGCTCTCGACAACCTCGACACCGTCCTGCGCACCACCGAGGGCGTGGCCTCGGTGACACCGGTGACCTTCGGCTCCGGCGGCCGCACCGCGTACCTCACCGTCGTCCCCGAGTCCGCCCCGCAGTCGCGGCGCACCAGCGACCTCGTCGACCGGCTGCGCACCGAGGTGCTGCCCCGCGCCGAGGCCGGCACCTCCCTGGACGTGCACATCGGCGGGGTGACGGCCGGCTACGACGACTTCGCGGACGTCATCGTCGGCAAGCTCCCGCTGTTCGTCGGCGTCGTCATCGGCCTGGGCTGTCTGCTGCTCCTGCTCGCGTTCAGGTCCGTCGGGATACCGCTCAAGGCCGCCGTGATGAACGTGGCCGCCGTCGCCGCCGCCTTCGGGATCGTCGTGGCCGTGTTCCAGTGGGGCTGGGGCAGCGATGCGCTGGGACTCGGCCGCGCGGGGCCCATCGAGCCCTTCCTTCCGGTGATCATGGTGTCGGTGCTGTTCGGCCTCTCCATGGACTACCAGGTCTTCCTGGTCAGCCGGATGTACGAGGAGTGGCTGGAGACCGGCGACAACCGGCGCGCCGTCCGGATCGGCCTCGCGGAGACCAGCCGGGTGATCAACTCCGCCGCGGTCATCATGATCTCGGTCTTCCTCGCCTTCGTACTCAGCGGCGACCGGGTGATCGCCATGTTCGGCATCGCCCTCGCCGCCGCCGTCGCCCTGGACGCCTTCGTCCTGCGGACGCTGCTGGTGCCCGCCCTCATGCACCTGCTCGGCAGCGCCAACTGGTGGCTGCCGCGCCGGCTCGACCGGCACCTGCCGCGGATCAGCATCGAGCCGCCCGAGTGCCGGGCCGCCCATGAGAGGCTCACCGAGGTAGTGGAGGCACTGGAGAAGGAGCGGCGGCCGGATGTACGCGATATCGCTGGGTGACGACGGGGCCGAACTGCGCCCGCTGGAGCCCTGGCACGCCGAGGAGTTCCTGGCGCATCTGGAGCGCGGCCGGGAGTTCATCAACCAGTACGTCCCGTTCGGCTCGAAGGCCACCGACGTGGCCACCGCCCGGGAGGCCCTGCAGAGGTACGCCGACATGCGCGCCGCCGACACCGGCTCGCTGCACGGCCTGTGGCTGGACGGCACGCTCGTGGGCGGTGTGCTCTTCCTGAACTTCGACGCCGAGGACGCGAACTGCGAGGTCGGCTGCTGGCTGGAACCCGCCGGTACCGGGCGCGGTCTGGTCACCCGGGCCATGCGGGTGCTGATCGACTTCGCGGTGGAGCGGCGCGGGATCCAGCGGGTCGAATGGATCGCCTCCGCGGGCAACACCCCCAGCCTGGACGTCGCCCGGCGGCTGGGAATGACCCGCGACGGCGTCCGCCGGCAGTCGTACCCCTATCGTGGGGTGCGGCACGACCTCGAGGTGTGGTCCGTGCTCGCCCAGGAGTGGCGCGACGCACGCGCGCGCGGCGCTCACAACGATCATTAAGGGACCTCTCAGAGAGCGTCCGTACGGTGCGAGGTATGGGAACCAAGACTGTGGACGAGGCCGGCACGGAATCCGGCACCGAGGCGAAGCGCGACGAGGAGAAGGTGGACGTCACGAAGACCGAGGCGCCGGACGAAGCGACCGAGGCGGAGGCCGTCGAGGACGCCACCGCCGACGACACCGAGGACGGTGACGAGGTCCTCGCCGAGGAGGGCGCCGACAAGCCGGAGGGCTCCACCGGGGTCGGCCAGGGCGCCGGCGCAGTGGTCTCCGCCGCGCTCGGCCTCGTGTCGCTCACCGGCGGCTGGATCGGCACCGTCGCCGCCGCCCGCGAGACGCTGGTCGGCCAGCTCCAGACCTCGTCGAGCGCGAGTGTGGCCACCCAGATCAAGGAGGTCTACGGCGATGCCTGGCAGACCACCGCGCTGTGGGCCGGTCTGTTCGCGCTGACCGCGCTGATCATCGGTGTGGTCGTCCTGGCCCGGCCCGCCTTCGGCGCTCCCGGCCGGCCGCAGGCCCCCTGGATCAAGTCCGTCTCCTGGGCCGGCGTCGCGCTCGGCGTCATCGGCCTGCTGCTGGCCGTGCTCAAGTACACCGACGCCCTGCTCGGACTTCCGTCCGCGAGCTGAGTACCCGCAGGTCACGAGGGGTCTTAGACGACCGTGAGCCATTCACGGACGTTCCTAAGGCCCCTCAGTCGCGTCTAAGGCGCCGTCCGCCGCCGAAGATGCGGAACTCTCCCGATGTGGCGGACCCCCCTGGGAGACGAAGGTTGAGGCATCGCAACAAGCGAAGCCGCAACGACCGACCTCTCAGGGGACACACCATGTACGAGTACGAGCTTCAGCAGGCCCGTTCCGCCGAACTGCGCCGCCGGGCCGAGCACGAGCGACTGGCCCGCGAGGTGGTCCGCGGTCGTCGCGCCGCCCGCCGCGAGGCCGCCGATCACGCCGCCGAGCGGGCGGACGGCGGCGCCGGGAGCGAGTCGCATACCCATCTCCTCGATCGGCTCCGGTTCGCCCGGCCGGCGTGAACGCGGGGGCGGGGGAGGGCGGCCGCACGGGGGTCGGCCGCCCTTCCGCCGGGGCCCCGGCGATATCCGTTGGGCCGTCCTCCCACCCGCGTGCGATGCTCGCCCTCGTGGAGACCCGGTCCGTCAGCCCCGTCTTCGTCGGCCGAGCCGACGAGTTGCACACCCTGAACGACGCGCTCTCCCGCGCCGCCGCGGGAGAGCCTCAGGCGCTGCTCATCGGCGGTGAGGCCGGGGTCGGCAAGACCAGACTCGTCGAGGAGTTCGTCGCGGCCGCCCACCGCGGGGGCGCCGTCGTCGCGCTCGGCGGCTGTGTCGAGATCGGCGCCGACGGACTGCCGTTCGCCCCGTTCTCCACCGCGCTGCGCGCCCTGCGCCGGGCCCTGCCGGACGAACTGGCCGCCGCCGCGGCCGGCCAGGAGGAGGAACTCGCCCGGCTGCTGCCCGAACTGCGGGAGACGGCCCCCGGACGACGCCACCACGAGGAGGGCATGGCCCGCCTCTTCGAACTCACCGCCCGCCTCCTGGAACACGTCGCCACCGAGCGCACGGTCGTGGTCGCCCTGGAGGACCTGCACTGGGCCGACGCCTCCACCCGCCACCTGCTGTCCTATCTGCTGCGCACCCTGCGCACCGGCCGCCTCGTCGTCCTCGCCACCTACCGCGCCGACGACATCCACCGCCGCCACCCGCTGCGCCCCCTGCTCGCCGAACTCGACCGGCTGCGCACCGTCCAGCGCCTCGAACTCGCCCGCTTCACCCGTGACGAGGTCTGCCGTCAGGTCGCCGGGATCCTCGCCGCCGAACCCGACTCCGCCCAGGTCGACGACATCTTCGAACGCTCCGACGGCAACGCCTTCTTCGTCGAGGAACTCGCCGTGGCGGCACACGAAGGCTGCTGCACCGGCCTCACCGACACCCTGCGCGACCTGCTGCTCGTCCGCGTCGAGGCGCTGCCCGAGAGCGCCCAGAAAGTCGCCCGGATCATCGCCGAGGGCGGCTCCACCGTCGAGTACCGGCTGCTCGACGCCGTCGCCCGGCTCGCCGAGGACGACCTCATCGAGGCACTGCGCGCCGCCGTCGGCGCCAATATCCTGCTCACCACCCCCGACGGCGACGGCTACCGGTTCCGCCACTCCCTGGTCCGCGAGGCCGTGAGCGACGATCTGCTCCCCGGCGAACGCGCCCGCCTCAACCGCCGCTACGCCGAGGCCCTGCAGGCCGACCCGACCCTGGTCCCCGCCGACGAACGCGTCATGCGACTGGCCAGCTACTGGTACCACGCCCACGATCCGGCCAAGGCGCTCCCCGCCGTTCTGAGCGCCTCCGTCGAGGCCCGCTGCCGACGCGCCTACAGCGAGCAACTGCGGCTTCTGGAACGGGCGATGGAACTGTGGGAGACGGTCCCCGAGGACATTCGGGCCGCCCTGCGACCCGTCGACTACACGGAGGCCTATCCCCCGTGCGGCTGCGATCCGGCCACCACACCGCTGCGCTACCTCGACCTGATGGCCGAGGCCGCCGTCGCCGGCCGCTACTGCGGGGAACGCGAACGCGCCCTGAAGATCACCAAGCGGGCGCTGCGCCTGCTGGACGACGAGGACGACCCCCTGCGCTCCGCCTGGTTCTGGGTGCAGCGCTCCCGGCTGACGCACTCCCTGGGCCGGGGCGGCGGCCGCGAGGAACTGGCCAGGGCCGAGGACCTGTTGCGCGGTCTGCCGCCCAACGAGGTGCACGCCGAGCTGCTCACCCACATCGCCTGCTGGTCCTTGGTGCACGTCCCAGGGCCCGAGGCCTATGGAGCCGCCGAGCGGGCCGTGGAGTACGCCCGGCTGGTCGGCGCCCGCGAGACCGAGCTCGACGCCCGTCAGGTCCTCGGCGTTCTCATGGTCGACGCCGGCCACATCGAGGCCGGCCTCGCGGAGCTGCACGAGGTCAGAGAACGGGCGCTCGCCGAGGACACCCCCTCCGTCGCGCTGAACGCCTACGTCAATCTCCCCTCCGAACTGGAGGGGATCGGCCGTTCCCGGGAGGCCGTGCCGATCCTGGAGGAGGGCCTCGCCTTCGCCAAGCGGCACGGACCGCCCGACTCCGAAGCGTGGGTGTGGGGCAACCTCGCCGAGTCCCTCCTCTCCCTGGGCCGCTGGGACGAGGCCGACCGGGCCTGCGCCGCCGCCGGAAGGGTGGGCCAGGGCGTGGCGGTCCGAGGCTTCCACGCCGGCCTCCTCGCCGAACTCGCCCTCACCCGCGGCGACCTGGCCCAGGCCGAGCGCCAACTGGCCGCGGCGCAGGGTTTCTTCGGCTCCCATGAACACGCCCCGCAGAACCACCTGCCCCTGACCCGCCTCGCCATCGGACTCGCCGCGGCCCAGGGCCGCCCGCTGGAGGCCCGCGTCCCCTTCGCGGGCGCGCTCGAACGGGACTTCCGGCCCGGCACCCAGCGCTACGCCTGGCCCCTGCTGCTCGCCGCGGCCTCTGCCGAGGGCGACGCCCGCGCGACCCCCGCCGCCGACGCGGGCCGCGCCGGCCACCTCGACCGCATCCGGGCAGCCGCCCGGCGGCTCGCCACCATCGCCCCCGTCTGGCAGGCCCACGAACGCTGGGTCCGCGCAGAGCTCCTGCGCGCCGAGGGCCGGACCGACCCGGAGGACTGGTCCGAGGTGGTCGCCGCCTTCGAGTGCCTGGAACGGCCCTACGACCTCGCCCGCACCCGGCACCGTCTGGCCGAGGCCCTGCTCTCCGTCGGCGGCGACGACGAACGCGACCGGGCCGCGGAGCTGCTGCGCCTCGTGCACGCGGTCGCCGCGCACCTCGGCGCCCGCCCCCTCACCGAAGCCGTCACCCTGCTCGGCCGACGTGCCCGCCTGTCCCTGACCTCCGCCTCGGGCCCGCCGGACACCCCGGCCGACCCCACCGACCCGCTGGCGACGCTGGGCCTGACCAGCCGGGAGCGCGATGTGCTGCGCCTGGTCTCGGCCGGCCGCACCAACCGGCAGATCGCCGAGGTGCTCTTCATCTCCCCGAAGACGGCGAGTGTCCATGTCTCGAACATCCTGTCCAAGCTCGAGGTGTCGGGCCGCGGCGAGGCGGCGGCGGTGGCCCACCGGCTGGGGCTGTTCCCGCCGGGGGCCGAAGAACGGCTGATCGCGCGATAATGGGGCAGGCCACCCCGGAGGAGCCGTACAGGCCACCGACCGTGATCCGGCTCGGCATGGGAGAACGATGTTCAACGCATTCGAGGACCTCTTCGCGCCGGGCCGCAAGCACACCCGGGACGAGCAGAACCGGCTGGAACTGACCCGGGAGGACGTCGGCGACGGCGATCCCGGGCACGGGCCGATAGACCTGTCGTCCGGGAAGGTCGTGGTGCGGCCCTCCGACCCTGCGCCCTCCGACCCTGCGGCCGAGGACGGGTGACGTCGCTCAGCTCACCTGCAGCTCCAGGATCCGGTCGTCCCCCTCCTTCGGGTCGCCCCGGCCGTCCGTGTTGCTGGTCGTGACCCAGAGCTTGTCGCCGCCCGCCGACACCACCGTGCGCAGCCGGCCGTAGTCGCCCTGGAGGAAGGCCTGCGGGTCCGCCGAGGTCGCCGTGCCCTTCAGCGGGACGCGCCACAGGCGCTGCCCCCTCAGTCCCGCCATCCAGATCGAGCCCTCGGCGTAGGCGATACCGCTGGGCGAAGCGTCGGCGGTGTGCCACTGGGCCGCCGGGTTCCGGAACTTCGTGTCCTCGGACCTGCCCTCGGCCGTCGGCCAGCCGTAGTCGGCGCCCGGCGCGATCGCGTTCAGTTCGTCCCAGGTGTCCTGGCCGAACTCCGCGGCGAACAGGCGCTGCTTGGAATCCCAGGCGAGCCCCTGCACGTTGCGGTGTCCGTACGAGTACACCGCGGAGTCCGGGAACGGGTTGCCGGCGGCCGGCTCGCCCTCCGGGGTCAGCCGGAGGATCTTGCCGCCGAGGGACTTCTGGTCCTGGGCCAGGCCCCGGTCGCCGCTCTCGCCGGTGCCGACGTAGAGCAGCCGGTCGGGACCGAAGGCGATCCGGCCACCGTTGTGGATCATGCCCTTGGGTATGCCCTTGAAGACCGTGTCGGGCGCCCCCAGCCGGTCGCCGGCGGGCCGCGCGGGGTCGTAGATCATCCGGACGATGCGGTTGTCCGAGGCCGAGGTGAAGTAGGCGTAGACCATGTGGTCCGACGCGTAGTCGGGGGAGAGGGCGAGACCCAGCAGGCCGCCCTCGCCGGCCGCCGAGACCCCCGGCACCTCGCCCAGCTCGGTCTTCTTGCCCGTCTCCGTGTCCACCCGGGTGATCGTGCCCTCGTCGCGGGAGGCGACCAGGAGGCCGCCCTCGGGGAGGGGCACGAGGCCCCAGGGCGTGTTCAGGCCCTCGGCGACCGTGCGCACCACCTTGACCGTGCCCTTCGCGGGCGGGGTCTCCTCCGCGGACGGCGAGACCGGGGCCGCCGTACTGCTCGGGGCCGCACTGGCCGAGGCGCCGGAGGACCCCCCGGAGTCGGAGGAGCAGCCGCCCGTCACCAGCAGAGCACTCGCGGCCAACACGGCTGAAACAGCTCGACGTTGCACGATCATGGTCCCTTCGACACGGCGGATTCTGCGGCGGGCTTCATCTGTCCTACGCCGTTCACGCCTCACGGGTTCCCGATCCGGGCCATCGCGACCCGAAAGCGGGACTACTCCCACGATCCCTGTGCCCCGGGCAGCTCCGCCACGTCCGCCAGATCCTGCGGCGTCAGACGCAGGCCGGCCGCCGCCGCGTTCTCCGTCACCCAGCGTTCCCGCTTGGCGCCCGGGACCGGGATCACGTGCCGGCCCTGTGCCAGCACCCAGGCCAGCGCCACCTGCGCGGCGGTCACGGCCTCGCCGTGCCGGGCGGCGACCCGGCGCAGACCGACGACGATCGGCTGGTTCGCGGCCATCATCTCGCCGGTGAAACGGGGGTGCCGGGCGCGCATGTCGTCCGGTTCGAAGCCCTGGCCGGGAGTGAGTGTGCCGGTGAGGAAGCCGTTGCCGAGCGGCATCGCAGCCAGGAAGCCCACGCCACGCGCCTCGCACCAGGGCAGCAGGGTCTCCAGCGCCTCGGGCGACCACACCGACAGCTCCGCCTCCACGGCGCTCACCGGGAAGACCTGCTGGACGCGCCGCAACTGGCGAATCGTTCCGTCGTACAGTCCACCGGAGCGGCGACCACCTCGGGCACCCACCGCGCACAGCCCCAGCGCCCGCACCTTGCCCGCCCGGACGAGCTCGGCCATCGCGCCCCAGGTCTCCTCGACCGGGACCTCGGGATCGGCCCGGTGCAGTTGGTAGAGATCGATGACGTCCGTCTGGAGGCGTCGGAGCGAGGCGTCGCAGGCCCGCTTCACATAACCCGGCCTGCCGTTGGCCACGATGTGCTGCTCACCGACGAGCAGACCGACCTTCGTCGACACGAACGCGTCCTCGCGCCGCTCCTTCAACGCCCGCCCCACCAGCAGCTCGTTGGTGAACGGGCCGTACATGTCGGCGGTGTCCAGCAGGGACGACCCCGCGTCCAGCGCCCGGTGCACCGCCCGGAGCGACTCGTCGCCCCGCTGCCGCGACCCGCTGTACGCCCAGCTCATCGGCATGCACCCGAGACCGACGGCACCCACCTCGAGCGCCCCCGCGCCGATCGTCCTGCGCTCCACCTGCTCGTGACCCTCCCTCTCCCGAGCCTCCAACCTAACCTCTGCACGCGCGCGTACCTGACATAGCCTCCTGGCCATGAGCGCTGACGTCTGGCTTCCCATCCCCCCGGAAGAGATCGAGGGCCTCCCGGAGGGGCCGAACTACCGCTTCTGGAACGGTGAGGAGGACTTTCCGGCGGACCCGGGCGACTGCGTCTTCTACGTCGTCCCCTACATGAAGCCCGCGGGTCTCGGGCAGCGGCCGCTGCCCGAGATGACCTCACTGGAGGTCGTCCAGACCCTGTCCGCCGGCATCGACCACGTGACGCCTGCCCTCGCCTCGCTGCGTCCCGGCGTATGGCTGTGCAACGCGCGGGGGGTGCACGAGGCGAGCACGGCCGAGCTCACGCTCACCCTGGTCCTCGCGTCGCTGCGCGGGATCCCCGACTTCGTCCGGGCCCAGGACCGGGGGGAGTGGCTCAGCGGGTTCCGGCCCGCGCTCGCCGACAAGAACGTGCTCATCGTCGGGTACGGCTCCATCGGCTCCGCGATCGAGGACCGGCTCGTGCCCTTCGAGGTGGCGCGGGTGGCGCGCGTCGCGCGCTCCTGGCGCACGACGGCGCGCGGCCCCGTGCATCCGATCGCCGAACTTCCCGCCCTGCTCCCCGAAGCGGACGTCGTCATCCTGTGCACGCCCCTGAACGACAGCACCCTCGGCCTGGTCGACGCCGAGTTCCTGGCCCGGATGAAGGACGGCGCGCTGCTCGTGAACGTGGCCCGCGGCGGGGTCGTCGACACCAAGGCCCTGCTCACCGAGGTGGAGAGCGGGCGCCTCACCGCGGCGCTGGACGTCACCGACCCCGAGCCCCTGCCCCCGGGCCACCCGCTGTGGAGCGCGCCGGGCGTCCTCGTCAGCCCGCACGTCGGCGGGCCCACCTCCGCCTTCCTGCCCCGCGCCGTGCGCCTGCTGGTGGACCAGTTGGGCCGCTTCGTGAACCGGGAGCCACTGCGCAACGTGATCCTCACTACGGGCACGGCGAACGGATCGTGACGGCCAGGGCGCTCCTGTAGTCCGGCTCGGGCACCCTCCGCAGTCCTCCGGACGCGGTCCGTACCTCTTTCGGGCGCATATGCCGATGATCGTCACGCAGCGTAGAGGAACTATGTCCCTGAGTGACGAGTCTGGTGTATCGTCCCGACAGGGGCTACGCCGCGCACGTTCGGCGTCAGGGATGGACATTTCAGACTTGCGAGGGGGGCGACGGGCGATGCACGGCCTATGGACGAACGATCCGACGCGGCGGAACCGCCGGCGGCGACCCTGGCGCTCCACCACGCGCCGACACGGTCACGGCACTCACTCCGGCCATCACCGCCTCCGGTGCGGTGGCTACGGGAAGCACGCGCCACCGGCGGTCCGGGACCCGAGGGATCCGGGAGTGACGCGGACCGGGAGGACCCGGTGAGTCCGCCGCCGACCTCCACGCCCCTCCTCGACGGAGCGCTGCGGACGCAGCGCCCGACGGGGACACCGCGTACCGCGCCGCCGTCCACCGGCTGCTCCGGGACCAACCTGGTCCCCCAGATGCTGCTCGCCCTCCTGTGCGCGGGATACGCCGTCGGTTCCGCGCTCGGCTGGGGCTCCGACCGACTCGCACTGATCATGGGCGACTTCGGGCTGACCGCGGCGGCGGGCACCGCCACCGTCTCCTGCTTCCTCTACGCGCGCAGCCGCGGCGTCCGTTTTCGACCCGCCTGGCTGCTGTTCTCGATCTCCTCGGCGATGGCCGCCCTCGGCAACCTGGTCTGGGGCTGGTACGAGGTGGTCCTGGGGCGGCCCGTGCCCAGCCCCAGCTTCGCCGACCTGTTCTTCCTGTGCTTCGCGCCCCCTGCCATCGTGGGCCTGCTCGTGCTCGCCGCCCGGCCCATGACGAAGGCGGGCTGGGTCTGCCTGGCCCTGGACGCCTGGCTGATCGCCGGCTCACTGCTCACCCTCTCCTGGAGCCTCGCGCTCGCCCAGGCGGCGAAGTTCGACGGACCGAGCGTGGCGCACGCCGCGCTGTCGCTCGCGTACCCGCTGCTCGACATCGCCCTGGTGAGCATGGTGCTGGTGCTGCACTTCCGGCGCACGGCGGTGAACCGCACGGCGGTCAACACGGCCGTCGGCGCGCTCGCGCTGACCGTCATGTGCGACGCCCTGTTCACCTCGCCGCTGCTGCACAACAACTACCGCTCGGGCCAGCTCCTCGACGCGGGCTGGTTCGCGGGCTCGCTGCTCCTGGCGTACGCGCCCTGGGCCGCCTCCCGCCAGCAACGGTCGGCCGCGGATGAGGGGCACACGCGTCTGGTGCACGAACACGTACCCGGTCCGCGCCCCACAGGGCGCCGCCCCCAGGGGCCGTCGCGCACGGCGGCCGCCGCGTCCGCCCAGACCTCCGCTCAGGCAGCCGCGCAGACGTCCGCCCAGCGCTCCGACCAGACGCCTCCGCAGGGAGGTGATCACAGCAGGTTTCCGGTCACCCGGCCCATCACCGGCTCCCTGGCCGCCCTCACGCCCTATCTCGCCGCCGCCGTCTGCACCCTGGGCATCCTCTACAACGTCCTCAACGGCCGCAGCGTCGACCGCGTGGTGCTGCTGACCGGCGGCACGGTCGTGCTCGCCCTCGTGGTGCGCCAGGGGATCATGCTGCTCGACAACATCACCCTCACCCAGGAACTGGCGCAGAAGGAGAACCACTTCCGCTCCCTGGTGCAGGGCTCCAGCGACGTCATCATGATCGCCGCGCCCAGTGGCGTCCTGCGCTACGTCTCCCCGGCCGCAGCCGGGGTCTACGGCCGGCCGGCCGAGGACCTGGTGGGTTCCGAACTGGCCGACCTCATCCACCCCGAGGACCTGGGCTGCGTGGTGCACGAGGTGCGCCGCTTCCTCGCCGCCGTTCCCCTGGAGGAACCCACCACGCGCATCGAGTGCCGCTTCCGCTCCGGCGACGGCGGCTGGCTCAATGTCGAGTCGACCGTCAACCGCCATCACGGCGGCCTGATCTTCAACAGCCGGGACGTGACGGAGCGGGTGCGGCTCCAGGCGCAGCTCCAGCACAACGCCGAACACGACCCGCTCACCGACCTGCCCAACCGCGCGCTGTTCACCCGGCGCGTCCAGCAGGCCCTGTCCGGCCGCCGCAGTTCCGACCGGGGCCCCGCCCTGCGCAACACGGCGGTCCTCTTCATCGACCTCGACGGTTTCAAGGCCGTCAACGACACGATCGGCCACGCGGCCGGTGACGCCCTGCTGGTCCAGGCCGCCCGCAGGCTCCAGGACGCGGTCCGCAAGGGAGACACCGCCTCCCGACTGGGCGGCGACGAGTTCGCGGCCCTCATCGTCGGCGACGGCACCCGCGACCGCGCCGCCCGGGAACGCCACATAGTGGAACTCGCCGACCGTCTCCGGCTCACGCTGTCGCAGCCGTACCTCATCGACGGCAACGAGGTCCGTGTCGCCGCCTCCATCGGCGTCGCCTTCGCCGAAGCCGGTCTGGGCGCCGGTGAGCTGCTGCGCAACGCCGACCTCGCCATGTACCGCGCCAAGGCGGGCGGCAAGGGCCGGGTCGAGTTGTACAAGCCGCAGATGCAGCAGGACGTCGTACGCAAGGCGGAGCTGGCCACGCGGCTGCGTGCCGCGCTGCACGACGGCGAGTTCGCGCTGCTGCACCAGCCCGTGGTGCGCCTGGAGGACGGCCGGATCTCGTCGGTCGCCGCGCAGGCCCGCTGGCGCTCCTCGCAGGGGGTGCTCTTCACGCCCGCCGAGTTCCTGCGGGTCGCGGAGGACAGCGACAAGACGGCCGAGCTGGGGCGCTGGGTGCTGGAGGAGGCCGTCGAGCAGGCCGCCGACCGGGCCGCGAGCGGGCTCACCCTGCCGGTGGTCGTGCGGATGGGTGCCCGACGGCTGCTGGACCGGTCGTTGCCGCTGGGCTCCGTGGAGGCGCTGCTGACCCGGCACGGGCTGCCGTCGGGGTCCCTGGTGGTGGAGCTGTCCGACACCGACCCGAGGGTGCCGCTGGACGAGCTGGAGCGCCGCCTGGGGGCGCTGCGGCGCCTCGGGGTGCGGATCGCCCTCGACGGCTTCGGCAGCGGCTACGCGGCCCTCACGGCGCTGCGGAGACTCCCCGTCGACGTACTCAGGCTGGACCGCTCGCTGGTCGAGGGGGTCGTCGAGTCCGCGCGGCTGCACAAGATCACCAGCGGGCTGCTGCGGATCGCCACCGACCTGGGGCTCCAGTCCGTCGCCGAGGGCGTGGATCTGCCCGAGCAGGTGGTCGCCCTGCGCGCGATGGGCTGTACGCATGGCCAGGGGATGGCGTTCTCCGGGCCGCTCGACGAGTACCGGCTGCGCCGAGCCCTGGCGACCGGCCGCTATCCGGTGCCGCACGGGCCGGCCGAGCCCGCGTTCGCGGGCGGTGGCGCGGGGGTGTACACCAGTGGTGTCCATGCCGGTGGTGTCGCCGGCGGAGTCACGGCCGTCCTGGGGAGCGGAAGTGCCCTTCGCTCACATAATGAGACGCCCGTCCCACCCACTTGACAGTCGGTGCGCGCCGGGGGGAGGGTCAATGCCATGCGCACCCGAATTCTCGTACTTGGAAAGCGCGTCGGCTGAAGCTGGTGACGCTCCGGACGGACCCGGAACTCCCAGCGACCCACACCCGGCGCGCTCCCCTCGCTTGCCTTTTGGCACGAGGGGTTTTTTGTTGCACAAAACCCGCCGCGGCCCTCGTGCCGCAGCTCTGAAAGACCCTGCAAGACCCTCAGTAAAACCCTCAGCATCGAGAAGAGAATGCCGATGACCGAGCAGGCCACCGGGGCCCATCCGCAGCCGCGGCCCCGATCCGGAGGACAGCACTCCGCGACCGTCGAGCACGTGACGGGTGCGCAGTCCCTCATCCGTTCTCTCGAGGAGGTCGGCGCCGACACGGTATTCGGCATTCCCGGCGGCACGATCCTGCCCGCCTATGACCCGCTGATGGACTCGGTGAGGGTGCGGCACGTCCTGGTCCGCCATGAGCAGGGGGCCGGCCACGCCGCCACCGGCTACGCGCAGGCCACCGGCAGGGTCGGCGTCTGCATGGCCACCTCGGGACCCGGCGCCACCAATCTGGTGACCCCGATCGCCGACGCGCACATGGACTCGGTGCCGCTCGTGGCGATCACCGGGCAGGTCGCGTCCAAGGCGATCGGCACGGACGCCTTCCAGGAGGCGGACATCGTCGGCATCACCATGCCGATCACCAAGCACAGCTTCCTGGTCACCAAGGCCGAGGACATCCCCCAGGTGATCGCGCAGGCCTTCCACATCGCCTCCACCGGCCGCCCCGGCCCGGTCCTGGTCGACATTCCCAAGGACATCCTCCAGGCGAGGACCACGTTCTCCTGGCCGCCCACCATGGACCTGCCCGGCTACCGCCCGGTGACCAAGCCGCACGCCAAGCAGATCCGCGAGGCCGCCAAGCTGATCACCGCCGCCAAGCGGCCGATCCTGTACGTCGGCGGCGGCGTCCTGAAGGCCGGCGCGACCGCCGAGCTGAAGGTCCTCGCCGAGCTGACCGGCGCGCCCGTCACCACCACCCTGATGGCGCTGGGCGCGTTCCCCGACAGCCACCCGCAGCACCTCGGCATGCCGGGCATGCACGGCTCGGTGGCTGCCGTCACCGGTCTCCAGAAGGCCGACCTGATCGTCGCCCTCGGCGCCCGCTTCGACGACCGGGTCACCGGCAAGCTCGACAGCTTCGCGCCGTACGCCAAGATCGTCCACGCGGACATCGACCCGGCGGAGATCGGCAAGAACCGCGCCGCCGACGTGCCGATCGTCGGGGACGCCCGCGAGGTCATCGCCGATCTGGTCCAGGCGGTCCAGAAGGAGCACAGCGAGGGCCAGCGGGGCGACTACACCGCCTGGTGGAAGGACCTGAGCCGCTGGCGCGACACGTACCCGCTCGGCTACGACCAGCCCGCCGACGGTTCGCTCTCCCCGCAGCAGGTCATCGAGCGCGTCGGGCAGCTCGCCCCCGAGGGCACGATCTTCGCCGCGGGCGTCGGCCAGCACCAGATGTGGGCCGCCCACTTCATCCAGTACGAGAAGCCCGCCACCTGGCTGAACTCCGGCGGCGCGGGCACCATGGGCTACGCGGTCCCGGCCGCGATGGGCGCCAAGGCCGGCGCCCCGGACCGCACGGTCTGGGCGATCGACGGCGACGGCTGCTTCCAGATGACCAACCAGGAACTCACCACCTGCGCCCTGAACAACATCCCGATCAAGATCGCCATCATCAACAACGGCGCCCTGGGGATGGTCCGCCAGTGGCAGACCCTGTTCTACAACCAGCGGTACTCCAACACCGTGCTGCACAGCGGCCCCAGTGACGTCAATCCCGACGCCCGCGGCACTCGCGTCCCCGACTTCGTGAAGCTGTCGGAGGCCATGGGCTGCTACGCGATCCGCTGTGAGTCCCCGGACGACCTCGACAAGGTCATCGAGGAGGCGAACTCCATCAACGACCGTCCCGTCGTCGTCGACTTCATCGTCCACGAGGACGCGATGGTGTGGCCGATGGTCGCCGCCGGCACCTCCAACGACGAGATCCTGGCCGCCCGGGACGTCCGCCCCGACTTCGGCGACAACGAAGACGACTGAGCGAGAGAGACGTAAGAAGACATGTCCAAGCACACGCTCTCCGTCCTGGTGGAGAACAAGCCGGGCATCCTGGCCCGGATCGCCGCCCTGTTCTCCCGTCGGGGCTTCAACATCGACTCGCTCGCCGTCGGCGTCACCGAGCACGCCGACATCTCCCGGATCACGATCGTGGTGAGCGTCGACGCCCTGCCGCTGGAGCAGGTCACCAAGCAGCTCAACAAGCTCGTCGAGGTGCTGAAGATCGTCGAGCTGGAGCCGGGACAGGCGGTTCACCGCGAACTCGTTCTGGTGAAGGTGCGCGCCGACAACGAGACGCGCTCGCAGATCGTCGAGATCGTCCAGTTGTTCCGCGCCAAGACCGTCGACGTCTCCCCGGAGGCCGTGACCATCGAGGCCACCGGCAGCAACGACAAGCTGTCCGCCATGCTCAAGATGCTGGAACCGTACGGCATCAAGGAGCTGGTCCAGTCCGGCACGATCGCCATCGGCCGCGGCGCCCGTTCGATCACGGACCGGTCGCTTCGCGCTCTCGACCGGTCGGCGTAAGTACGTAACCGGTCTTCGTACGAACGGATCCGGGCGGCCGGTGATCGTCGACCGCCCGTATGCCGAGACCCCGAAACTTCCCTTCCGCTCGCCGTCATACGGTGGGACGCAACACCTGCACTCAAGGAGAGAACCCAAAGTGGCCGAGCTGTTCTACGACGCCGACGCCGACCTGTCCATCATCCAGGGCCGCAAGGTCGCGGTCATCGGATACGGCAGCCAGGGCCACGCCCACGCCCTGTCGCTCCGTGACTCCGGTGTCGACGTCCGGGTCGGTCTGCACGAGGGCTCCAAGTCCAAGGCCAAGGCCGAGGAGCAGGGCCTGCGCGTGGTGACCCCGGCCGAGGCCGCCGCCGAGGCCGACGTCATCATGATCCTTATCCCGGACCCGATCCAGGCCCAGGTCTACGAGGAGTCCATCAAGGACAACCTGAAGGACGGCGACGCGCTGTTCTTCGCCCACGGCTTCAACGTGCGCTTCGGCTTCATCAAGGCCCCGGCCGGCGTCGACGTCGCCCTGGTCGCCCCGAAGGGCCCGGGTCACCTGGTGCGCCGCCAGTACGAGGAGGGCCGCGGCGTCCCCGCGATCGCCGCCGTCGAGCAGGACGCGACCGGCAACGCCTTCGCGCTGGCCCTGTCGTACGCCAAGGGCATCGGCGGCACCCGCGCCGGCGTCATCAAGACGACCTTCACCGAGGAGACCGAGACCGACCTGTTCGGTGAGCAGGCCGTCCTCTGCGGTGGCACCTCCGCGCTGGTCAAGGCGGGCTTCGAGACCCTGGTCGAGGCCGGCTACCAGCCGGAGATCGCCTACTTCGAGTGCCTGCACGAGCTGAAGCTGATCGTGGACCTCATGTACGAGGGCGGCCTGGAGAAGATGCGCTGGAGCGTCTCCGAGACCGCCGAGTGGGGCGACTACATCACCGGCCCGCGCATCATCACGGACGCCACCAAGGCCGAGATGAAGCAGGTCCTCGCCGAGATCCAGGACGGCACCTTCGCCCAGAACTGGATGGACGAGTACCACGGCGGTCTGAAGAAGTACAACGAGTACAAGGACGCGGACTCCGAGCACCTGCTGGAGACCACCGGCAAGCAGCTGCGCAAGCTGATGAGCTGGGTGAACGAAGAGGCGTAAGGCCTCGGGGCGGGGGCCGGAGCGGATCGCTCCGGCCCCGTTGTCCATTCCGTCCACCACGGACGGGTGATCCTTCCGCGGAGGCGTGAGGCGACCGCCGTCGCGGCACTACACTGCTGCACTACATACGCGTCAGGCCCACAGCGTCGTGCGTCTTCCACGCGGCTAGCCCCTCCTCCGCCTGCGGCCGTCGGGACGGCCGTCCGCACGCTCCCCCATAGCCTGGAGGGCATGGGAGGTGCCCCCATGACTTGTGAGGACTCACGTGAGCTCGAAACCTGTCGTACTCATCGCTGAAGAGCTGTCGCCCGCGACCGTGGACGCGCTTGGCCCGGACTTCGAGATCCGGCACGTCAACGGAGCGGATCGAGCCGAACTGCTGCCGGCCATCGCCGACGTCGACGCGATCCTGATCCGCTCGGCCACCAAGGTGGACGCCGAGGCGATCGCCGCCGCGAAGAAACTGAAGGTCGTCGCACGAGCCGGCGTCGGCCTGGACAACGTCGACGTGCCTTCCGCCACCAAGGCCGGCGTGATGGTCGTCAACGCGCCGACCTCCAACATCGTGACCGCCGCCGAACTGGCCTGCGGTCTGCTGCTCGCCACCGCCCGCCACATTCCGCAGGCCAACGCCGCGCTGAAGAACGGCGAGTGGAAGCGCAGCAAGTACACGGGTGTCGAGCTGGCCGAGAAGACCCTCGGTGTCGTCGGCCTCGGCCGCATCGGCGCGCTCGTCGCGCAGCGCATGTCCGGCTTCGGCATGAAGGTCGTCGCGTACGACCCCTACATCCAGCCCGCCCGTGCCGCGCAGATGGGCGTGAAGGTCCTCTCGCTGGACGAGCTGCTCGAGGTCGCCGACTTCATCACCGTCCACCTGCCCAAGACCCCCGAGACGGTCGGTCTGATCGGCGACGAGGCGCTGCGCAAGGTCAAGCCGACCGTGCGCATCGTCAACGCCGCGCGCGGCGGGATCGTCGACGAGGAGGCGCTGTACTCGGCGCTGAAGGAGGGCCGCGTCGCCGGCGCCGGCCTCGACGTGTACGCGAAGGAGCCCTGCACGGACTCCCCGCTCTTCGAGTTCGACCAGGTCGTGGCCACCCCGCACCTCGGCGCCTCGACCGACGAGGCCCAGGAGAAGGCCGGTATCGCGGTCGCGCGTTCGGTGCGGCTGGCCCTCGCGGGCGAGCTGGTGCCGGACGCGGTGAACGTCCAGGGCGGTGTCATCGCCGAGGACGTCAAGCCCGGTCTGCCCCTCGCCGAGCGCCTCGGCCGGATCTTCACCGCGCTCGCCGGTGAGGTCGCGGTCCGCCTCGACGTCGAGGTGTACGGCGAGATCACCCAACACGACGTGAAGGTGCTGGAGCTGTCGGCTCTCAAGGGTGTCTTCGAGGACGTCGTCGACGAGACCGTCAGCTACGTCAACGCCCCGCTGTTCGCGCAGGAGCGCGGCGTCGAGGTGCGGCTGACCACCAGCTCCGAGTCGGCCGACCACCGTAACGTCGTCACCGTGCGCGGCACGCTCACGGACGGCGAGGAGGTGTCGGTCTCCGGCACGCTGGCCGGTCCGAAGCACCTCCAGAAGATCGTCGCGGTCGGCGAGTACGACGTCGACCTCGCGCTCGCCGACCACATGGTCGTCCTCAAGTACGAGGACCGTCCGGGTGTCGTCGGCACCGTGGGCCGGGTCTTCGGCGAGGCGGGCATCAACATCGCCGGCATGCAGGTCGCCCGTGCGGCGGTCGGCGGCGAGGCGCTGGCCGTCCTGACGGTCGACGACACCGTGCCCGCGGGGGTGCTGGCGGAGGTCGCGGAGGAGATCGGCGCGACGTCCGCGCGGGCGGTGAACCTCGTCTGAGGTTGCCGCACCTACTGGGGGCTGCCGCCCCCAGGCCCCCGCTTCGGCCCTGAAGGGGCCTCGTCCTCAAACGCCGGGCGGGCTGGATGCACTGAACGTGGCTCGATGACAGGAGCCGGGCGGGCTGGATCACTCCAGCCC
>NZ_JBHVYO010000068.1:0-35469 GCF_042880655.1 Streptomyces sp. NPDC058295
TCGCGGGCCCGGCGACCGGTGATGGTCGGCGGGGGGGGTCAGCCGGCCGGCTCGCGCTCCCAGAGGTAGAAGCGCTGCGCCATGGCGTCCTTCGGGGAACGCCAGGTCTCGGGGTCGTACGCGCTGACGTAGGTGGCCAGCCGCTCGCTGACGTCCCGGAACTCGGGATGTCCGGTGATCTTGGCGATGGCGGGCCCGGGGTCGCGCTCGGACTCGATCAGATGCATGTACACGTCGCCGAACTGGAACAGGCTGCGCCGGTTCACACCGACGAGCCGCGGCAGCTCTCCCCGGTCGGACTCCTCGAACACCTTGGCGATGTCGGGTGCCGACCCCGGGGCCATCCGGGCGACGATCAGAGCTTGGTGCATGGTGCTGTTCTCCGTCCGGCTCAGTCGGTCAGACCGGGGGTGGCACCGCGCTCGGCGGCGGTCTTCTCGATGCGGTCCCGGATCAGGCCCAGCTGGACCTTGGAGTTCCGGTTGATGTTGTCGGTCATCCACTCGTCGTCGACCGGCGCCTCCGGCTTCATCGCGAAGTCCTGCGTCCACACCATCCGCGTACCGGCCGGCACCTCCTCGTACCGCCAGTGGATGTCCATGTGGGCGAAGGGCCCCGTCTCGACCCGGCGGGCCTTGACGGTGAGCGTGTCGCGGTCCGGCTCGCGCTCCGAGACCCAGCTCCACACGGTGCCGTTCTCGTCCGGGTGCATGGTCAGCCGGAACGTCGTCCTGCGGCCCTCCCGCGAGAGGATCTCGACGGAGGCGTACTCGCTGAACAGCCGCGGCCAGTTCTCCAGGTCGTTGGTCACCTCCCAGACCAGGTCCAGAGGCGCCGCGATGGTGATCTCGTTCTGCGTGTGTCCGGTCATCTCACGCTCCTGTCATGAGGGCACTGTTGACGAGGTCGAGGAACTGCCGGGGCGACTTGGAGCGTTCGGCGTCGGGAGGCATCGGCGTGCCGTACCGGTTCTCCAGTTCGCCCACGATGCCCAGCAGTCCGAGCGAGTCGACGCCCAGGCGGTCGAAGCCGGCGTCGTCGCGGCGGAGATCCTCCGGGGCGACGGTGACGCCGGCGGACTTCTTCATGAGTTCGGCCAGCTCTTCCACAGTGATGCGGTCAGTCATGCCATTCCCTTCCTCTGCTGCTCCGCGGCGCCTCGCTACGAGGCGTCGGTGGCGCCGTGCCGCAGCACCAGCGCCGAGTTCGACCCCATGAGTCCCCGGCTCAGGACCAGCGCCGTGCGTACCTCGGCGGTACGGGCCCGGCCGGTCACGAGGTCGAGGTCGTGGCAGATGTCGAAGACGTTCGGGGTGGGTGGGATCAGGCCGTGCTCCATCGCGAGCACCGCCGCCGCGACGTCCATCAGCGGCGCCGCGCAGTAGCCCCTGCCGATTCCGGTCTTCGGCGCCGTGACGGGCACGCGGGTGCCGTGCGCCCCGAGGGCGTCCGCGATCGCCAGGGCCTCGGCGCGGTCCGCCTCCGGTACACCGAGGGCGTCGGCGAAGACCACGTCGATCTCCTCGGGAGCGCAGTCGGCCTCCTGAAGTGCTTGCCGGACGGCCTGGACGAGCCCCTCCCGGGACTCCTCCCAGCGGGAGGCCCCGGTGAAGGTCGCCGCGTGTCCGGCCAGGTAGGCCTGCACCCGCGCGCCCCGTGCCCGGGCCGCGGACTCCGCCTCCACCACGAGCATGGCGCCGCCCTCGGCCGGCACGAACCCGCAGGCCGCGGAGGTGAAGGGGCGGTAGGCGCGGGTCGGGTCGTCGACCGTGCTGAGTTCCTCGTAGCCGAGTTGGCAGACCACCGAGTAGGGCGCGATCGGCGCCTCGGTGGCCCCGGCCACGATCACATCGGTGCCGCGGCGCACCGCCCGCGCCGCGTGGGCGAGGGCGTCCAGGCCGCCGGCCTCGTCGGCGGCGACGACCGAGCAGGGGCCCTTGAAGCCGCGGCGGATGGAGATCTGGCCGGTGCTGGCGGCGTAGAACCAGGCGATGGACTGGTACGGGCCGACGAAGCGACTGCCCTTGCCCCACAGCTGCTGGAGCTCCCGCTGCCCGAACTCGCCGCCGCCGGAACCGGCCGCGGTGACCACGCCCACGGAGAAGGGCGCGGCGTCGGTCTCCGGCCGGCCGAGCTGGGCGTCGTCCAGCGCGAAGTCGGCCGCGGCCATCGCGAAGTGCGTGAACCGGTCGGTCTGGACCAGGAAGCGCTCCTCGATCGCGGCCGACGGGTCGAAGTCGCGGACCTGGCCCGCCACCCGCAGCGGCAGATCCTCGCAGCCCTCGCGGGTGACCCGGTCGAGGACGCTGATGCCCTCCCTGGTGGACTTCCAGAAGGTCTCGGTACTGGCTCCGTTGGGCGCGATCACACCGATTCCCGTGACGGCCGCGCGCCGTGGCAGGGGTTCGCTCATCGTGTCTTCTCCCTCGGCCGGTTCATGACCACCGCGGACTGGAAGCCGCCGAACCCGCTGCCCACCGAGAGCACGCTGGCGAGCTTGCGCTCACGGGCCACGCGCGGGACGTAGTCCAGGTCGCACTCGGGGTCGGGCGTCTCGTAGTTCGCGGTCGGCGGTACGACCTGGTTGGCCAGGGCCAGCACACAGGCGACGAGTTCGATCGCACCGATCGCGCCGAGGGAGTGGCCCACCATCGACTTGATGGAGCTCATGGGCGTGTCGTAGGCGTGGGTGCCCAGGACCCGCTTCACCGCGGCGGTCTCGTGGCGGTCGTTCTGCTTGGTGCCCGAGCCGTGCGCGTTGACGTAGTCGATCGCGGTGGCGTCGAGCCGGGCGTGGTCGAGGGCTTCCTCGATGGCCCGGGCCATCTCCAGGCCGTCGCCGGTCAGGCCGGTCATGTGGTAGGCGTTGCCGAACGTGGCGTATCCGCCGAGCTCGCAGTAGACGTGCGCGCCGCGGGCCCGGGCGTGTTCGAGCTCCTCCAGGACGAGTACGGCGCCGCCCTCGCCCATGACGAACCCGTCACGGTCGGCGTCGAAGGGGCGCGAGGCGTGGGCCGGATCGTCGTTGTTGGAGGAGGTGGCCTTGATCGCGTCGAAGCACGCCATGGTGATCGGCGAGATCGGCGAGTCCGAGGCGCCGGCTATGCAGATGTCGGCCCGGCCCTCCTCCACGGTGTGGAAGGCGTACCCGACCGCGTCGAGCCCGGAGGTGCAGCCCGTGGAGACGGTCTGCACCGGACCGCGTGCCCCGAACCGCTCCGCCACCGTCGAGGCGAGCGTGCTGGGCGTGAACGCGCGGTGCAGGTGCGGGGCCGCCTGCCGGTGGTCCACGTCCCAGCGCTGCCCGCCGTGGCTGACCGCGACGTAGTCGTTCTCCAGCCGGGTGGTGCCGCCGACGGCGGTGCCCAGGGAGACGCCGACCCGCCAGGGGTTCTCGGCGGCGAGGTCGAGACCCGCGTCGCGTACCGCTTCGTCCCCGGCGACCAGGGCGAACTGGATGTAACGGTCGCACCGTTCGACGTCGGTCGCGTTCAGGCCGTGGGCCGCCGGGTCGAAGTCGCACTCGGCGGCGATCCGCGACCGCAGACCGGTCGGGTCGAAGAACGTGATGGCCCGCGTCGCCGTGCGCCCGTCCGCCAGGAGGTTCCAGAACGCCGGTACGCCTATGCCGCCCGGGGCGACGATGCCTATGCCGGTGACCGCCACTCGTCTCGTCATGAGCGCACCTGACGTCGCTCGGCCGACGCCGCCCCGACCACGGCGGACTCGGCTTCGGTTCCCTCGGTGTCGACGTGGCCGAGCGGCGGGCTCGGGGCCAGCGGGCCGAGGTGGAAGACCATACGGGCCTCCACCTTGCCGACGTTGCGGAAGCGGTGGCGCACGTTGAGGGGGATCAGGAGCCCCTGCTCGGGCTGGAGCGGGTGCGGCTCACCGTCCAGGTCCACTTCCAGCTGTCCGCACACCACGTACACGAACTCCTCGGAGTACGGGTGGTAGTGCTCACCGATGCGGTCGCCGGGCTGGATGAGGGCCAGGCCCATGAAACCGCTGGTGGCGCCCACCGTGGCCGGGGTGAGCATGGCGCGCAGGTCGCCGCCTCGCCGGGTGTTGGGCTCGACCTCGCTGAGATCCATGATTCTGTGACGAGAAGTGATCACGACTTCCTCCGATGATGTGGTGCACCGACATGGCAGGGGCGGGGCACCGCCCCTGCCACGTGATGACGAATCAGGCGTCGGGCGACCGGCGGTCGGTGACGAGATCCATGCGCGCCAGTTCGAGGAAGCGCGCGAGACGGCCGTCCTTCGACGCGGACGCGCCGGCGGCGTCGTCCTGGAGCGTCGTCAGCTCGGCCACCTGTCCGGGGTCGGACAGACCCAGGGCCTGTACCGGGTCGGCGGCCTCGAGTCCGCCACGCACGTCGATCAGCCGTACGACGACATCGTCGCGCTGGAAGATCGTGCTGCGCAGGACCGGGCTGCGCGGGTCGTCCGCCGCCGCCTCGTCCTGCCGGGCGAGCAGCTCGGCCAGCTTCATGCCGCGGTCCTGCCGGGCCGGGTAGTACAGGGCGTACCGCTCGGCCTGCGGGTTCTGCCGCTCCTCCGCCGTCACGTGGTGGACGGCCGGCAGCGCGGCGCGGGTGAAGAAGACCCGGGCGGACTCGGGGTCGTTGAGGTCCCGGTCCTGCTCCAGATGGGGGTTGATGGCCTCCTCGACGGCCCGTACCTCGGGCTGCCGGGAGACGTGGCGCAGCGCGGAGAGCAGGTCGCCCCGCACCTCGATGGCCCGCACCACCCGGTTGCCGTGCATGAACAGCGAGGTGCGGCACAGCCGGGTGGTGTCGTCGACCTGCGGCTCGGGTGAGGCGTAGTCGGCGAGGATCTTGGCGACGATCTCCTCGCTGCCCGGCTTGACGGTGAAGGTGAGCGCGTGCCGGATCACTCCGTCGCCGATCCTGGGCGACGTCTGCAGCCGGCGCTTGGCCTGGTCGGCGGCCGCCGGGCCACCCGTCTCGCGGACGACGTGGAAGCGCAGCGAGCGGGTGTCGCGCACGCAGCTGTGCAGCGGCTCCACCATCGCCACGTGCTCCTCGCTGTTGACCCAGGCGAGGAACGGCGGGGCGCTCTCCCACTCGCTGGTGATGAGCCACTGCGAGGGGTTCTCGATGGACTGGCACAGCTGGTCGCTGACGTGCCCGGGGACGGACGCGACCTGGTTGCAGAGCTGCTCGTACGCCTCGAGGAACTGCTGCTGGGCCCCGTCGTAGACGTCGACCAGAAGGACGACGCGGAGCCGGGAACCGTCGAACACGGACTGGGAGACTCGTTGCGACGCCTGTCGCGCCCGCGAACCTGCAACACGTTCGGAGGTGGTGGTCATCCTGCGCACATCTCCTTCGCGGAGGGGAAAGTGAACGTCGGCCGCGGTGATGCGACGTCAGCGTTCCTCGATCCTGTGCCCGTCCCCGCGAGCGCGCGACTCGGATGAACTACGTGGGTGACTGGGCGGCCGGCCGTCAGACGAGATGAGCGAAGACGACCAGGTTGTCGGTGTAGTCCTTGACCCGCCGGTCGTAGGCCCCCGCGCAGGTGATGAGCCGCACCTGCGCCTCGGAGGTGTCGCTGTACACCCGTTCGCTGGGGAAGTCGGCCTTGTCGAAGGTCTCCACGCTGTCGACCCGGAAGGACGCCTTGGCGCCGTCGGCCCGCACCACCTGGAAGCCGTCGCCCTTCGCCAGCTCGCTGAGGCCCGCGAAGACGGCCGGGGAGGTCTTGGTGTCGACGTGCCCGGCGATGATCGCGGTGCCCGCCTCGCCGGGTGAGGCTCCCTTGGCGTGCCAGCCGACGAGGTTGACGTCGTTCGCGGGAGGCGGCTCCAGCCGGCCGTCGGCACCGATGGCGAGGTCGACGAAGGGGGCGTCGACCGCGATCTTCGGGATGAGCAGCCGCACGGGCCGGGAGCGCGGCAGATGCTTGCCCACCGCATCCCCGGCGTCCGCCGCTCCGGCCGGCGGGGTCTGCGCGGCCGGAGTGCGGGGCGCGGGGACCGATCCGGCTGCGGGCGGGGCGTGCGGTGGGCTGGCGGTGCCGGTCGAGGTGTGGTCGCCGCCGCCGAACAGGTTCAGTGCCAGGAGCACCGCGACCGCGGCGCAGACCATCATCAGGCCGGCGCGGGACGTTCCCTCTTCGGTGGGCGCCGGCTCGGCGCCGGAGGGTTTGGCGGGGTCGGAGGAGGAAGGGGAGGAAGAAGGGGGAACTGCCATCGGGGACCACCTCATTCGGGCGCGGCAGCGGGGCGGACAGAGCACGGGGAGCGAGCCGGGCCGCCACGCGGGGGTACCGGTGGCGGCCGCGGCTTCGCTATCGCGTCAGGCATGGGTCAGGCCACACCCCCCACCGTCTTCTTGCGGCGCAGGGCGTAGAGGCCGGTGCCGGCGACGGCGAGGACGCCGAGTCCGGCCGCGGTCGCCGACGGGGTGGCGAGGGCGCCGCCGCCGGTGTGCATGCCGCCGCTGGGCTTGTCGTGCTCCTTGCTCCAGCCGCCGGACTCCTCCTTGCCGCCGTTCCAGGAGTCCTTGCCGTGCTCACCGCCGGTGGAGCCGCCCTTCTCGGTGTCCTTGTCCTTGTACGTCTCGGGGTCGAACCGGGGGTCCACGGCGACGCCGGTGCTGTCGTTCACCGAGGCGAGGGCGCCGCCGCCGGTGTGCATGCCGCCGTGCGGGGAGTCGTGCTCCTCCTTGCCGTGCTCCTCCTTGCCGTGCTCCTTGCCGTAGGAGGAGTCCTCCTCCTTGCTGTACGAGGAGTCCTCGTCCTTGTCGTGCTCCTTGCCGTACGAGGAGCTGTCCTCCTTGCTGTAGGACGAGTCGTCGTGGTCCGTGTCACCGGCGGCGTAGGCGCCGGGGGCGCCGATGGCGAGGGCGGCCGAAGCCGCCGCGGTGGCCAGGATCATGCGAGCTGAACGCATCTGATGGTCCTTCCGTCACGACCGGGCAGCCGACACTTCGTCAGCTCGGGTGACCCGGACGGGACGTGATCCACCGTCAGCCGCCCGTCGCGTCGGCACCACTCGGGGCGTTCACACGGGTGAAGCCCGCGGGGTCAGCCGAGCCCCAGCCCGGTCTTCAGTACCTGACGCAGCGTCGCCCCGGCGTCCACGTCCGGACCCGGCGAGCGCCATACGACGAACCCGTCGGGCCGCACGAGTACGGCGCCTCCGCGTGCCGTGCCGTGGCGCTCCGCCCAGTCGGCGTCGCCCTCCGGCACCAGGTCCGCGTCGGCTCCCGTGCCCACCCGGTACGACCTGAGCGGGAGGACCAGCTCCTCGGCGAGGCGGGTGGCGGCCTCGTGCCATCCGCTCGGCTCAGCGGCGTCGCTGAGCAGGACCAGGGTCCGCTCGTAGAGGTCGAGGGTCGAGATCCGCTCGTCGCCGCGGCGGACCCACAGGTGAGGTGCCCTGCTGCCGGGTCCTCCGGTCAGGTCGAGGCTCTCCGGCACGACCGGGACCGCGGGGTCGGCGCCGACGACGGCGCCCTGCGGGTAGCGGTAGCCGAGGGCCACGTTGAGGATGCCTCGCTGGGGACCGCCGCCGCCGGCCGCGGGCGGCGCGGCGAACCCGGGGTGGCTGTGCTCGGCCGACCGGGCGGCGGCTCGGGCGCTGGTGGCCTCGGCCACGGGCCGGCGCTCGGCGTCGTAGGTGTCCAGCAGCGCCTCCCCCGCCCAGCCGTCGACGACCGCGGCCAGCTTCCAGGCGAGGTTGTGCGCGTCCTGGATACCGGTGTTGGAGCCGAAGGCCCCGGTCGGGGACATCTCGTGGGCCGAGTCGCCGGCCAGGAACACCCGTCCCGACCGGTAGCTGCGGGCGACCCGCTGGGCAGCGTGCCAGGGCGCCTTGCCGGTGATCTCCACGTCGAGGTCGGCGACCCCGACCGCCCGGCGGATGTGCTCGACACAGCGCTCGTCGGTGAACTCCTCGAGGGTTTCCCCGTGTTCGGGGTGCCAGGGGGCGTGGAAGACCCAGTTCTCCCGGTTGTCCACCGGCAGCAGGGCGCCGTCGGCGTCCGGGCTGGTCAGGTAGCAGACGATGAACCGGCGGTCGCCCACCACGTCGGCGAGGCGCCGGGAGCGGAAGGTGAGGCTGACGTTGTGGAACAGGTCGCCGGGCCCGCTCTGACCGATACCGAGCTGCTCCCGGACAGGGCTGCGGGGGCCGTCGGCGGCGACGAGGTAGTCCGCGCGGATGGTGGTGTGCTCACCCGTCTCGCGGCTCTTGACCACCGCGGTGACGCCGGTGGGGTCGCTGTCGAACGACATCAGCTCGGTGGAGAAGCGCAGGTCGCCGCCGTGCCGCTTGGCGTGGTCGAGCAGGACCGGCTCCAGGTCGTTCTGGCTGCACAGGCACCAGGAGCTGGGGCTGAAGCGGGCCAGGCCGCCGCCCGGGTCGATGTCCCGGAACAGCCACTCGCCCGCGTCGCCGACCAGGGTGGGCGCCTGCAGGATGCCGTGGTTGTCGGCCAGGGTCGCGGCGGCCTCCTGGATCGCCTGCTCGACGCCCGCCACCCGGAACAGCTCCATCGTGCGGACGTTGTTGCCGCGGCCGCGGGGATGGATGGAGGTGCCCGCGTGGCGCTCCACCAGTACGTGCGGTACTCCCAGCCGTCCCAGGAACAACGAGGTCGCCAGGCCGACCAGGGAGCCGCCGACGATGAGGACCGGGACCCTGATGGTGTGGGGGCCGGTCTCTTCGGCTCGTTCTTTCGTCACTCTCGCCTCCAGCGCGTCGATTCCGCCGACCCGGCCGGATACGGCGGAGATCCTCATGCATGCCCCGTGGAGGTGACGGCGGCTCAGGCTTCACCCGCCTGCGTCGCGGCGCCGGACGGGCCCGTCCGGCGCCTCGTGAACCGTCGGACCCCGCACACCTTCGGGTGCACGGGGAACGGTTCTGACCGGCCGGGGTCTCGGTCGGACTCCCGGCCCGGGTCCCGGACGGCCTCAGCCGCCGAGGTAGAAGCGGACGGTCGTGCCCTCGTCGGAGGTGTGCACCCGGACCAGGTCCGCCACGTAGTGGACCAGCATCAGACCGCGACCGCCGATCTGACCGCGCGCCGGCGGTCTGCGGCCGGCGAGCGGATCGGACAGCCGGCCCGCGTCCCGGACCTCGCACACGACCTGTCCCGCCCGGGCCCAGACGGCGAGCGTTCCCCGCCCGGCGCCGTGCACCACGCTGTTGGTGGTCAGTTCCGCCACCGCCAGCTCGGTGTCGTCCAGCCGCTGCCCGGCGAGGCCCAGCCGTGCGGCCTCCTCGACCGCGAAGGCGCGCGCCGCGTACAGCTCGTCGACACCGAACGAGAACACGGCGGCGTCCGGCGCGGGCACCAGCACCTCGTTGTACCGGGCCACGACGGAACGCCAGTCGTAGGCGTCGCTGACGCCCTCCGTGTCGCGGGACACGATC
Organism: Streptomyces sp. NPDC058295; assembly: GCF_042880655.1. NCBI lineage: Bacteria > Bacillati > Actinomycetota > Actinomycetes > Kitasatosporales > Streptomycetaceae > Streptomyces > Streptomyces sp. NPDC058295. The sequence continues at coordinate 9,415 of NZ_JBHVYO010000068.1, forward strand.
GTCGGATGGGTGAGCCGCGCGTCGGCCAGGACCTCCTCGTCCAGGCTTGCCTCGTCGTACGGGCAGAGGATGGTCACCGGACGGCCCTCGAAGGCCGCGTTGATCAGTGCCTCGTGCTGCGCGCAGGCCGGGTACTCGTCCGCGCTGCGGCCCGCCCAGATCGGCTCGCCGATGATCCGGACCCGCCCCCGCTGATGGGAGTCGGCGAACGCGCGTAGCACTCCGGGAATGATCCGGCCCGGGTTGCGGCCCGCCACCGTCATGTCCAGCAGCCGAACGGCCCCGGCGTCCGGGCCCAGTCCGGCCCTGATCAGCTCCAGGTTGGGTCCCGGCACCGCCACCGCCACCGGCTCGCCGAGGTCCAGGCCCTCCTGCACGAAGGACACCGTCCGGTCCACGTACTCCTGTTCGGTGCGGTAGAACAGCGCGGGGTGCTCAAACGCCTCGTGGGTCGCCACCGTGCTCATCACGGCGCCACCTCGATCCTGCCGAGACCCGGCCAGAACAGGCTCAGTACGCGTGGCACCTGCGGTGGCGGATGCTCGACCACCACCCGGCCTCCGGACAGGCCCAGGGCCGTGACGGCGAGCGCCGCGACCCCCGCCACGTCGACGAACGCCACTTCCGACAGCTCCACATAGGACACGTCGGCATGCTGCCGGGCCAGGCCCGCCAACGCCTCTTCCCAGGGCGAGCGAGTGATCTCGCTGATCTCCCCCCGGGCCCGGATACCGGGCCGACCTGACAACGGGCCCACCTCCAGCACGGCCGCGCCGTGCACCGGCCCGAGTCCGTCGTCTCGCTGCGAGACGTCCACCACCCGCGGCCTCCTTCGCTGTCTGCCGTTCACCGGCACCAGCGTAACGCGGCCCCTTACACCGTTGGTGCGCTACTCGAACAGAGGCGTCGGCAAGGCGGCCGGGAAATCGCCGGAACGGGACGTGGCCTGGCCCGCACCGCACGAGGAGGTGCGGCGGCCGTCGGGGTGGCCTGCGTGACACGGGTGCGCGACCCCCGGGATCTTCCCCTTGCCGCGCTGCCGCTGCTGCTCGGGGCTCATCAGGTCGTGGAGCCGGTGGTCTGGGACTCGGGCGGGGGCAGCGGGCCGGCCACCGTCACCTGGGCCGTGATCGCGCTGCCGCTGCTGGCGGTGTGGGTGCCGGCGGTCGTGCGGTGCGCCGCCCCGCCCCAACTCGGACGCGGCGGAGGTCGGGCTGGCCGTCGTCTACGAATCGGGGCTCCAGATGTTCGCGGGCACCCCCGGAGTCGTACGACGTACGGCCGCTCGCCCGAGCCTTCTTCGACCAGGTCCCGGCGGCCTGGGACGACACCCGGCTGCTGGCCGGAGAGCCCGGACAGGAGGCGGTGCTCGCCCGCCGCGACGGCGACCGCTGGTTCCTCGGCGGGGTGTACACGGGCGCGGCCCGTACGGCCGAGGTCCCGCTGACCCTCGGCCGGGGCCGGTGACTGGTGGCTGGTGGCTGGTGGCTGGTGGCTGGTGGCTGGTGGCTGGCGAGACGATCGGGGACGCCGCCGACGGCCTCGCCCAGGACCGGCGGGTTCTGCGCGGCGGGGACACGCTCACCGTCGATGTCGTCGCCCGGGGCGGTTTCGCCGCCCTCGCCTGTCCCTGGCGACCGGGCGTCACCACCTGCTACCGCCCGGACCTCAGGTGACGGGCAGTCCGTAGGCCCGGTCGAAGTGCTGGGCCACCAGGTGTCCGGCTCCGTCGCAGGAGAGCTGCCAGTCGTTGACACCGGTCTCGCGGCCGTCGGTGAGTTCCACAGCAGGCGGCCCGAGGCGGTGTCGATCGCGTAGAAGCCGTTCCTGTTCTCGAAGGCCGGCACGTGGACGGCGTGCGCTCCCACCGCGATCGGGTGGTCGACGTTGATCCGGGGGGTCTCGCAGAACCAGCGCCGGGTGCCGTTCGCCGCGTCGAAGGCGTGCACCCCGTAGGGCTCGGTTCCCGTGACGTAGACCGTGTTGCCGGCCGCCCCGAGGGAGGCGAACATGCCGCGTTCCGCCTCCGCCTTCCAGCGGAGCCCTCCGGTGCCGAGGTCCAGGGCGATGAGCTCGGAGCCGATGGCGAAGACGGTCCGGCCGAGCACCGCGAGACCCGGCCGGAGGTCGTAGCCCACCGGGTGCCGCCAGCGCAGGCTGCCGCCGTCGTGAAGACCTCCGATGTGCCGAAGGTCGCCCCGCCTTCCCGGCTCCCGCCGGGCCTACCGCGGGTCCTCGGCGGGGGCTTCGCAGGTGATCTCGTCCCGCGGGGTGTAGTGGGTGCGGAACGGCTGCCGCCGCACCTCCCTGCCGTCGTTGTAGAAGACCCGATCGACGGTGACGTCGAAGCCCTCGAGCGGGGTCTGCGGCACGCACTTCTCGTCCGTGCTCACCTTCCGTTCCGGCTGCCGCACATGGGTGCGGGGCCCGGTGACCGACTTGATCTCGTCGTACTTCTTGGTGCCGAGGAAGGTGACGGTCACCGAAGTGTCGGTGGCCTCGGCCTGGATGTAGAGGGCGTGGCCGGAGTCGTTGGCGAACTTCAGGTCGAGGCTGCCCCAGGCGACCGTCGCCTCGCGGCCCTCCGGATAGCGCTCGATGTAGAAGGAGTGGGCGCCGTACTCCACGGGCTTGAGCCCGGCGAAGAACATCGCGTTGAACATGGTCGTGGCCACGGTCGAGACACCGCCGCCCGGCGCCTTGGTGAACTCGCCGTCGAGGATCATGATGCCCTCGCCGAAGCCGTTGGCTTCGGTGCGCTGCCCCACGGTCCGGTTGAGACTCCAGGTCTTGCCCGGCATGACGAGGGAGCCGTTGATGAGCTGTGCGGCCCGCCCGATGTTCTTCGTGCGGTACGCGGCCGGTTCGAAGTGGACGGTGAAGGAGGACATCTTCTCCGTCAGCCCCAGCCGTGCGGCGCTGTCCCGGGTCACCTGGGGCTGCGTCCGTCGTGCGGCCACTTCCCCGGTACGGGCCGCTCCGCCGGACCGGGTGAGCAGCGACAGCACGGCCTTGCCCAGTGCCTTGTCGGTGATCTGGAGGCCGGTCCGCGCGTCGTCGGCCACCACGACCCGGTCGCCGTCCAGCCGCAGGGCGGCGTTCGCGGCGGTGGTGGTGACGCCGGCCAGCGGGCGGGCCACCGAAGGGGCCGCGCGCAGTCCCTTGTCGTCCAGCTTCGGTATCAGCCGGCCGGCGCCGTCGGGCCGCATCGTCAGATGCTCGCCCAGTACCTTCTGCCCGATGGTGAACCGCTTGCCGCCCGTGGTGAGGGTGACGGGCGCCGACATGGCCGGCTGCGCGAACTCGCGCACCGCGCGCCGCACCTCCGCCGCCGTGACCTTCGGCCGTGTCTCGCGGGCGGGCAGGTCCGTGACCGCGTCCGCCGCCCCGCGCAGGAAGGTGGCCTTCAGGGCGTCGACGGCGGCGTTCACGTCCAGTGCGTAGCCGGTCTGCGGGGCGACCTGCTCGACCCGGCCGTCGGCGAAACCGACGGTGCCCTCGCGGACCTGCTGGTCGAGGGTCTTCGCCAGCTTCCCCAGAGCGGTGCGGGCCTTGTTCTCGTCGAGGCGTACGACCGGCTCCTCGTCGCCCCCCGAGCCGAAGAGTCCGCCGACCAGAGCGGCCGGATCGGCGCCGACGCGGCCCACCCGGTCGACCGTGCGCTCGGCGTCGAAGGTGAGTCCGGCCTGCCGCGGGTCGACGGTCCCGCTGCGGTCCCCGACCCGTACGGCCAGCTCCTGCGAGCCGGCCGCCGTCAGGTGCTCGTCCAGCTTGCGGACGGCCTCCGCACGGCTGAGGCCGCCGATGTCCACGCCATGCACCGTCGTGCCCGGCTCGATCTCACCGCCCGTGAGCAGCAGCCCGGTCAGGTACAGCGCGCCGACGCCGACGGTCAGCGCACCGCCCGCCAGGGCGAGGGGCGGCACGGAGGCTGTTCGGGGGCGCATGGGTCTCCTGGACGGACGACGGCGGGTGATCCGCCCCGCTGCGCGACGCCGCACACGGGACGGCGTCGGATCGGATACAGGGGGCAAGCACGGGTAAGCACCCCAAGCTACCCAAAACGCGCGATGAGCTCATATGTCCCAGAACACGTATGTTCCGGATCACGCCGCCGGTCCCGGATCGCGTCGCCGGTCCTGGATCGCGTCGCCTGTCGTGGATCGCGTCGCCTGTCCGGATCAGGCCGTCAGACCCTCACGCCGTCGGGCCCTTCGCCCCCGCTCCCGCTCACACTCCCGCCCCCACTCGCACTCCCGCTCCCGCTCCCGGGGGCGGTCAGGCGCCGAGGGGGCCGCTGTCCGGGTCGGTCGACGGGGTGGCCACCTCTGCCGCGATCCGGCGGTAGGCGGCGCGGGCCTGGATGATCCGGGCGAGCACGGTGCCGACGAGAGTCGCGGCGCACAGGCAGGTGAGCCAGAAGGTGTCACGGTGGCCGGCCCAGGTGAGCGTGCCGACGGGTGGGATGGCGAATCCGTTGAGGGTCAGCCAGCACAGGACGGCCGTACCGGGGGCCGCGGTGAAGCGGGCGCAGAGCCCCAGCAGGGCCGCCAGCAGGGAGAGCGCGGCCAGGGCGAATCCGGGGCGGTCCGAACCCACCAGCATGTTGTGCACGGCCACCAGGACCAGCGCGCCGCCGAAGGCCGTGGCCCACACCACCGGAGTGGCGACGGGCTGGGGCACGGGCCGGGCGCCGGCCCTGAGGGACACCCACTCGATCATGCTGCACGCTTCCTTCCGGCCCCATGCCCCCGGAACGCCGGCCGCCACGGCAGCGTGGACCTCGACGCGCATTCTCCCACCCGGTCGCCGAGCACACTCCCGTCGCCCCGTTCCCTGTGCTGGCCAGGGTGGCATCGATGTCGCACCGGAACGGGCGGCTGCTCGGCGAGACCCGGATGCGCACCGAGACCGGGGTGTCGGTCGTGGCGGTGCCGCGCCGCGCCGAGGCCATCCCCTCACCGAAGCCGGACTGCCGGCTGACCGGCGGGGACACGCTGATCCTCATCGGGACGAGGGAGGGCGTGGAGGCGGCCGCGGCGATCCTCGCGCGGGAGTGGGACCGGCAGCGAGGCCGGGAGTGAGGCGCGAGCGCCGCTCCTCCGGCGAGCGCCGCCTCTCTAGAAGGAGGCCTCGGTCGACGTCAGGGGCCTGGCCGGCCAGTCGAGCAGTCGGGCGCCGATGACCGCGGTCTGCAAGGTGTAGCGGTGGGCGGGGTCGGTGGGGTCGGTGCCGGTCAGGGCGTGGATGCGGGCCAGCCGGTAGGTGAGGGCGCGCACGCTGAGCGAGAGCCGTCGGGCCGTGGCGGCGGCCACACAGCCGGTGTCGAAGTACGCGATCAGGGTGGCGAGCAGGGGCTGCGCCCCGCCGCGCGCCCGTTCCAGCGGCCCCAGAGCACCCTGCACCAGGTCCACCAGTGCCTGCCGGTCCCGGGCCAGGACGGGGAAGACCAGCAGGTCGGAGGCGCGCAGCAGCGGCTCGTCGAGGCCCATGCGCTGGGCCACGTCCAGGGCGTTGAGGGCCTCTTCGTAGCTGTGCCCGATACCGACCGGGCCCGGCCTGGACCGCCCGATGGCGACCTGGGCCCGGCCCGTGACGGCGTGGGCGTGCCGGCCGAAGTGGGTGAGGACCTCGTCCTGGTCTGCGGGGGCGATGCACACCATCCGGCCGTCCTTGGTGGTGAACAGGATGCGGCGGTTCTCGAAGCGGCCGAACAGCTCGTCCGCCACCTGCCGGGGAACGGGGTCGGTCTCGTCGTACTTGTCCGGGCCCTCGGCCACCGCGACCGCGTGGGCGCGGGACAGCCGTAGCCCGAACCGTTCGGAGTGCGCGGCGAGTTGGCCCGCGCGACCGCGCCCGTGGAGCAGGTCGTCGATGAACTCGCGGCGGGCCGCCTCCTCTTTGCGGACCACCAGCCGCTGCGCGCGCTCGTAGCCGTCGGCGAAGGCGTCCACGGCCTGTTCGACGACGGCGAGGACGCTGTCGGGATCGGCGCCTCGCGGACGGCCCTCACGGCCTGCCGCGAGGTGCGCGCGAACGAGACCGCGCCAGCCTCGGCCGGCCTCGGCCGCCCGCGCGCCGAGCGCCCGGCGGGACTCGATCTCGTCGCGGGTCAACCGGCGGCCCGTGCGCGCGGCGTCCGCCAGGATCCGGTCGAATCCGTCGAGGAACGGCTCGGACGAGTGCGGGCCGGTCATGGTTTCCCCGTTCGATCGAGCACCGTCGGACATCGGACACATGTTCCCACCGAGCGGTACGGCGATGGAGTGCTCCGAGGTGCGTCCGGCGTGGCGTCCGCCCACCGGACTCAGCGGCTCGCGTGGACGGCTTCGGCGGACTCCGCCGACGTGACCGGGCCGGGCGGCGCGCTGCGGCGGCACCCCGGGGCGAGGCTGCGGGCGAGGGGTTCGGTCCAGCGGGCGGACGGCCGCCGTGCGCCGGGGTGAGCCGTCGTCCGCCGTCTTCGCGCCCCGCATCGCCGCTTGTCAGCGCCTCTGTGTGGGCACTACTGTCACCACGCCTTGGTGAACGGGAAATCCGGTGTGATGCCGGTGCGGCCCTCGCCACTGTGATCGGGAAGTCCGGCTCCGGCCCTCGCGGGCAGCCACTGGGTCCTTGAGACCCGGGAAGGCGGAGCACGGGCGGTGGTACCCGTGAGCCAGGAGACCGGCCAAGGCACGTCAACCATCCACGAGGTGCTGGAGAGGGTCTGCTCAGCCATGCACATAGCCGAGGGTTTTCTGCCTCCGGCGCATGCGATCGCCTGGGGCGTCGCATCCGCGCCATTCGTCGTCCACGGAGTACGGTCACTCACCCGTGAGGTCAAGGAGCACCCCGAGAGCACCCTGCTCCTCGGTGCCTCCGGAGCCTTCACGTTCGTACTGTCCGCACTGAAACTGCCTTCGGTGACCGGAAGTTGCTCCCACCCCACCGGCACGGGACTCGGCGCCATCCTGTTCCGGCCGCCGATCATGGCGGTGCTGGGCACCATCACCCTGCTCTTCCAGGCGCTGTTGCTCGCCCACGGCGGCCTGACGACGCTCGGCGCCAACGTCTTCTCGATGGCCGTCGTCGGGCCCTGGGCCGGTTACGCGGTCTACCGGCTGCTGCGGCGGTTCGACGTGCCGCTGATGGTCACGGTGTTCTTCGGCGCGTTCGTGGCCGACCTGTCCACCTACTGCGTCACCAGCGTGCAGCTGGCGCTCGCCTTCCCGGACCCGAGCAGCGGATTCCTGGGCGCCCTCGGCAAGTTCGGCTCCATCTTCGCCGTCACCCAGATCCCGCTCGCGGTCAGCGAGGGGCTGCTCACGGTGTTCGTGATGCGGCTGCTGACCCAGTCCAGCAAGGGTGAACTGACCAGGCTGGGCGTGCTCGTGACCGGCGGCCGGACCAAGGCCGACGCCGACGCCGGGACCGAGGCGGTGACCCGGTGAGCCGTAACGCGAAGACCAACGCCCTGCTGCTGTTCGTGGTGGCCGCGCTGGCCGTCCTGCCGCTGGCCCTCGGGCTCGGCGACCACAAGGAGGAGCCGTTCACGGGGGCCGACGCGGAGGCGGAGACGGCGATCACCGAGATCCAGCCGGACTACGAACCCTGGTTCTCGCCCCTGTACGAGCCGCCGTCCGGCGAGATCGAATCGGCGCTGTTCGCGCTCCAGGCGGCCCTCGGCACGGGGGTACTCGCCTACTACTTCGGTCTGCACCGGGGACGGCGACAGGGCGAACTCCGGGCCCTGGCCCAGCGGGACACCGAGCACGACACCAAGGGGTCCGAGAACGCTCAGGAGTCCGAGAGTGCTCAGGAGTCCGAGAGCGCGCAGGAGTCCGAGAGTGCGCAGGGCTCCGAGAGCGCTCAAGGGTCCGAGAGCGCCTCCGAACCGTCCGCTCCCGAACGGACCTGAGCCCGCGTGCTGCCGATCGACGTGGCGGCGCACAGCAGTCGCTGGCGCCACCGCCATCCCGTGGACAAGGCCGTGCTCGGTCTGGGCCTCACCGTGCTCGCCATCTCCCTGCCGCCCTGGCCCGGCGCGGCCCTGGTCCTGGTGACGGCGCTCGTCATCCTGCTGGGGCCCGCGGGGGTGCCGGGCCGGCGGCTGTGGCGCGCCTACCGGGTACCGCTGGGCTTCTGCGTGACCGGCGCGCTCCCCCTGCTCGTGCAGGTCGGCGGCCCGGACCGGTTCCTGTCCCTGGCCGACGGCGGCCCGGTGCGCGCCGGGGAGTTGCTGCTGCGTACCTCGGCGGCCTCCCTCGGTGTCCTCCTTCTCGCGTTCACCACCCCGATGTCCGACCTGCTGCCCCGCCTGGTCAGGGCCGGGGTGCCCGCGCCCGTCGTGGACGTCGCGCTGGTGACGTATCGCATGAGCTTCCTGCTCCTCGACTCCGTGCGCCGGATCCGGGAAGCGCAGGCGTCCCGGCTCGGGCACACCACCCGGGCCGCGGAGTGGCGTTCGCTGGCCGGGCTCGGCGCCACCGCGTTCGTCCGCGCCTTCGACCGGGCGGCGCGTCTCCAGGACGGGCTGGCCGGGCGCGGCTACGACGGCACCCTGCGCGTCCTGGTGCCCGAGGCCCGGGTCTCCGTCCGCTTCACGACCGCCAGCGCCGCGCTCTTCGCGGCCCTGGTCGCCCTCACCTTCGTACTGCAATCCGTACTGGAAAGGCCGCTGTCATGAGCGAGCCCGCACTGGTCGCCCTGCGGGGTGCCTCCTTCGCCTACGAGGACGGTCCGGCCGTGCTCAGCGGTCTGGACTTCGAGGTCCACGCGGGGCGCGCGCTCGCCCTGCTGGGCCGCAACGGCAGCGGCAAGACCACGCTGATGCGGCTGCTGAGCGGTGGACTGCGTCCGGGCGAGGGCGAGTTGAGGATCGAGGGGCGCCCGGTGACATACGACCGCAAGGGGCTGACCCGGCTGCGTACGACCGTGCAGCTGGTGGTCCAGGACCCGGACGACCAGCTGTTCGCCGCGTCCGTCGCCCAGGACGTGTCGTTCGGACCGCTGAATCTCGGCCTCCCCGACACCGAGGTGAGGGCCCGGATCGAGGAGGCGCTCGCGGCCCTGGACATCACCGCCCTGGCCGACCGGCCCACCCATCTGCTCTCCTACGGCCAGCGCAAGCGCACCGCGATCGCCGGGGCCGTCGCGATGCGGCCCCGGGTGCTGATCCTCGACGAACCGACCGCCGGGCTCGACCCCGACGGCCAGGAACGGCTGCTCGCGATCCTCGGCCGTCTGCGCGCGTCCGGCACGACCGTGGTCATGGCCACCCACGACGTCGACCTGGCCCTGCGCTGGGCCGACGACGCGACCCTGCTCACCCCGTCCGGCGCGCGCACCGGACCCGCCGCCACGACGCTCGCCCGCACGGACCTCCTCCGACAGGCGGGCCTGCGGCTGCCCTGGGGCGTCGCCGCCGCTCAACTCCTTCAATTCCAGGGCCTGTTGACGGACCCCTCGACCGGCCCGCGCACCGCGGAGGAACTGGCCGCGCTGGCCGCGACGCCCGCTCCCACGAGCCCCGCCGACGGCTGAGGCCCCGCGACGGTGTCCGCGGACCGCCGACGCACGGCAACCGGATGGGCGATGATCGCCGCATGGATGGGCCGACATCGACTACATCGCGGGCATCGACGACGCGGGCGTGCTCCCCACCCCGGAGATGACCTCGACCCGGCAGTGCGGAACCCTCCTCGACACCTGTGTGACCCGCGTCTTCGGCCTCGCCCCCGCCGGCGGGTAGCGCTCGGGCGGGAATCGGCCTTCGCCCGCGTTCACCCGCTCCGCGCGACGGCGCTTCGGTCGGGCAGCGGCCCGGGGCACCTCCGCCGTCCGGAGTGAGCCGGCGGTCCGGGGGACGGCGGTTCGCGGAGGCCCGGCCGCGGGTGGGGGAAGAGGGCGCGCAGAAGGTCGCCGGCCGATCCCTCCGGGCGGTGCACCGCGGGTCCGGCGCTTCGAGTCGCGGCAGCCGGAAGAGGGATTGAGCGGTTTGAATGCTTTGATATTCAACTATGACTCGACGGATCTTCATAGACAAGCAGAGCCCCAAGGCCTACCACGCGCTGGTCCAGACGTCCGAGGCCGTGCGGGAGACCGCCGCCGACGCCGGCCTGGAGCGCACCGTCGTGGAACTGATCAACCTGCGCGTCTCGCAGCTCAACGGCTGCGCGTTCTGCCTCGACGTACACACCAGGGCCGCCGTGCGCGCCGGCGAGGACACCCGGCGGCTGGGTGTCCTCGCGGCCTGGCGGGACACCGACCTCTTCACCCCCCTGGAGCGCGCCGCCCTGGCGCTGGCCGAGGCGACCACCGTGCTGTCCGACGCCGCCGCGCAGGAAGCCGCGTACGCCGACGCCGTGGAGGTTCTCACCGAGGACCAGACGGCGGCGGTGATCTGGGTGGCGGTCACCATCAACGCCTTCAACCGGGTGTCCGTCCTGAGCAAGCACCCGGTGCACTAGCGACTGCCCTCCGGAGGATGCAGCCCAGTGGACCCCCGGCCGGGCCGAAGTCTCGGCGCGGGGCCGCCCGCGCCGGTCCCACCGCGCCCTGCGCGCACGCCGGTTGCCCGGTGGCCGAGTCCCGTAAGAATCGTCTGGTCCGATGCGCGCCGACCGCCCCACCCACGGAGGACCGCCCATGCCCCGTCCCGTCGCCTCCGACGGCCCGGAGTCCGTCAACGCCGACGCCTGGCAGGCCTACGCCACGCACCACCTGCGGCGTGGCACGGTCCTGGCCGAGGCGGAACGGATCGACTGGGGGTTCCCGGGCGCCGGACCGGACGAGGCCTTCCTCGGGGAGCTGGCGGGCCGGCGCGTCCTGGACCTCGGCTGCGGTCCGGCCCGGCACGCCGCCCGGCTGGTCCGCACGCACGGGGCCACCGTCGACGCGGTCGATCTCGCGCCGGGCCAGATCGAGCGGGCCCGGGACCGGTACGGCTCGCTGCCCGGCCTGCGTCTGCTCCGTGCCGACGCCGTCGAGCACCTGCGCACCGCACAGCCGTACGACGTGATCTACTCCGTCAACGCCGTTCCGTTCATCGACCCCCGGCGGCTGTTCCCCGCCCTGGCGACCGCGCTCGCTCCCGGCGGGACGCTCTGTTTCTCCGTACTGCACACCAACTCCGATGGCGAAGGCCCCACTTCGGAACTGGAGGCGCAGCCGGAGACCCTGCGGTTCGCGGGCGGCGGCGAGACCACGGTCCGGATGTGGGTGCCCACCACCGAGCGGTGGCAGGCCCTGCTCACCGAGCACGGGCTGCTTCTGGAGGACGTGGTCCCGGTGACCTCGCCGGACCCCGCCAACCCCGCCGCCTACCGGGTTATCCGGGCCCGGCGTCCCCTGCGCGTCTCGGCCCGCCCCCGCACCGGCATGCCGCCCGTCGCGCACGCGGCGATCGGCGTCGGCGCCATCCTGTACGGGCCCCGGGGGCTGCTCCTGGGCCGTCACCGCCGGGGCACCTGGGAGCTGCCCGGAGGCACGGTGGAACCCGGGGAGCCGCTCCAGGAGACGGTGGTACGGGAGTTGCGCGAGGAGACCGGGCTGCGGGCGGACCCGTCGAAGGTACGTCTGCTGGGCACCCTGCTCGACCGGGTGGAGGGTGTCGTGCGGATGACCGTCGGCGCCGTCGTCACCGACTGGGAGGGCGAGCCGGCCGACCAGCCCGGCGAGAGCGTGGGCGACTGGCGCTGGTACGCCCTGGACCGGCTGCCGCCGTCCCTGTTCGTGTGCAGCGCGCAGTCCCTCACCGTCTGGCGCCCGGACCTGCCGATCGATCACGCCCCGGCCCACTTCACCCCGTTCGCCGGGCACGACGGCCAGGAGCGCGGCGATGACGACTGACCCCGCCGGGTCCCCTCGCGTCCGGGTCCGCCCCCGGCTCCCGGCCGACCTGGACGGCTGTGTCGCCGTGCTCGCGCTGGTGCACGCGCACAGCGGCTACCCGGTCGACCGGCCCGAGCGGCCCGCCGCATGGCTGACGCCGGCCGCCCTGCTCGCGGCGTGGGTGGCCGAGCTGGACGGGCGGATCGTCGGGCATGTCGGTCTGTGCGGTGCCGGCAAGGAGGACATGGCGGCGAGCCTGTGGGACGGCCGGGCGGCACCCGCGGTGATCAGCCGGCTGTACGTCTCCCCCGAGGCCCGCGGCCACGGCGTCGGCGCGGCCCTCCTGACCCGGGCCGTCGGGGCGGCACGCGCCCGGGATCTGCACCCGGTCCTGGACGTGGTGGCCGCCGACCCCGCGGTGTCCTTCTACGAGCGGCTCGGCTGGCGGCACCTCGGCACAGCCGACCAGCGGTGGGGTCCGACCCGCACGGTGACCGTGCGCTGCTACGCCGCCCCGAGGACGACCGCTCGGGCGGCCGAGTAGCACAAGGGGTCGACGGGCGCTGCCGAACGGCGGCTCAAGCGCCCGGAATCGTGTCTATCCTCACCCGTTCTCGTGGTCTTCACGCCCACCCCCTGGCGGGAGTTCTCGCAGGTCATGAGAATGTTGCGGCCCAAACTACCCAGGGGGGTCTGTGACACGACATCAGAAGCGGTTCGGGGTGCGCAGAAAGTCGGTGACGCTGCTCATCGCGCTCGGCACGACGGCCGGGGCGGCGCTCGCGGGGGCGGCTCCGGCCGGCGCCGCGACCTGGACCACCGTGGCGGCGGGCGTGGCGTACCGGCAGTACGACCTGGCGGCGGCCGCCGGGACGACGCATGTGCATGTGCTCAGCGTCGATCTCGGCAACACCCACGTGCGCCTCGGACTGTTGTACCCGGGGGCGGTCGCGTCCCGCTCGGCGATCTCCTCGCTGGCGAACAGCCAGAAGGCGGTCGCCGGTATCAACGGCGACTTCTTCAACATCAGCGAGACCCAGCACCCGGGCGTCGCGGCGACCGGCGCGAGCGTGGGGCCGGCGGTCGCGAACGGGAAGGCGCTCAAGGGCGCGGTCCCGACCGGGCAGCGGTTCGGGCCGGCGCTGCCGCCGGGCACGAACACCAGGGCCGTGGTGGGTGTCGGCGCCGACGGCAAGGCCCGGCTGGACAGCCTGTCCCTCGACGCAACGCTCGGCGTCCGCGGACGGCGGCTGCCGTTGGGCGGCGTCAACCAGTACGCGCTGGCCGAGAACTCCATCGGCGCGTACACCTCGGACTGGGGCAGCGTCTCGCGCAAGCGGGCCACCTGCGGCACGGACACCGAACGGGCCGCGGCGTGCAGCACCAGCACCTACGAGGTGACCCTGCGCAAGGGCCGGGTGGTGTCGACGTCGACCGCGCCCGGCAGCGGCACCATCACGGCCGGCACCACGGTCCTGGTCGGGCGGGAGGCGGGCGCGGCGCGCCTGAAGACGCTCGCCAAGGGCCAGGCGGTGGCGGTGCGCTACGGGCTGACGGCCGCGTCGAAGTCCGCGTACAGCTTCGCCGTGGGCGGCTACCCGATCCTGTCGGTGTCCAAGCCGTTGTCCGGCCTGGACACGTCGGTCTCGGCGGTGCGTACGGCCGTGGGCATCGGCAACGGCGGGAAGCGGGTGTACCTGTTCGCGCTGGACGGTGCCACCGTGTACCGCAAGGGGCTGACGATCGCCGAGGTCGCCGGCGCCCTGAGGAGCCTCGGCGCGACCGAGGGCTTCAGCCTGGACGGCGGCGGCTCGTCGACCCTGGTGGCCCGCCCCGCGGGCTCGACCAGGGTGACGGTCCGCAACCATCCGTCCGACGGGTACGAGCGCCCCGTGGCGAACGGCATCGGGGTCTTCACCAAGTAGTCCCCCAGGTCAGGGGTGAACCCGCAGCGGCCTCACGGTCGAAGACTGCCGACGATGTCGGCCGTGGCCGTGAGGCCGCTGTGGATGGTGGGGGCGATGCCGGTGCCGGCCAGGAGGAACCCGAGCAGCAGGCAGACCAGCGCGTGCGAGACCTTCAGCCCGCCGTTGCGCGTGAAGATCACCGCCAGGACGAACAGCAACAGCACCGCGGAAATCGAAATGGCCACCGTCAACCTCCTCCGATACGTCCGTTTTCACGGCGTTCGGCCGCAAGTGTGACCTAACGGAGGGTTCGTCCGTGCGGCTGACCTGTCCGCCGAACGAGTGGTGTCAGGCGAGGGCCGCTACGCCGTCCGGTGGGCGTCGAGGAATGCCTCCAGGCCCGCCAGGTCGTCCGTGTTGAGGTAGTCGACGCCGGCGGCGAGGAGTTCGGCCCACAGCGCGTCCCGGGCGGGGCCCGCGAGATCGGGCGTGGCCCAGAACCGCACCTGCTGCCCGCGGGCGTGCGCCGCGCCGACGATGCTCCGCAGCTTCTGCCGTTCCGCCTCGGGGAACGCCCCGAGACCGAGCCAGGTGAAGTGGAGCGTCCAGTTGTCACTGATCAGCGAGGCGAACGAGGACGCGGAGGTGCCGAGGTCGGCCAGTCGGCCGTCGTAGAAGGCCCGCCGGACGGTCTGGGCCTCCATGGGCGTACGGGCCGCGCGGTCACCGGAGATGACGGCGGTCACCGGCCCGGGGTGGACGCGGCCGTGCGCGTAGGTGGTGAACAGGCCCTTGTGGCGCTTGAGTTGCCGGTCGAGTTCGAGATACGCCGAGGAGCCCTCGGTCTTGATGTCGATGAGCAGCTGCAGGGGCTGCCGGTAACCCCGGTACACCGATCCGCGGTTGGCCTTCACGCGGGCGGCGAGCGGGGCGAGGTAGAGCGACTCCAGGGTGCGGGTGGGGTCGAGCTGGTCCGCCGAGTGGGCGATGAGGAGTTCGCCGTCGACGAGGAAGATGTCGGCCTCGACGCTGCCGAAGCGGTGGTCGAGGGCGTCGAGGAGCGGACGCGGATGCTCGTAGTCGTTGTGGGCGTGGGCGCGCCACAGCGGGCGGGGGCCGCGCTTCTGCCCGTCGGCGAACGCGCTGCCGGCGGGCGGGGCGAGCACCGCGGCGACGGTGGCGCCGAGGCCGGTGAGCACTCTGCGGCGGGTGACGAGAGCCATGTTGTTCCTCCCTGTGGGGCGGGTCGGGACCACAGGGAGTATGAGGCCGCAGCAGCGGCAATGAACCTGTACATGCCAGGAGTTGGCCGGACCGCCGTCGCTCGTTCACTCCTTCCGGCCGATGGCACGAAAAAGCCCGCCCCAGGTGGGGCGGGCTTCATCGGGTGACGGTCAGGGGGCCCGCAGATCGACGAGTTCGGCCACGGCGGCCCGGTGGGCGCCCGCGCTGCCGTAGGCGATCGAGTCGGCCTTGGCCCGCTTGAGGCACAGGTGGATCGGGTGCTCCCACGTCATGCCGATGCCCGCGTGCAGCTGGAGCGCCTCCTCGGCGGCGTGCACGGCGACCCCGGCCGCGTAGGCCTGGGCGACGGCCACCGCGAGGTCGGCGTCCTCATCCCGCGTCAGCGCGTCGGCCGCGCCCCGGGCCACGGCCCGGAGGTTCACGACCTCCAGCCAGAGCTGGGCCAGCCGGTGCTTGATCGCCTGGAAGCCGCCGACCGGCCGGTTGAACTGCTTGCGCTCCTTCAGATAGCGCACGGTCTCGGTCAACGCCCAGTCAGCCAGACCGAGTTGCTCCGAGGCGAGCAGCCCCGCACCGGCCCGCAGGCCACGGCGGACGGCGGGTTCGGCGTCGCCGAGGCGGCGGCCGGGTGCGCCGCCGAGGGTGACCGTCGCGAGCGGCCGGGTGAGGTCGAGGGACACCTGCGGGGTGACGGTCACGGCGGCCGCGTCCACCGCGTACAGACCGCCGTCGTCCGCCGGCACGAGCAGCACGTCGGCAACGGCCGCGTCCGCGATGCCGGTCAACTCCCCCTGGAGAAGGCCTCCTTCGACGCGCACGGCCTGGAAGGCGGCCCCGGGGGCCGCGTGCAGGCCGACCGCCAGCGCGCCGATCGTCCGCCCGGACGCCAGCCGGCCGAGCAGCTCCTCGTCCCCGAGAGCCAGCAGGGCCTCGGTGGCGACGACGGCACTGGTCAGGTACGGCACAGGGGCGACGGCCCGCCCCAGCTCCTCCAGCACCACGGCGACTTCACGATGGCCGGCCCCTTGCCCGCCCAGCGCCTCGGGCACCAGCAGGCCCGCGAGGCCCATGCCGTCGGAGAGCGCCTTCCAGGCCGCGAGGTCGTGCGGCGCGTCCGACTCCGTACGCGCGATGACCCCGGGCGCGTCGCAGTGGTCGGCGAGCAGGTCGCGGACGGCGGCGCGCAGCGCCTCCTCCTCCTCGGAGTAGAGAAGATCGGGCTGTGCGCTCATCGGGCCAGGTCCTTCCAGGCGACGTCCTTGTCGGTGCGCGGCTCGGACGGCAGGCCCAGGACGCGTTCGGCGACGATGTTCAGCAGGACCTCGCTGGTCCCGCCCTCGATGCTGTTGCCCTTGGAGCGGAGGTAGCGGTATCCGGCCTCCCGGCCGGTGAAGTCCACCATCTCCGGGCGGCGCATGGTCCAGTCGTCGTACAACAGGCCCTCCGCGCCGAGGAGTTCGACCTCCAGGCCGCTGATCTCCTGGTTGAGCCGGGCGAACCCGAGCTTCATGCCGGAGCCCTCGTAGCCGGGCTGGCCGGCGACGAGCTGCTGGCGCAGGCGTTCACCGGCGAGGCGGGCGGCTTCGGCCTCGACCCAGAGCTTCAGCAGGCGCTGGTGCAGATCGTGGGTGCGCAGCTCGGGCCGCTCGCGCCAGGTCTTCGAGACCGGGCCGATCATGCCGCCCTCGCGGGGCAGCCGCATACCGCCGATGGCGACGCGTTCGTTGTTCAGCGTGGTCTGCGCGACCCGCCAGCCGTCGCCGACCTCGCCGAGGCGGCGGGAGTCGGGGATGCGGACGTCGGTCAGGAACACCTCGTTGAACTCGGCCTCGCCGGTGATCTGGCGCAGCGGCCGGACCTCGACACCCGGGTCCGTCATGTCACAGAGGAAGTAGGTGATGCCCGCGTGCTTGGGCACGTCCGGGTCGGTGCGGGCGATGAGGATGGCCCAGCGGGCGACATGGGCGCTGGACGTCCACACCTTCTGCCCGTTGACGACCCAGTCTCCCCCACTCTCACGGACCGCTCGGGTGCCGAGCGCGGCCAGGTCGGAGCCGGCACCGGGCTCGCTGAACAGCTGGCACCAGACCTCCTCGCCCACCCACAGGGGGCGCAGGAACCGCTGCTTCTGCTCCTCGGTGCCGTACTTCAGGATCGTCGGCGCGGCCATGCCCAGGCCGATGCCGAGGCGCCGCGGGTCGTTGTCGGGGGCGCCCGCGGCCGCCAGCCCGGCGTCCACGACGGCCTGGAGGGAGCGTGGCGCACCCAGCCCGCCGAGGCCCTCGGGGAAGTGCACCCAGGCGAGTCCCGCGTCGAAGCGGGCCTTGAGGAAGTCCGTCGTAGCGGTGTCGGCGGGCGGGTGCGCGGCCAGCAACTCCGCTGTGCGGCGCTTGAGTTCGGCTGCGTCGGTCATGCGGTGGCTCCGTTCTGCGGTACGACGGCGACCCGGCCGGTGGTGACGCCGTCGCCGACCCGCTGCACGGCGGCCGCGGCTCCGTCGAGCGGTACGCGCTCACTCACGAGTGGCTTGATCGCGCCCCGGGCGGCCAGCTCGGTGAGCTGCTCGTGGCAGTGCTGGACCAGCTTCGGGTTCTTGGTGTTGTACAGGCCCCAGTGCAGGCCGAGGATCGCGTAGTTCTTGACGAGGGCGTGGTTCAGCGCGGGACTCGGGATCGTCCCGCTCGCGAAGCCGACGATCACGATCCGGCCCTCGAAGGCGACGACCTTCGCGGACTGGGTGTAGGCCTCGCCGCCGACGGGGTCGTAGATCACGTCGGCACCCCGGCCGCCGGTGGCCTCCTTCACGGCCGCGACGACGTCCTCGGCCCGCCGGTCGATCACCACGTCGCAGCCCAGCTCCCGGGCCACGGCCGCCTTCTCGGCGCCGCCCACGACGCCGATGACGGTCGCGCCCGCCGCCTTCCCGAGCTGCACGGCCGCGCTGCCGACCCCTCCTGCGGCAGCGTGGACGAGCAGCGTCTCGCCGGCCTCCAGGCGGGCCCTGCGGTGCAGACCGAACCAGCCCGTCTGGTAGCCGATGTGCAGCGCGGCGGCCTCGGCGTCGTCCAGCGACTCGGGCGCGGGCAGCAGGGCGGCCGCGTCGGCGACGGCGTACTCGGCGAAACCGCCGTACGGCAGCGCCGGGTTGGCGATCACGCGACGGCCGTCCTCGGTCTCGCCGCAGATCTCCACGCCGGGCGTGAACGGCAGCGGAGGCCGCACCTGGTAGTGCCCCCGGACCATCAGCACGTCCGGGAAGTTGATGTTCGCGGCACGCACCCTGAGCAGGACCTGGCCGTCGGCGGGCGTGGGCCGCTCCACGTCCTCGAGCCGCATCACCTCGCTCGGCTCGCCGTTCTCGTGCACCTGCCATGCCTGCATGCGGAGCCTCCACGGGACTGCGTCGTCCGACCGGCGTTCCGACCGGTTCGCTTCGCATACTAAGCGGTCGCTTGCCAAGAGGGAACAGACGGCGGCCGAAGAGTCGCCTGCGTCACCCCTGCCGGGGCCTCGCTCGCACATGCATCCGCTCGCCCTGCGGTCCGAACAGGCTCAGGATCTCGGCCGGCCCCTCCCCCGTCGACCCGAACCAGTGCGGCACGCGCGTGTCGAACTCCGCGGCCTCGCCCGCCGCCAGCACCACGTCGTGGTCCGCGAGCACCACCCGCAGCCGCCCGGACATCACGTACAGCCATTCGTAGCCCTCGTGGGTGCGCAGCACCGGCTCCTCGTCGCTCTGGGGCACCAGCACCTTGAACGCCTGGAGTCCGCCGGGCTGGCGGGTGAGCGGCCAGAAGGTGCGCCCGTACCGCTCGATCGGCTTGGCCGCGCGGACCCGCGGGTCGTCCGCCTTGGGTGCCCCGACCAGCTCGTCCAGCGGAACCTGGTGGGCCTGGGCGATCGGCAGCAGCAGCTCCAGGCTGGGCTTGCGCAGTCCGGACTCCAGCCGCGACAGGGTGCTGACGGAGATGCCGGTCGACTCGGACAGCGCCGCGAGCGTCACCTCCCGATCCTTGCGGAGCCGCCGCAGCCTCGGCCCCACCTCCGCGAGTACCTCATCGGTCGTCATGCCTCCATCTTGCCGAAGTGGCAAACATATTTGTCAATCCCGCGTGCGCCCGGCGACCGTGGTCGCGGAGGTGGTCACCGTGACCGAGAAGCCCGAGACCGATAGGCCCGAGGCCGAGAAGTACGAAGTGATCGTCGTCGGCGGGGGCGCCGCCGGTCTGTCCGCCGCGCTCGTTCTGGGCCGGGCCCGGCGCCGCACCCTGGTCGTCGACGCGGGTGAGCCGCGCAACGCGCCCGCCGCCCATATGCAGGGGTATCTGTCGCGGGACGGCATGTCGCCCGCCGAGTTCCTCGCCGTCGGCCGCGAGGAGATCGCGCGGTACGGCGTTGACCTGGTCCACGATCGGGCGGTGGACGCGACCCGGGGTGAGGACTTCGCCGTCCGGCTGGCGAGCGGGCGGACCGTGCGGGCCCGGCAGCTCGTCGTCGCGACCGGCCTCGCGGACGAGCTGCCGCCGGTCCCGGGTGTAGCCGAGCGCTTCGGCCGGGACGTGGTCCACTGCCCCTACTGCCACGGCTGGGAAGTGCGCGACCAGGCCTTCGGCGTGCTCGCCGGCACCGTGCTGAGCGTCCACCAGGCACTGATGGTGTCCCAGTGGTCGAAGGACGTGACCCTCTTCCTGCACACGGTCGCCGAGGCGGACCTGGCCGACGAGGACCTGCGCAGGCTGGCCGCGGCCGGCGTGCGGGTCGTCCCCGGCGAGGTGGCCGGGCTGGTCGTCGAGGACGACCGGCTCACCGGGGTCCGGCTCCGGGACGGGCGGGTGCACGAGCGCGAGGTGGTGTTCGTGGCGCCCCGGGCGGTGCCGCGGACCGATCTGCTCGCCCGGCTGGGCGCCGAGCTGAGCGAGACCCCCTTCGGCACGTACCCCGTGATCGACGGACGGGGCCTGACGACCGTGCCCGGCCTGTGGGCGGCCGGCAACGCGTCGGGCTTCGCCGAGCAGGTCGTGAACGCGGCCAGCCGTGGCTACCGGGCCGGGGCGGCGATCAACGGGGAGCTGCTGATGGCGGACCTCGACCGGGCCGTCGCCGCCGACGCGGAAGTGCCGGCCGTGCGGATGTAAGGCGGCCGCCGGCGTTGCACCATGGCTGCATGCTGCTCACCCGGCTCGCCGACGTGTCCCGGGAGGTCGCCGCCACCTCGGCGCGCTCCCGCAAGATCGCCCTGCTCGCCGAACTCTTCCGGGACGCGGAGGCGGACGACGTGCCGATCGTCATCCCCTATCTGGCCGGCCGGCTCCCCCAGGGCCGGCTGGGTGTCGGCTGGAAGGTACTGAGCCGGCCGGTCGACCCGGCCGGGAGCCCGTCCCTCACCGTGCGGGAGGTGGACGCCCGGCTCACCGAGCTCGGCACGGTGTCGGGCCCCGGCTCGCAGGCCGAACGGACCCGCCTGGTGGGCGAGTTGATGGGAGCGGCCACCGCGGACGAACAACGCTTCCTGCTCGGCCTCATCACCGGCGAGGTCCGGCAGGGCGCGCTGGACGCCGTCGCCGTGGAGGGCCTGGCGCAGGCGACCGGGGCACCCGCCACGGACGTACGCCGGGCGGTGATGCTGGCCGGGTCGCTGCGGACGGTGGCGCAGGCGCTGCTCGCGGACGGACCGGCGGCGCTGGAGGCGTTCCGGCTCACCGTCGGCCGGCCGGTCCTGCCGATGCTCGCGCACACCGCGTCCGCCGTGGCCGAGGCGGTCGGCAAGCTCGGCGTCTGCGCGGTGGAGGAGAAGCTGGACGGGATCCGCGTCCAGGTGCACCGTGACGGCGACGACGTCCGCCTCTACACCCGCACCCTCGACGACATCACCGACCGGCTGCCCGAAGTGACGGACGCGGCACGGCGGTTGACGGGGTCGCGGTTCATCCTGGACGGCGAGGTCATCGCCTTCGACGAGACGGGCCGACCCCGCTCCTTCCAGGAGACGGCAGGCCGGGTCGGCTCCCGGTTGGATGTGACGGCGGCCGCCGAGGCGGTCCCCGTCGCGCCCGTCTTCTTCGACGCGCTGTCCGTGGACGGCCGGGACCTGCTCGACCTGCCCTTCGCCGAACGGCACGCGGAGCTGGCCCGGCTGGTGCCCGAGCCGATGCGGGTGCGCCGCACGGTCGTGTCCGGCCCCGAGGACGTCGAAGCCGCGGAGGAGTTCTCGAGGGAGACCTTGCTGCGCGGTCACGAGGGAGTCGTGGTGAAGGCCCTCGACGCGCCCTACAGCGCGGGCCGGCGCGGCGCCTCCTGGCTCAAGGTCAAGCCCGTGCACACGCTCGACCTGGTGGTGCTGGCCGCCGAGTGGGGTCACGGGCGGCGCACCGGCAAGCTCTCCAACCTGCACCTCGGCGCCCGCACCGCGGACGGCGGCTTCGCCATGCTCGGCAAGACCTTCAAGGGCCTGACCGACGCGTTGCTCACCTGGCAGACCGAGCGCCTGCGGGAACTGGCCGTCGACTGGAGCGGATACGTGGTGACCGTACGCCCCGAACTCGTCGTGGAGATCGCCTACGACGGCCTTCAGCGCTCCACCCGCTACCCGGCCGGCGTCACGCTCCGCTTCGCCCGCGTCCTGCGCTACCGCGAGGACAAGCGCCCGGAGGAGGCGGACACGGTGGAGACCCTGCTCGCCGCCCACCCGGAGGTGCGCCCTTGACCCCCGCGACGCCGAAGCGCAGTGCGGGCCTGCTGTTGTTCCGGCACACCGACGACGGTCCCCAGGTGTTACTGGGCCATATGGGCGGTCCGTACTTCGCGAAGAAAGACGCCGGGGCGTGGACCGTCCCGAAGGGTGAGTACGAGCCCGACGAACCGGCCTGGGAGGCGGCCCGCCGCGAGTTCCGGGAGGAGCTGGGCCTGCCGCCGCCCGAGGGCGAGGCGATCGACCTCGGTGAGGTCCGGCAGCGGAACGGCAAGATCGTCACCACATGGGCGATCGAGGCGGACCTCGACCCGGCGGCGATCGCACCCGGCACCTTCACCATGGAGTGGCCGCCGAGGTCCGGCCTGACCCAGGAGTTCCCGGAGCTGGACCGGGTGGCCTGGTTCGGGCTCGACCGGGCCCGCGAGCTGATCGTCCCGGCACAGGCCGCGTTTCTCGACCGGCTGGCGGAGCACTCGGGCTGAGCGGATGCGCACGCGTTGCGGCCCCGGGTCCGGCGCGGGAAGGTCGAAGCACAGTCAGCTCTTCAGGAGGTCGGTCATGCCCATCGCGACGGTGAACCCGGCGAACGGCGAGACGCTTCGGACGTACGAGGCCATGGGCGAGGAGGAGCTGGAGCGCCGGCTCCAGCTCGCGGAGGCCACCTTCCGTACGTACCGGACGACGACGTATGCCGAACGCGCCCGCCTGCTCGACCGGGCCGCCGACCTCCTCGACGAGGACCAGGGGGACATCGGCCGGGTGATGACCACCGAGATGGGCAAGCCGGTGAAGCAGGCCCGCGCGGAGGCCGCGAAGTGCGCCAGGGCGATGCGCTGGTACGCCGAGCACGCGGCGGAGCTGCTCGCCGACGAGGAGCCGTCCGCCGCCGACGTGAAGGACTCCGGCGCCGCGCGCGCCCTGGTCCGCTACCGCCCGCTGGGGCCGGTGCTCGCGGTGATGCCGTGGAACTTCCCGCTGTGGCAGGTGGTCCGGTTCGCCGCGCCGGCGCTGATGGCGGGCAATGTCGGCCTGCTCAAGCACGCCTCGAACGTGCCGCAGACCGCCCTGTACCTGGAGGACCTGTTCCACCGGGCCGGCTTCACCGAGGGCTGTTTCCAGACGCTGCTCATCGGCTCGGGCGCGGTCGACGAGATCCTGCGCGACGACCGGGTTAAGGCGGCGACCCTGACCGGGAGCGAGCCGGCCGGCCGGGCGGTCGCAGCCACCGCAGGCGAGATGATCAAGAAGACGGTGCTGGAGCTGGGCGGCAGCGACCCGTACGTGGTCATGCCGTCGGCGGACGTCGACCGGGCCGCGCGGGTGGCGGTGACCGCGCGCGTGCAGAACAACGGGCAGTCGTGCATCGCCGCCAAGCGGTTCATCGTTCACACGGACGTGTACGACGCGTTCACCGAGCGGTTCGTGGCGGGCATGGCGGCGCTGAGGGTCGGCGACCCGCTGGAGGAGGAGACGGACGTCGGGCCGCTGGCGAGCGAGCAGGGGCGGTCGGACCTGGAGGAGCTGGTGGACGACGCGCGACGCTCCGGCGCCGCCGTGCTGTGCGGGGGCGAACGGCCCGACGGACCGGGCTGGTACTACCCGCCGACCGTGCTCTCCGGGATCACCCGCGAGATGCGTATCCACCGGGAGGAGGCGTTCGGGCCGGTCGCGACGCTCTACCGGGCGGCCGACCTGGACGAGGCGGTGCTCATCGCCAACGACTCGCCGTTCGGCCTGAGTTCCAACGTGTGGACGCGGGACGAGGCCGAGGTGGACCGTTTCGTACGGGATCTGGAGGCCGGTGGGGTCTACTTCAACGGGATGACCGCGTCCCATCCGGGGTTCCCGTTCGGCGGGGTCAAGCGGTCCGGGTACGGCCGTGAGCTGTCCGGGCACGGAATCCGGGAGTTCTGCAACATCACCACGGTTTGGCACGGTGCGTGAGCGCCGCGCGGCTACGATCCCGGATGTGAACCGCGAAGTGACTCTGCCTCTGATCGTCGATGACCGCGGGACCTTGCAGGTGGCCGCGGCCGACGTGAGCAAGCTGCTCCGCACGTTGGGCGGTCGGTGGCTGCATCTTGTCGAGGCCGGGGCGGACGGGCTCGACGAGGACACCGTCGCCGCGTTGACCATCGAGCTCGCGAAGCTGGCCGACCGGATCGATGTGGCGTGCATCGCGCACAGCAGCGGAGGTGCGCCGTAGTCCGTTGCCGCTGACCGCGCAGGCCCCGGGGGGCGTCCCCGGGGCCGTACCACGTCGTCCTGCGGCGGGACCCGTCCTAGCGGATCGGCATCCCGGACAGCGTGCGGGCGATCACCAGGCGCTGGATCTCGCTCGTGCCTTCGAAGATCGTGTAGATGGCGGCGTCGCGGTGCATGCGCTCCACCGGGTACTCCCTGGTGTAGCCGTTGCCACCGAGGATCTGGATCGCCTGCGCGGTGACCTGCTTCGCGGTCTCGCTGGCGTACAGCTTCGACATCGAGCCCTCGGCGGCGGTGAACGGCTTTCCGTTGATCGCCATCCAGGACGCGCGCCAGACCAGCAGCCGCGCGGCGTCGATCTGGGTGCGCATGTCCGCGAGCTGGAAGGCGACGCCCTGGTTGTCGATGATCGGGCGGCCGAACTGCTCACGGGTCTTGGCGTAGTCGAGGGCCACCTCGTACGCGGCGCGGGCCGTGCCGACGGCCATGGCGCCGACCGCCGGCCGTGAGGCCTCGAAGGTCGCCATCGCCGCGTTCTTGACGCGCTCGCCGCCCGTCCTGGCCCGCTCACGGGCCCGCGCCAGCCGCTCGTCCAGCTTCTCCTTGCCGCCGAGGAGGCAGGAGCCGGGGACCCGCACGTTGTCGAGGATCACCTCGGCGGTGTGCGAGGCGCGGATGCCGTGCTTCTTGAACTTCTGGCCCTGGGCGAGACCCGGGGTGCCCGGCGGGACGATGAAGGAGGCGTGCCCCTTGGAGCCGAGTTCGGTGTCCACGGCCGCGACGACGACATGGACGTTGGCGATGCCGCCGTTGGTCGCCCAGGTCTTGGTGCCGTTGAGCACCCACTCGTCCTTGGCCTCGTCGTACACGGCACGCGTACGCAGGGAGGCGACGTCGGAGCCGGCGTCGGGCTCGGAGGAGCAGAAGGCGGCCACCTTGACGTCGCTGGCGTCGCCGTACATCTGCGGGATCCAGGTGCCGATCTGCTCCTCGGTGCCGTTGGCGAGAACGCCCACGGCGGCGAGGCCGGTGCCCACGATCGACAGGGCGATGCCCGCGTCGCCCCAGAACAGCTCCTCCATGGCCATCGGGATACCGAGGCCGGTGGGGTCGAAGTACTGCTGCGCGTAGAAGTCGAGGGAGTAGATCCCGACCTTGGCGGCCTCCTGGATGACCGGCCAGGGAGTCTCCTCACGCTCGTCCCATTCGGCGGCCGCGGGGCGGATCACGTCGGCCGCGAAGCCGTGCAGCCAGTCCCGGACCTCCTTCTGTTCGTCGTTGAGCTCCATGGTGAACTCGGCCATGTCCCCTCCAGCGGCGGAACGTGCGTGTTACTAGCGGTAACGTGAGTCTGTTACCGGTCGGTAGGAAAAGTCAACTCCTGCTGACGGCCCGGGAGCCTCCCGGCCCGTACGATGTCAGGCTGCTGCCAGGTGTTAGTTTGCGCAGGCGTCACCGAATCAGCACGGGTGGGGAGAGCTCATGGACACCACGCAGCGGACCGAGCAACAGCGGTCCGCCGACCGCCGAAGGCGCGAGCTGCTGGAGGCCGCCGACCGGGTGGTGCTGCGCGACGGCCCGCAGGCCTCGATGAACGCGATCGCGGCGGAGGCGGGCATCACCAAACCGATCCTCTACCGGCACTTCGGCGACAAGGGCGGACTCTACGCCGCGCTCGCCAAAAGGCACACGGACGCGCTGCTGGACTCGCTGCGGGCCGCGCTGGACGCGCCCGCCGAGCGGCGCGAACGGGTGGAGGCCACGCTGGACACCTACCTCGCGGCGATCGAGGCCCGGCCCCAGGTCTACCGGTTCCTGATGCATCCGTCGGACGGGTCGCCGGGCGAGCAGGGGTTCGACGTGGGCAAGCACTCGGCGCCGCTGCTCCGGCGGATGGGTGAGGAACTGGCCCAGGTCATCGAGGACCGGGTGGACCTCGGACCCGGCAGCCAGCAGCTGGCACGGGTATGGGGGCACGGGATCGTCGGGATGATGCACGCGGCCGGGGACTGGTGGCTGGGTGAGCGCCCCTGCACCCGGGCGGAGCTCGTGCGGAGTCTGGCCGATCTGTTGTGGGGTCGCCTCGCGGCGGCCGGCGACAAGCTCGGCGGCCCCGGCTTCTGACGCTCGCGGGCCGGGCGCGGAACACATGGGGGCGCGGTGCGGCCGGGCCGGGTGGGCGCGCGCCCACCC
>NZ_JBHVYO010000069.1:0-14666 GCF_042880655.1 Streptomyces sp. NPDC058295
CGGCGTTTCTGCGGACGATGTCGGTCAGATTGCCGTCCGCAGGGACCTCGTACAAAGCCGGAAGGCTGAACTCGCGCAAGACTGCTGCTCCTCATAGGGCGCCGGCGCCACGACGTTGTGTGCTGCGACGATGCGGTCCAAGGCTCGGGACTGTGCTCGGGACCTCGGCGGATCTCGATGGTTGAAATCCTGAGCACGACTGGACTGCCCGGACGTTACCCGTCGGTATGGCGTCTTCGACAGGGGGGTCCGGCGAGATGTTCGCTGCGTCACACAGATTGGTGTTTCCCGGCCGACAGTAGTCCACCGCTTTACTGACTGGCCAGTAACCGGTATCCCGATCGCCACTGTTCACATATGCCGCACACGCCTACCCTTGATCGTCATGGCCTCCACACCGCCCGGAAACCGCAGGACACGCATCCACGTGGTCAGCGACGTGCACGGCAACGCGCGCGACCTGGCCCGGGCCGGAGAGGGCGCGGACGCACTGATCTGTCTGGGCGACCTGGTCCTGTTCCTGGACTACGCCGACCACTCCCGCGGGATCTTCCCCGACCTCTTCGGGGTGGAGAACGCCGACCTCATCGTCGAACTGCGCACCGCCCGCCGCTTCGAGGAGGCCCGGGAGCTCGGCGCCCGGCTGTGGGGCGGCATCGGCGGCGACCGTGCGGCGCTGATCGAGCAGGCGGTCCGCAAGCAGTACGCCGAGCTGTTCCCGGCGTTCCCGAGCCCGACGTACGCCACCTACGGCAACGTCGACATGCCGCGGCTGTGGCCCGAGTTCGCCGGGCCCGGCACCACCGTCCTGGACGGGGAGCGGGTGGAGATCGGCGGCCGGGTCTTCGGCTTCGTGGGCGGCGGCCTGAAGACCCCCATGCGTACCCCGTACGAGATCAGCGACGAGGAGTACGCGGCGAAGATCGAGGCCGTGGGCGAGGTCGACGTGCTGTGCACCCACATCCCGCCGGAGGTGCCGGAACTCGTCTACGACACCGTGGCCCGCCGCTTCGAGCGGGGCAGCCGGGCGCTGCTGGACGCCATCCGCCGCACCCGGCCCCGCTACGCGCTCTTCGGGCACGTCCACCAGCCGCTGGCCCGCCGGATGCGGGTCGGCGCCACCGAGTGCGTGAACGTGGGGCACTTCGCGGGCAGCGGGAAGCCGTGGGCGCTGGAGTGGTGACCGGGCGACGACCCGGCGCCGTCGGGCCGGTGTCCTGACTCCGGGTGACGGCGGCAGGTCGGGCGCGCGGTAGCCTTCACGCTGCACACACGTGCGCGGCGGCTGGCGCACGGTGTCCTCTTCTCTACCTTTACCCGGCCCGCATCTGGAGGAGCCACAGCGATGGCGGAACACACCAGCTCGAGCATCACGATCGAGGCGGCACCGGCTGAGGTCATGGCGGTGATCGCCGACTTCGCCCGCTACCCGGACTGGACCGGAGAGGTGAAGCAGGCGGAGGTCCTCGAGACCGACGGGCAGGGCCGCGCCGAGCAGGTCCGCCTGGTCATGGACGCCGGCGCCATCAAGGACGACCAGGTCCTCGGCTACACCTGGACCGGCGAGCACGAGGTGTCCTGGACGCTGGTGAAGTCCCAGATGCTGCGCCAGCTCGACGGCTCCTACCTCCTCAAGCCGGCCGGCGCGGGCGCGACCGAGGTCACCTACCGGCTGACCGTGGACGTCAAGATCCCCATGCTGGGCATGATCAAGCGCAAGGCCGAGAAGGTCATCATCGACCGCGCGCTGGCCGGCCTGAAGAAGCGGGTGGAGTCGGGAGAGGCCGGCTCCGGGGCGCCCGAGAAGTAGTGCCGGCCGCGGGACCCGGGAGCCGACGGGTCCGGGTGCGGGGCGAGGAGGTCGGGGGGCTGCCCCGACCTCCGTTACGGTTCACCCTCATGCGCACCATCCTGATCACCGGCCCTGGCGGCAGCGGACGCACCACCGTGGCGGCCGCCACCGCACAGCGCGCGGCAGCGGAAGGCACCCGCACCCTCGTCCTCAGCGCCGACCGCACCGACACCCTCGGCGCGGCGCTCGGAGTGCGCACCGGGGCGAACCCCGTCCCGGTCGCCCCGTGCCTCACCGCCTGGCGACCCGACGCCACCGCCGGCTTCCGGGACGACCTCGCCGGTTTCCAGGACCGTGCCTCCACCGTCCTCGACCTGCTCGGCGCCTCCCGGCTCGACCCGGAGGAGGTCACCCCCCTCCCCGGCGCCGAGGAGCTGACCCTGCTGCGCGCGCTGCGGGACGCCGCCCTCGCCGACGGCGGTGACCTGCACGAACTTCTCGTCGTCGACCTGCCGCCGGTCTCGCAGGCCCTCGCCCTGCTGGCCCTCCCGGAGGAGCTGCGCCGCTATCTGCGCCGGCTGCTCCCGCCGGAACGACAGGCCGCCCGCGCCCTGCGCCCGATGCTCGGCCGTCTCGCCGGGGTGCCGATGCCCGCCGAGTGGCTGTACGAGACGACCGCCCGCTGGGACATGGAGCTGGCCGCCGTCGAGGCCGTCCTCGCCGACCCCGGCACCGCCGTACGCCTGGTCGCCGAGCCGGGACCGGCCGGCGCCGACGCCGTCCGGGACGCCCGCCTCGGCCTCGCCCTGCGCGCCCTGCCCGTCGAATCGCTCGTCGCCAACCGCGTCCTGCCGGAGGCGGCGGGTGACGAGGGCCTGCTCGGGCGGCTCGTCACCCAGCAGCGCAAGGCCCTGGGGGAGTGGGGCGAGGCGGCCCGTCCCGTCGCCCACCTCGGCTACGACCCCCGCGGCGCCGACGACCTCGGCGCGCTCGCCGTGCCCGCCGTCAACCCGGCGACCTCCCCGGTCGAGTGGCCCGTGGCCGACCGGCTCGCCGAGGACGGCGTGCTGGTCTGGCACCTCCCGCTGCCCGGCGCCATACGCGACGAGCTCGACCTCATCCGGCGCGGCGACGAACTCGTCGTCACCGCCGGACCGTTCCGTCGTATCGTCGCGCTGCCCTCCGTGCTGCGCCGCTGCACCGTCGACGGCGCCGCGCTGCGCGACGGCGAGCTGTGCGTGCGGTTCGCGCCGGATCCCGGGCTGTGGCCGCGCAGCCACTGAACGACGTTCCGCCGTTCGGGTACCGTCGTAGGGACGAGCCGTCATCAGGCGTCGTCGACCAGGAGTCATCAGGAGTCCGCCATGAGCGAAGAGCGCCCCACGCCCGACGCCGCCGGGGAGCCCGCCGGGACAGCAGGCTTCGACGAGCGGCCCCGCGCGACCGACGCCGACGCCTGGGCCACCGCCGCCGCCGAGGACCTGGCGGCGGAGAAGGCCCGCCGCCGTGCCCAGGACGGCCCGCCCCCGGGCTCGGCCGCCGAGGAACTGCGCAAGCTCGTCGACGCCGTCGGCGACAAGCTGTCCTCGCTCCAGTCCCCGCTGCTCGGGGCGGTCGCCGGGCCGGCCGCCCAGCAGGTGGTCCGCCAGGTCGTCGAGCAGGCCAAGGCCGCCGTGGAGCCCGTCATCGAGCGCAACCCGGATGTCTTCGACCACCTCGCGGCCGCCGGCACCGAACTCCTCGCCGCCTACCGCTCCGCCGTCCAGACCCAGGAACAACGCTGGACGAAGGGATCGAAGGACCCGGGGAACACCCCGCGCGATCAAGGTCGCGACGGCGACGACACCGGTCCCGGCCAGCGCATCGACTTGGACTGAAGCCCTCCGGGGGCAGGGCCTCGGGTACG
The DNA here is from genome assembly GCF_042880655.1 of Streptomyces sp. NPDC058295. Classification (NCBI taxonomy): domain Bacteria; kingdom Bacillati; phylum Actinomycetota; class Actinomycetes; order Kitasatosporales; family Streptomycetaceae; genus Streptomyces; species Streptomyces sp. NPDC058295. The sequence continues at coordinate 3,699 of NZ_JBHVYO010000069.1, forward strand.
GTTGGCCGTAGCGGGGCTCGACCGAAACTGAGGGATTCATGGGACTCACCATCGGCGTCGACATCGGCGGCACGAAGATCGCGGCCGGCGTGGTCGATGAGGAAGGCAACATCCTCTCGACCCACAAGGTGCCGACCCCGGGCACGCCCGAGGGCATCGTGGACGCCATCGCCTCCGCCGTGGAGGGCGCGCGTGCCGGGCACGACATCGTCGGTGTCGGCATCGGCGCCGCCGGCTATGTCAACCGCCAGCGCTCGACGGTCTACTTCGCGCCCAACATCGACTGGCGCCAGGAGCCGCTGAAGGACGAGGTCGAGGCCCGCGTCGGTCTCCCCGTCGTGGTGGAGAACGACGCCAACGCCGCGGCGTGGGGCGAGTACAAGTTCGGCGCGGGCAAGGGCCACCGCAACGTCATCTGCATCACCCTCGGCACCGGCCTCGGCGGCGGCATCATCATCGGCAACAAGCTGCGCCGCGGTCACTTCGGCGTCGCGGCCGAGTTCGGCCACATCCGCATGGTGCCGGACGGTCTGCTGTGCGGCTGCGGCTCGCAGGGCTGCTGGGAGCAGTACGCCTCCGGCCGCGCCCTCGTGCGCTACGCCAAGCAGCGCGCCAACGCCACCCCCGAGAACGCCGAGATCCTGCTGTCGCTGGGCGACGGCAACCCCGACGGCATCGAGGGCAAGCACATCTCCATGGCCGCCCGTCAGGGCGACCCGGTCGCGGTCGACTCCTACCGTGAGCTCGCCCGCTGGGCCGGCGCGGGCCTCGCCGACCTCGCCTCCCTCTTCGACCCGTCCGCCTTCATCGTCGGCGGCGGTCTCTCCGACGAGGGTGAGCTGGTCCTCGACCCGATCCGGAAGTCCTACAAGCGCTGGCTGGTCGGCGGCAACTGGCGCCCGGTGGCCGATGTCATCGCGGCCCAGCTGGGCAACAAGGCGGGCCTGGTGGGGGCGGCGGACCTGGCAAGAGAGCCCGACCCCATCATGTAGTCGCACCACGCACAGGGCGTCGACACGGCGTCAACACGGGGGCCGTTCGCGGCCCCCGTTCGCTTTTCCGGACGTAGGGGACGGAGCGGCGTATCTTGATCGCTATGCCGACGACCTCGCCGCTACCCAACTCCCGCACCGAGCCCGACGGTTCGGCCGTCATCCGGGTCCTCAGCTACAACATCCGCTCCATGCGGGACGACACCGAGGCCCTGGCCCGGGTCATCACGGCCTGCGCCCCCGACCTGACCCTCGTCCAGGAGGCTCCCCGCTTCTTCCGCTGGCGCAAGAAGCTCGCCCGGCTCGCGGCCGCCTCCGGCCAGGTGATCCTCACCGGCGGTGGCACGGCGGCCGGCCCGGCCGTCCTGTGCTCGCTGCGGGCGACCGTCGAACGCGCCGAGGACGTCCTGCTGCCGCTCACCCCCGGCGAGCACCGCCGGGGCCTCGCGACCGCCGTGGTCCGCTTCGCCGGTGCCCGGCTCGGCGTGGCCGGCTGCCACCTCGGTCTGACGGCCGCCGAGCGTTACGAGCAGGCGGGCATGCTGCTCGACCGTCTGGCCGGGATGGGCGTGGAGCACGCGGTCGCGGGCGGCGACATCAACGAGAGCCCGGGCGGCCGCACCTTCGGCCGCCTGGCCGCCGCGCTCCAGGACTGCCGTGCCGCCGCCCCCTGGGGCGCCGAGGACAGCTTCCCGTCCAGCGGGCCGAACCGCCGCATCGACGGGATCTTCGTGACGAAGGGCGTGGAGGTGCTGGGCTGCGGGGTGCCGATCGGGCTTCCCGGAGTCACCGGGAGCGACTTGAGGGCGGCCACGGACCACCTTCCGGTCCTCGCCGCCCTCAGGATCCCCGCGGACAGGTCCTAGACGACCGCTCCCCGCCCCGGATCCCCGTCCTCCTCGTCGTCCGTGCGCATCCGCATCACCAGGGTGGCGAAGCCGCCGAGGAAGCCGCCGATGCCGACGGTCGACAGCCACCACGTCATCTCCCAGCCCAGCAGCACCGCGAGCAGGAGCAGCAACGGCCCGCCGATCACCCCGAGCCAGGCGAACTTGGCCGTGGTGTCGGCGGCGGGCAGCGGCGGCGGCTCCGGCGGGACGAAGTGGCCCTCGTCGTCCCCGTCGAAGTCCTCCTCCGCGGCCTCGGGAGCCGGGTGGTCGCGCGGACCGACTCCGGGCGCGAAGGCGATCGAGCCGCCCAGCGGCTTGGCCGGTTCCTTCTCCTCGCCGGGCTCCTTGGCGGGCTCCTTGCTGGGTTCCTTGGCGGAGTCCTTCGCGGGTCGTTCCTGGTCGGATTCCGCCCCGGACTCCTCGTCGTTCGTCCCGACCTCGAGCAGCGCCAGGTCCTCGACCGACTTGAACGGCTTGGCGCCCGGCGGGTCCGCCGGCTCCTCGCCGTATCCCGCGACGATCGCCGCCCACGCGGCGGCCTCGTCGAAGGGCACGCTCTGCTCCTCCGACGCGCGGCCCTCCCGGCCCTCCGGGCCGTCCCGCTCGTCCCGGTTCTCCCGGTCCTCGCGGTCGGAGTCGTGCTCAGCCACCTACGGCCGTCCCTTCCTTGCCGACACTGGGCGCGATCCGGGCGATGAACGCGTAGCTCTCCTCGAAGATCCGGTCCGCATCGTGGTCCAACGTTGCCACGTGGTAGCTCTGTTCCAGCAGGATCTCGGTCACGTCGGTCGACGACACCCGGCCGAGGACCCGGGCCGAGTCGGCGGCCGGTACGACATGGTCCTGGACGCTGTGCAGAAGCAGCAGCGGCTGGGTGACCTGCGGCAGTTCGCCGTCGATCATCCGCAGGAAGGTGCGCAGGGAGTGCGCCGAGTGCAGCGGCACCCGGTCGTACCCGCTCTCCAGCACGCCCTCCTTCGCGATGTCGCTGGTGATCCCCTTCGTCGTCCGGACGAGATGGCGGGCCACCGGAAGGGCGTACGCGGACAGGCCGTGCACCCGGTTCGCCGGGTTGACGACGATGACGCCCTCCACCCCCTCCCCGTGCTTCGCGGCGAGCCGCAGGGCCAGCGCGCCGCCCATCGACAGGCCGGCCACGAACACCCGGGAGCACCGGTCGCGCAGGGCGCGCAGCTCGCGGTCCACCTCCGCGTACCAGTCGGGCCAGCCGGTCAGCGCCATGTCCTCCCAGCGCGTGCCGTGTCCCGGCAGCAGCGGCAGTGAGACGGTCAGGCCCTGCCCGGCCAGGTACCGCGCCCAGGGGCGCAGCGACTGCGGGGAACCGGTGAAGCCGTGACAGAGGAGCACCCCGACCTCTCCGCCCTCATGGCGGTACGGCTCGGCTCCAGGAAGGACCGGCACCTCGGTCTCCTGTCTTCGTCTGTTCTTCGTGGGAGGGACGTCTGCTTCACCGTACGCGACCGCACTGACACCGACCAGGGTCGTCGGAGCCTTTGCGGCCACTCCGGGTTAAGGTCTGAGCGACACAAACAGGAGGCACTCGCTTGTTGTACGGCGCGATGAAGGTCGCTATCGGGGGACCGCTGAAGGTCACCTTCAGGCCCTGGGTGGAAGGCCTCGAGAACATTCCCGCCGAGGGCCCCGCGATCCTGGCGAGCAACCACCTGTCCTTCTCGGACTCGTTCTTCCTGCCCGCGGTCCTCGATCGCAAGGTGACCTTCATCGCGAAGGCCGAGTACTTCACCACACCCGGGGTGAAGGGCCGGCTGACGGCGGCCTTCTTCAAGGGCGTCGGACAGCTCCCGGTGGACCGCTCCGGCGGCCGCGGGGCCGGCGAGGCGGCGATCCGCAGCGGCGTGGAGGTGCTCGAGCGGGGCGAGCTGTTCGGCATCTACCCGGAGGGCACGCGGTCGCCCGACGGCCGGCTCTACCGCGGCAAGCCGGGCGGCCTCGCGCGCGTGGCGCTCGCCACCGGCGCGCCCGTGATCCCGGTCGCGATGATCGACACTGAGAAGATCCAGCCGCCCGGGAAGGTGCTGCCGAAGATCATGCGGCCCGGCATACGCATCGGCAAGCCGCTGGACTTCGCCCGGTACCAGGGCATGGATCACGACCGCTTCGTGCTGCGCGCCGTGACCGACGAGGTCATGTACGAGATCATGAAGCTCTCCGGCCAGGAGTACGTCGACATCTACGCGACCGCCGCCAAGCGGCAGATCACGGAGGCGGCGAAGGCCGAGAAGGAGGCGGAGAGGGCCGCGAAGGCGGCGCTCGCGCAGGCCGAGAAGGACCAGGCCATGAAGGACAAAGAGCAGTAGTCCGGCGGTCGGTGGGCGGCAGTCGGTAGTCGGGGCCCGGGGGCGGGGGACGGATGGCCAGACGCGAGAGAGTCATCAGGATGTCGGTCGAGCTGCCGCTGTGGCGTGCGCTCGCCGGCTACCGGGTGCTCACCATGCTGTACGCGGTGGGCTTCTTCGCCACCGCCTACGACGGGTTCGCCCGGCCCTGGGTCGCCGTCGGCTACTACTGCGTCCTGTTCGTCTGGACCGTGGCCACCCTGCCCAAGGTCGCGAGCGCGGCGAGCTGCACCAAGCGCTTCCTCGCCGCCGACCTCACCATCGCGCTCACCGGCATCCTGCTCACCACCGTGGCCGACGCCCACGAGCGCATCCAGTCGGGCGGCCCGACCCTGCCGTCGATATGGACCGCCGGCTCCGTCCTGGCCTTCGCCATCAAGGGCGGCTGGCGCTGGGCGGCGTTCGCGTCCACGGCTGTCGCGGTCGCCAACCTCGTCGAGCGCGGTACCCCGGCCCGCGACACCATCCACAACGTGATCCTCGTCTGGGTCGCCTCCATCGCCATCGGCTACGTCGTCGAGGTCGCCCGCGCCTCCGAACGCACCCTGGCCCGCGCGCTGGAGATCGAGGCCGCGACCCGGGAACGGGAGCGGCTCGCCCGGGACATCCACGACGGCGTGCTCCAGGTGCTGGCCATGGTGCAGCGGCGCGGCGCGGTGCTCGGCGGCGAGGCGGCCGAACTGGGCCGGATGGCCGGGGAGCAGGAGGTCGCGCTGCGCACCCTGGTCGCCGGCGGCCTCGTGCCGGTCTCGCGGGTGTCGCAGGACGCGGCCGAGGGTGCCGTCGTGCGGGTGGTGGAGGAGCCGGCGGAGCGGACCGGTCCGGTCGACCTGCGCTCGCTGCTCGCCCCCTTCGCCGCCGCCCGCGTCAACCTCGCCGAGCCGGGCGCCCCGGTGCTGCTGCCCGCGCCCGCCGCGAAGGAGCTGGCCGCGGCGGTCGGGGCCGCCCTGGACAACGTACGCAGACATGCCGGGGAGGACGCCCGGGCCTGGATCCTGGTGGAGGACGAGCCCGACGAGGTGATCATCAGCGTGCGGGACGACGGGCCCGGCATTCCCGAGGGGCGGCTCGCGCAGGCCGAGGGCGAGGGGCGGCTCGGGGTCGCCCAGTCGATCCGGGGCCGACTGCGTGACCTCGGCGGCAGCGCCGAGCTGATCTCCACCCCGGGGCAGGGCACGGAGGTCGAACTGACGGTGCCGAAGGAGAAGAACGTGCGGCGGGGGAAGGCGGAACAGCGATGAGCAGTGAGCAGGATCCGATCAGGGTCATGGTGGTCGACGACCACCCCATGTGGCGCGACGCCGTCGCCCGGGACCTCGCCGAGGCCGGCCTCGACGTGGTCGCCACCGCGGGCGACGGAGAACAGGCCGTGCGCCGGGCCAGGGCCACCACGCCCGATGTGCTGGTGCTGGACCTGAACCTGCCGGCCAAGCCCGGCGTCCAGGTCTGCAAGGAGGTCGTCGCCGCGAACCCGGCCCTGCGGGTGCTGGTGCTGTCGGCGAGCGGTGAGCACGCCGACGTGCTGGAGGCGGTGAAGTCCGGTGCGACCGGCTACCTGCTGAAGTCGGCGTCCACGGAGGAGCTGTTGGACGCGGTGCGCCGCACGGCCGTCGGCGACCCGGTGTTCACCCCGGGCCTGGCCGGGCTGGTCCTCGGCGAGTACCGCAGGCTGGCCTCGGACCCCGGCCCGGCCGCGGGCGGCGGCGACGAACCGAACGCGCCCCGGCTGACCGACCGGGAGACCGAGGTGCTGCGGCTGGTGGCCAAGGGCCTGAGCTACAAGCAGATCGCCGAACGCCTCGTGATCTCGCACCGCACGGTCCAGAACCATGTCCAGAACACCCTCGGCAAGCTCCAGCTCCACAACCGGGTGGAGCTGGTCCGGTACGCGATAGAGCGCGGCCTCGACGACGAGTGAGGGCGCCGCGGCCAATCCCCGGGCGATTCACCGGAATTGGACCTGCCGAGGCATACCTGTGTGACCTGGATCACCATTACCGTGACCTTCGTCGGCCAACCGCGGCGAAGGGACACTTCCATGCGCGTCGGAGTACTGACCGGGGGCGGGGACTGCCCCGGCCTCAACGCCGTCATCCGGGCGGTCGTCCGCAAGGGCGTCCAGGAGTACGGCCATGAGTTCGTCGGATTCCGCGACGGCTGGCGGGGCCCCCTGGAAGGGAGGTCGATCCGCCTCGACATCCCCGCCGTGCGCGGCATCCTGCCCCGCGGCGGCACCATCCTCGGCTCCTCGCGGACCAACCCCCTCAAGGAGGAGGACGGCATCCGCCGGATCAAGGACACCCTCGCCCGGCAGCGGGTCGGGGCCCTCATCACCATCGGCGGCGAGGACACCCTCGGGGTGGCGGCCCGGCTCTCCGACGAGTACGAGGTGCCCTGCGTGGGCGTCCCGAAGACCATAGACAACGACCTGTCCGCCACCGACTACACCTTCGGCTTCGACACCGCCGTGGGCATCGCGACCGAGGCCATCGACCGGCTGCACACCACCGCCGAGTCCCATATGCGCGTCCTCGTCGTCGAGGTGATGGGCCGGCACGCCGGCTGGATCGCCCTGCACTCGGGCCTGGCCGGCGGCGCCAACGTCATCCTCATCCCCGAGCAGCGCTTCGACATCGAGCAGGTCTGCGCCTGGGTGACCTCCCGCTTCCGGGCGTCGTACGCCCCGATCGTGGTCGTCGCCGAGGGCGCGATGCCCAGGGACGGTGACGTGGTGCTGAAGGACGGGTCGCTGGACTCCTTCGGGCACGTCAGGCTGTCCGGCGTCGGCGAGTGGCTCGCCAAGGAGATCGAACGGCGCACGGGAAAGGAGGCCCGCACCACGGTCCTCGGCCACGTCCAGCGCGGCGGTACCCCGAGCGCCTTCGACCGCTGGCTCGCCACCCGCTTCGGCCTGCACGCCATCGACGCCGTCCACGAGGGCGACTTCGGCACGATGGTCGCCCTGCGCGGCACGGACATCGTCCGGGTACCGATCGCCGAGGCCACCGCGAAACTGAAGACGGTGGACCCGAGGCTGTACACGGAGGTCGGCGTGTTCTTCGGCTGACGGACCGCTAACGGGCCGGCCGCGGTTCGGCGCCCACCCGGGCCACCAACTCCCGCACCACGGCAGCCCCGTTCAGCGTCAGCACCGACTCCGGATGGAACTGGACCCCGGCGACCGCGTTCATAGGTCCGCCTTCGGCGCGCCGCGGCCCGCGCAGCGCGTGCACCTCGCCGTTCGCGGCCCGGCTCACCTCCACCCCGTGCGCCGCCAGCTCCGCCAGCGCCTCGTCGTCGCACAGCGCCACGAAGCTGTTGTAGAACCCGACGGTCTCCGCCCGCCCGAACAGGTCCACGGTCGTCTGCGCCCCCTGGTACGGCACCTGCTTCCGCACGATGTCCAGCCCCAGCTCCGCCGCGATCAGCTCGTGCCCGAGGCAGACGCCGAGGACACCGTGCCGGTGCTCCCGGATCACCCGCGCGGTCAGCCCCCGCAGCAACCGCATCTTCGGGTCGCCCAGGTCGGACGGGTCACCGGGGCCGGGGCCCAGCACGACCGGCCCCTCGTGCGCGAGCACCGACTCCGTCAGCCCGGGTTCGTCGTAGCGCCGGACGCTCACCTCCAGACCGCTCGACCGCAGCACATGCGCGAGCATCGCGGTGAAGGTGTCCTCGCCGTCGACGACGAGCGCGTGCCCGGTCAGCTCCTCCGTCCGCTCCTGCATCCGCAGCCAGAACGGCGCCAGCGAGGCCCGGCGCCCGTCCAGCGCCGCCCGCACCCGGGGGTCGTCGGCCAGCCGGGGCCGCGCGCCGTCCGTCCGTGGCCTGCCCGGCCGGACACCGAGCGCGGCCAGCACGCCCGCCGCCTTCGCGTGCGTCTCCGCGACCTCGCCCGCCGGATCCGAGCCGCGGACGAGCGTGGCGCCCACCGGCACCCGCAGCCGCCCGGCCGCGTCGATGTCGGCGGTGCGGATGAGAATGGGGGAGTCGAGGGTCTGCGCCCCGCCCGTGTCCCGGCCCAGCAGCGCCAGCGCGCCGGCGTAGTAACCCCGCCCGACACCGTCCGGCCCGAGGGGCTCGTACCGCTCGATGACCCGGCAGGCGTTCTGCACGGGCGAGCCGGTGACGGTCGCCGCGAACATGGTCTCCTTCAGCACCTCCCGCACATCCAGCGAGGACCTGCCGCGCAGCTCGTACTCGGTGTGCGCGAGATGCGCCATCTCCTTCAGCCGGGGTCCGATCACCACCCCGCCCATGTCACCGACGGTGCACATCATCTTGAGCTCCTCGTCGACGACCATCGACAGCTCCTCGATCTCCTTGCCGTCGGCGAGGAAGTCCAGCAGCCGCTCGGGTGTCGGGCCCTCCGCCGGGTACCGGTACGTCCCGCTGATCGGGTTCATCACGACCGTGCCGCCGGACATCCGCACATGCACCTCGGGGCTGGCTCCCACCAGCGTCCGGTCCCCGGTGTGCACGACGAACGTCCAGTAGGCGCCCCGTTCGCCTTCGAGGAGCCGCCGGAAGAGGGCCATCGCGTCGGCCCGGCCGAACCCCGGGATCCGCCCCCGATAGGTCCGCCGGATCACGAAGTTGGCACCCTCGCCCCGGCCGATCTCGTCCCGCAGCACCCGCCCGACGATCTCCGCGTACTCCTCGTCGGCCACGTCGAAGCCGCCGTCCTCGACCCGCACGTCCCGGACCGGGAGCCGGTCGAGGGCGTCCGCCAGGGGCAGGACGTGACGCTCCTCGGGAACCAGCACCGCCAGCGGGGTGCCGTCGTCGCGGACGTCGAAGCCGCGTTCGCGGATCTGCCGGAAGGGGACGAGCGCCAGGCACTCCTCCGGCAGGTCGGCGAGCCGGTCGTACGTGGCGACCGGGCCGAGCAGTACCTCCACCGTGTCCGCGTCATGGCCGGGAGTGCGGCGGCGGAGCAGGGCGAACGGACGGTCGTCGTGGAGCAGCCGTGCCAGGTCCATGGGTTCCTCTTCCGTCGATCTCGATCTCGATCGATGTCGGTATCGGTGAGGAACGGCCCCGGACACGCCGAAGGCCGCCCCTCGGGCGGCCTTCGCGAAGTCTTGCGTACGCGCAGTTCAGTGGGCCGCCGGATGAGCGGTCCACCACCAGTTCTGGGTCGAAAGCGCGAACATGCGACGCACCCTACCCCACGCGCACCTGAGCACAGGGGCGTCTCACCTGTCGAGCCGGGCGAAAACGACTCGACACGACCCCGTAATGTTGAGGGCGTGACCGTGAACGCTAAGACCAGCGCGAGCGCTGGCAACACCTGGCGAGACCTGCCCGCGGCGCAGCAGCCCGAGTACCCCGACACCGAGGCTCTGCGCGCAGTGATCGCGGACCTCGAGTCGTATCCGCCACTCGTCTTCGCGGGCGAGTGCGACCAGCTGCGCGCCCGGATGGCGGCCGTCGCCAAGGGAGAGGCGTTCCTTCTCCAGGGCGGCGACTGCGCCGAGGCGTTCGACGGGGTGTCCGCCGATCAGATCCGCAACAAGCTCAAGACGCTGCTCCAGATGGGCGCCGTGCTCACGTACGCGGCCTCGGTGCCGGTCGTCAAGGTCGGCCGGATCGCCGGCCAGTACTCCAAGCCGCGCTCCAAGGGCACCGAGACCCGCGACGGCGTGACCCTGCCGACGTACCGCGGCGACTCGGTCAACGGCTTCGACTTCGACGAGGCGTCCCGTATCCCGGACCCCGAGCGCCTGAAGCGGATGTACAACGCGTCCGCCTCCACGCTCAACCTGGTGCGTGCCTTCACCACCGGCGGCTACGCCGACCTGCGCCAGGTGCACGCCTGGAACCAGGACTTCGTGAAGCAGTCCCCGTCCGGTCAGCGCTACGAGCAGCTCGCCCGTGAGATCGACCAGGCACTGAACTTCATGCACGCCTGCGGGGCCGACCCGGAGGAGTTCAAGACGGTCGAGTTCTTCTCCTCGCACGAGGCGCTGCTGCTCGACTACGAGTCCGCCCTGACCAGGGTCGACTCCCGCACCGGGCGGCTGTACGACGTCTCGGCGCACATGGTGTGGATCGGTGAGCGCACCCGGCAGCTGGACCACGCGCACATCGAGTTCGCCTCGAAGATCCGCAACCCGATCGGCATCAAGCTCGGTCCGACGACCACGGCCGAGGAGGCGCTGCAGTACATCGAGCGCCTCGACCCCGACCGCGAGCCGGGCCGGCTGACCTTCATCGTCCGCATGGGTGCCGACAAGGTCCGCGACAAGCTGCCCGAGCTGGTCGAGAAGGTCAGCGCCTCGGGTGCGACCGTCGCCTGGATCACCGACCCGATGCACGGCAACACCTACGAGGCGGCCTCGGGTCACAAGACCCGCCGGTTCGACGACGTGCTCGACGAGGTCAAGGGCTTCTTCGAGGTCCACAAGGCCCTCGGCACCCACCCGGGCGGCATCCATGTGGAGCTGACCGGCGACGATGTCACCGAGTGCGTGGGCGGCGGCGACGAGATCTTCGTCGACGACCTGCACCAGCGCTACGAGACGGCCTGTGACCCCCGCCTGAACCGCAGCCAGTCCCTGGACCTGGCCTTCCTGGTGGCGGAGATGTACCGGGACCAGTGACCCTTCGGTCATCGGAGTGGGGGGGGGGGGCCCCACCCCCCCCCCCCCCCCCCCCCCGTGTGGGCCCCCGCCGCGGGGGGCGCGGTGGGTGGGGGGGGTGTTG
>NZ_JBHVYO010000069.1:14676-35458 GCF_042880655.1 Streptomyces sp. NPDC058295
GATCACATACGATCCGCGCCCCACTCCACTTTTGTGGCCACCGGCTGCCGGGTAAGGTTAGGTTAGCCTTATTGATCTCGGCGGGAGGTGAATCCGCGTGTTCGTATGCAGCTGCTTCGGCGTGACCGAGGCGCAGGTCCGGCAGCACGCGGACGACGGAGCCTGCACCCCCCGCCAGATCGCCTCCGCCTGCAAGGCGGGCACGGACTGCGGGTCGTGCGTCCGTCGCATCCAGGCGATCCTCGGCCGGGGCGCCTGTCCGCCCCGCGGCCTCGTCGGCCAGGGCGGATCGGTCCTCGCCGGGCGTGAGGAGTTCGACGAGCTCGGGGAAGCCGCCTAGGCAGAGCCTCAGCTCTCCGGCTGCTCGATCAGCTGCGCCAGGTACAGCGCCTCACCGAGCTTCTCCACCAGGTCGAGCTGCGTGTCGAGGTAGTCGATGTGGTGCTCCTCGTCCTCGAGGATCGACTCGAAGATGTTCGCGGACGTGATGTCACCCTTTTCGCGCATCACCTTGATTCCGCGCTTCAGCCGGTCGATCGCCTCGACCTCGACCTGACGGTCGGCCTCGAACATCTCCTTGACCGTCTGCCCGACCCGTACATGGAAGAGGCGCTGGTAGTTCGGCAGCCCGTCCAGGAACAGGATCCGGTCGGTGAGCACCTCGGCGTGCTTCATCTCGTCGAACGACTCGTGCCGGGTGTACTTGGCGAGCTTCGTCCAGCCGAAGTTCTCCTGCATCTTGGCGTGGAGGAAGTACTGGTTGATCGCGGTGAGCTCGCCGGTGAGCTGCTCGTTGAGGAACTCGATGACCTCGGGGTCGCCCTGCATCGCAGAGGCTCCTTCCACGTGGGGAATCGGGGTGGGGGGAATCGGGGAGTCTGCCGCCGAATGATTGCACCGGCGCCGAAGATCGTCCAGTAAGTGCGTACTTAGTAAGTTAGTGCATGCTTAGTAGCACTTGCCCGATTCGGGATATGCCCGGTCATGGCTGGTCATGTGCACCGTCCAGGGTCTGTCAGGATGGAGTCATGGGTCAGCCGGTGGAGCGCGAATCTGGAGAAGAAGCAGTGTCCGAGCTTCCGCCGGGACAGCGACTCCAGCGGGGATGGCCCGTCACGCACTACGGCCCGGTGCCCAAGTTCCGGCCCGAGCGCTGGGAGTTCAGGGTCTTCGGCGCCACCGCCGACGGCGAGAAGCGCTGCTGGAACCACGAGGAGTTCACGGCCCTTCCGTACGCCTCCGTCGTGGCCGATCTGCACTGCGTGACGAAGTTCAGCATGCTCGGCGCCGAGTGGGGCGGGATCCCGGCCCGCACCATCCTGGAGAGCGCTCCGCCCGCCCCGAACGTCACCCATGTGATGGTGTGGGCCGAGTACGGCTTCAGCTCGAACCTGCGCCTGGCCGACTTCGCCGCCGAGCGCACGATCTTCGCCACCCACAAGGACGGCGAGCTGCTCACCGCCGAGCACGGCTTCCCGCTGCGGCTGGTCGTTCCGCACCTCTACGCCTGGAAGGGCCCCAAGTGGGTCCGCGGCGTCGAGTACATGACCGCCGACCGCCGTGGCTTCTGGGAGGAGCGCGGCTACCACAACCTCGGCGACCCGTGGAAGGAACAGCGCTACTCGTACCAGGAGGGGCCGGGCGACGGCCCGGAACTCTGATCTCCCCGGTACGGCTTCTCTCCCCGGTACGACGTCTCTTCTCGGTGCGGCGTCAGCCGTCCCGGAGCTTCTTCAGCCGCTCCACGTCCGCCGCGTGCCCCTCCTTGCCGCCGGGCGTCTCGATGATCAGCGGTACGCCCGCGGTGGCCGGGTGGGTCATCAGCGCCCGGAACGGGTCCTCGCCGATGTGACCGGCGCCGATGTTCTCGTGCCGGTCCTTGTGGGCGCCGACCACGTCCTTGGAGTCATTGGCGTGGATCAGCTTCAGCCGGCCCTCGCCGACCGTGTCCACCAGCAGATCGAGGGTCTGGTGCATCCCGGCCGGGCCGGTCAGATCGTGCCCGGCGGCGAAGATGTGGCAGGTGTCGAGGCAGACGCCCAGCTTGGGATGGGCGTCCAGCGCCTCGAAGTACGGCCCGAAGTCCCAGGTCCGGGAGCAGAGCGAGGCGCCCTGGCCGGCGGTGGACTCGAGCAGCAGGAACGGGTCGTCGTCGTGGGTCAGCTCGTCCAGCAGCGGCAGCAGGTACTCCCGCACCTGCTTCAGCGCCACGGACCGGTCCCGCCCGCCCGTCGCGCTCCCCGTGTGCACGACCACGCCCAGCGCGCCGATCTCCCGCCCGCGGCGCAGCGAGTGCCGCATCGACTCCACCGACCTCTCGGCCGTCGCCTCGGTGTGCGAGCCGAAGTTGATCAGGTACGGCGCGTGTACGTACGCCGGGACCGACCGCGCCGCGCACGCCTCCCGGAAGGCCTCGTCCTGGCGCGGGTTGCCGACCGGAGTGGCCCAGCCGCGCGGGTTGGCGACGAAGACCTGGACCGTCTCGGCGTCGAGGTCGTGCGCGTACGACATGCCCACGTCGTGCAGACCGCCGGCCACGGGGACGTGACCGCCGATGGGGTTGCGGGAGGGGAGAGGGGCTGGAGAACTCACCCGTTCAGGGTGTCATGCCCCGCGCACCGCCCCGGCACCGCCCGGTCACCGGATGGTGATCGTGATCGTCGATCCCTTGGGTGCCGTGTCGCCGGCGTCCACGGACTGGCTCTTCACGGTGTCGCCGAAGATCCCGAGCAGCCCCCGGTCCTCCTCGACCTCGAAACCGGACTGCTCCAGGAGCGATTTGGCGTCGTCGACGCTCGCGCCGACCACGTCCGGGACCTCGACCATCTCCGGCCCCTTGGACACCGTCAGCGTCACCGTGTCGCCCTCGGTGGCCTCGCTGCCCTCCTCCGGGGTCTGTGCCGCGATCAGGCCCTTGTCGAACTCGGAGTTGACCTGCTCGGTGGCGACCTTCACCTTCAGGCCGGCCTCCTGCAGCTCGGCCCTGGCGTCGTTCAGGGCGTCGCCGGTGACGTCCGGGATGTCGATCGGGCTGCCCTTGCTGACCACGATCGCCACCGCGGTGCCCGCGCGGCGCTTCGTGCCCGCCTCGGGGTCGGTGCTGATCACGAAGCCCTTGATGACGTCCTCGCTGAACTCCTGGGTGACCAGCCCCGGCTCCAGGCCGTCCGTCTTCAGCAGCTCCTTGGCCTTGTCCAGCCGGGAGCCCGTCACGTCCGGCACCTTCACGATCTCCGGGCCGTCGGAGACGGTGAGCGTCACGGAGTCGTGCTTGCGGATCCGGGCGCCCGGATCGGGGTCGGTGTCCATGACGGTGCCGCGCTTCACGGTGTCGCTGTTCTGGTGCCGCACCTTGCCGACCTCGAGGCCGGCGGCCTCCAGTCGTGTCCTGGCCTCCGCCTCCTTCTGCGTCAGCACGGCGGGGACCTTGGTGAACTGGCCGGAGTTGATGTACCAGACACCGGCGCCCACGCCGAAGACCAGCAGGACGGCGGCGACGAGCGCGAGCACCCCGCGCCGGGGCCGTGCGGAACGGCGCCGGGGCGGCAGGGGCGGCCCGCTCTGGAAGCGAGAGGTGCGGTTGAGCGGGTCCTCGCCGTCGGCGGGGTCGTCGTCGTTGACGGGCAGCGGCCGGGGCACGGTGAGCGAGCGCGGGATCACGCTCGTCCGGTCCTCGGCGTTGTCGTGTCCGGCGGTCACCGCCTGCGGCGGCATCGCGTCCAGCTGGTCCACGCTGAGCGGAGCGCGCGCCTCCCGCACCAGCCCGAGCAGCGCGACGGCGTCGTACGGCCGGACGTCGGGGGTGCGGGCGGTGGCCGACGCCACGAGCTCGTCCAGCTCGAAGGGCATCCCGGGGACGAGCGCCGACGGCGGCGGAACGTCCTCGTGGAGGTGCTTGTAGAGCACGATCGCGGGGGAGTCGCCGTCGTGAGGTTTCTCACCGGTGAGCATCTCGTAGAGCACCACCCCGCACGCGTACACGTCGACACGGGGGTCGGCGGCGCCGGGCTGCTCGATCTGCTCGGGGGCGAGATAGGCGACGGTGCCGAGCACGGCTCCCGTGGTGCTGGTCACGGTGTCGACGGACCGCACCAGCCCGAAGTCCGCGACCTTGACCCGCCCGTCGTCCCCTATGAGCACGTTCTCGGGCTTCATGTCCCGGTGCACGAACCCGGCCCGGTGCGCGGCGCCGAGGGCGGCCAGCACGGGCTCCAGGATGTCGAGCGCGGCCCGCGGCTGGAGCGCCCCGCGCTCCCGCAGCACGTCACGCAGCGTGCATCCGGCGATGTACTCCATGGCGAGATAGACGTACGACCCGTCGGCACCCTGATCGAACACCTGAACGACATTCGGGTGGGCGAGCCGGGCGACCGACTTCGCCTCCCGGATGAACCGCTCGACGAACGCCCCGTCGGCGGCGAGCGCCGGGTGCATCACCTTGAGCGCGAGCACGCGGTCCAGGCGGGTGTCCACGGCCCGGTAGACCGTGGCCATCCCGCCGACCGCGATCCGCGCCTCTACGCGATACCGGCCGTCGAGCAGCTGCCCGACCAGAGGGTCCTGAAGGGTCGTGTCCACGCAGGTGAGTGTACGAGCCGCCGCTGACACCTCCGCCGTTTCCACCGCGATCGCAGCGCGACTGGAGCCGACCTGTGACGCAACCCACGGGTCCCGCGACTCCCGTATCCGCAGACCGGACGGTAGCGCTGCGGAGGTCAGAACGCGGGGCGCTCGGGGTCCAGCACGGCCCGGCCCTCCACCGGCGAGGACGCCTCCGCGAAGTAGCGGGGCGGGATCCGTCCGGCCAGCCGGGCCAGCCTTCCCGCCTCGACGCCGGCCCGCATGGCCGACGCCATCCGCTCGGGTTCCCGCGCCCGCGTCACCGCCGACGCCAGCATCACCCCCGCACACCCCAGCTCCATCGCCAGCGCCACGTCCGACGCGGTGCCCGCCCCCGCGTCCAGGATCACCGGCACGCGCGCGTGCTCGACGATCAGCTGGAAGTTGTGCGGGTTGCGAATGCCCAGTCCGGAGCCGATCGGCGAACCCAGCGGCATCACCGCCGCGCACCCCACGTCCTCCAGCTTCCTGGCCAGCACCGGATCGTCGTTCGTGTACGGCAGCACCGTGAACCCGTCGTCCACCAGCGTCTCCGCCGCCTCCAGCAGCTCGATCGGGTCAGGCAGCAGCGTGCGCTCGTCGGCGATGACCTCCAGCTTGACCAGATCGGTGCCCAGCGCCTCCCGCGCCAGCCGGGCCGTCAGCACGGCCTCCCCGGCGGTGAAACAGCCCGCCGTGTTCGGCAGCACCCGGATACCGAGCCGCTCCAGCACCGACAGCACGGAACCGTGCACCGAGGGGTCCACCCGGCGCATCGCGACCGTCGTCAGCTCGGTCCCGGACGCCACCAGCGCCCGCTCCAGCACCTCCAGGCTGGGCGCGCCCCCCGTGCCCATGATCAGACGGGACGAGAAGGACCTGCCTCCGAGGACGAAGGGATCGTCGGCCATGGCTCAGCCCCCCTGGACCGCGGTGAGGACTTCCACCCGGTCACCGTCGCGCAGAGCCGTCGACGGCCACTGCGCGCGCGGGACGACGGTCTCGTTGAGCGCCGCGGCCACCCCGGAGGGCGCCGGCGTCAGGGACCGTACGACGCTGTCGAGGGCCGTACCGGGAGCGAACTCGCGCCGCTCTCCGTTCACCGAGATCTGCACGGGCGCGTTCTTCCTGGCGTTCTGCCGGGTGTTCATGCGGACTGCTCCGAGAGTGCGGTGGCGCCGAAGCGCCGGGGCGTGAAGGGACGGGCCTCGTCCGGGAGCTCCCCGGTGGCCAGGGCGTGCGCCATCGCGTCACCCGTCACCGGCGTCAGCAGCACGCCGTTGCGGTAGTGGCCGGTGGCCAGCAGCAACCCCGCCAGCTCCGTCGGCCCGAGCAGCGGCGCGTTGTCCGGGGATCCGGGCCGCAGCCCCGCGCGCGTCTCCGTGAGCGGCAGCTCGGTGATCCCGGGGACCAGCTCGTGGGCGTCGCGCAGCAACTCGTACACGCCCCCCGCCGTGACCGTGGTGTCCCAGCCCAGCTCCTCGCTGGTGGCGCCCACGACCAGCTCGCCGTTCTCCCGGGGGACCAGGTAGACCTGGCTGCCGCGCACCACGGCCCGTACGGTCCGGCTCAGGAACGGCGCGTACCGCGGCGGCACGGTCAGCCGCAGCACCTGGCCCTTCACCGGCCGTACGGGCGGCAGCACGTCCTGCGGCACCCCCGCGAGCCGTCCGCTCAGGCTGCCGCCGGCGAGCACCACCTGCCCCGCCTCCAGGGCCGTACCGTCCCGCGTGACGACCCCCGTGGCGCGCTCGCCCACGACGGACAGCCGCTCGGCCCGTACGCGGTGGAAGGCCACCCCGGCCCGCTCGCACGCGGCCACCAGCGCCGCGGTCAGCCGCCGCGGGTCGATCTGGTGGTCGCCGTCGACCCGCAGCCCGCCCCGCACCCCGGGCGCCAGCAGCGGCTCCAGGCGTCGGCACTCACGCCCGGACAGCCACTCCGACTCCAGCCCCGACTGCTGCTGCAGTGCGTGCAGTTCGCGCAGATGGGCGCGGTCGTCGGAGTCCAGCGCGACCGCGAGCGTGCCGCAGCGCCGGTAGCCGAGGTCGTGCCCGGTCAGCTCCGTCAGCTCGGCCGCGAACTCCGGATAGCGGCGGGCGGAGGCCAGGTTGAGGCCGAGCAGGGTCTGCTCGCCGTGGTGCAGTTCCGTGACGGCGGCCAGCATCCCGGCCGCCACCTGGGCGGCCCCGCCGCCCGGCGCCGGGTCGACCACCGCCGTGGCGAAGCCGCGCTGCGCGGCCCGCCAGGCCGTGACCAGGCCGATGATCCCGCCCCCGATGACGAGGACGTCTGACGTACGTGGAGACGACATGGGCGTCCAGCCCCTCCCTTCGCCGGCATGACCCGGATCAGGTTCGACGGTCGGAGGCCGCCAGCCTCCCTCTCAGCCCGGTGCGTCCGGACTCCCGCGTGTGCTCTAGGTTGGCCACCCTAGCCCGTGGTCCGGCGCCTCTGTAAGGGAGCCTTTCGTCATGCCCCGCTCGTTGGACGGCCTCGTCCTCGCGCCCGTCGCCGACCAGGCCCCGGGCCAGGTCGGCACCCGCACCCGCTTCACGTACCACGAGCGCGGCGGTGAGATCTGGGCGGAGTACGCGGGCGGTGACGTCGTACGCGGGCATCTGGTGGGTACCCGCGAAGGGGACCGGCTCGACTTCCGGTACGTACAGCTCAAGCACGACGGGACGACGTCCTCGGGGCACTGCGTCTCGACGGTCACGGAGCTCGCGGACGGACGGGTGCGGCTCGAGGAGAGCTGGGCGTGGGAGTCGCAGGAGGGCAGCGGCACCAGCGTTGTGGAGCAGGTCACGGCGCACGAGCACTGACTGACGATTCGTCAGCCGCCTAAGGTGATCAGGTGAGTGAGCAGAGGCAGGAAGAAGGCGGCCCGTCCGGGCGGCGCGTGGTGGTCGTCGGCGCGGGCATGGCGGGGGTGCAGACCGCCGTGGCCCTGCGGGAACAGGGCTTCGACGGCACGGTGACGTTGATCGGCGCGGAGCCCCACCAGCCCTACGACCGGCCCCCGCTGTCCAAGGCCGTCCTGCTGGGCAACGCCGAGGGTTCCGCCTTCGACGTCGACTTCGAAGGCCTCGGCATCGAGCTGGTGCTCGGCCGCGAGGTGAGCGGCCTTCGCCCGGCCGACCACGAGCTGGACACCGAGGCCGGGCCCGTCCCCTACGACGTCCTCGTCCTCGCCACCGGCGCCGAACCTATCCGGCTGCCCGGCGCCGAGGGCGTGCCCGGCGTGCACCTGCTGCGCACCCTGGACGACGCCGAACGGCTGCGGCCCGTGCTCGCCCGTCAGCACGACATCGTGGTCGTCGGCGCCGGCTGGATCGGCGCCGAGTTCGCCACGGCCGCGCGGGAGGCCGGCTGCGCGGTCACCGTCGTCGAGGCCGCCGACCGGCCGCTGGCCGGGGCGCTGCCCGCCGAGGTCGCCGCCCCGATGGCCGCCTGGTACGCCGACAGCGGCATCGAGCTGCGCACCCACGCGCGCGTGGAGCGCGTCGAGCCCGGTGCGGTCGTCCTGGACGACGGCTCCCGGCTGCCCGCGGGCGCGGTCGTGGTGGGCATCGGCGCCCGCCCCGCCACCGCCTGGCTGGCCGGCTCCGGCGTCGCGCTCGGCGCCCACCGCGAAGTCGTCGCCGACGCCCAGCTGCGGACCTCCGTGCCCGATGTGTACGCGGTCGGCGACTGCGCATCCTTCCCTTCGGGGCGGTACGGCGAGCGGCTCCTCGTCCATCACTGGGACAACGCCCTCCAGGGGCCGCGCACGGTCGCGGCGAACATCGTCGGCGCCGCCACCGACGAACCCCTGGCCGTCTACGACCCGGTCCCGTACTTCTGGTCCGAGCAGTTCGGCCGCTTCGTCCAGTACGCCGGGCACCACGCCGACGCCGACCGCGTCCTGTGGCGCGGCGACCCGTCGGGGCCGGCCTGGTCGGTGTGCTGGCTGCGCGAGGACCGGCTGGTCGCCCTGCTGGCCGTGGGCCGGGCGCGCGACCTCGCCCAGGGCAAGCGGCTGATCCTGGCGGGCACGCCCATGAATCCGCGGCTCCTCGCGGACCCGGCGAGGCCGATGAAGGCGGCGACGGCGGCGACCTGAGCGCCTGGTCGGACCGGCTCGGTTTCCGACTGTCAGCGGCAGATGGCAGGCTTGTTCCCGTGACCGAGATTGACGCAAAGACCGATGCTCTCGTCCCCGCCTGGCTCACCGTGCCCGACATCGCGGAGATGCTCGATGTCGACGTGATCCGCGTCCGGCAGCTGATCAAGGACGGCCAGCTCATCGCCGTGCGCCGTGGCGAGAACCGCGCGCTGCACATCCCCGCCGCCTTCATCGACGGGGACAAGGTGGTGAAGGGCCTGGTCGGGACCCTGACCCTGCTGCGGGACGACGGCTTCAAGGACGAAGAGATGCTGGAGTGGCTCTTCAGCCCCGACCCGAGCCTGCCCGGCACCCCCGCGCAGGCCCTGAGTGAGAATCGCGGCACGGAGGTGAAGCGCCGCGCCCAGGCGCTCGCCGTCTGACCCGCGTATTCGAACCGACACACCCGGCGTGCGGGGGCGCTCGCTCCCGTACGCCACCGCACTGGGGGGACCTTCGTATGCCCGACACCGCCCGCACCGGCCTGGCCGACGCCCTGCTGTACCTCTGCACGGACGCCCGCACCCGCCAGGGCGACCTCCCGGAGTTCCTGGACGCGGTCCTCGCGGGCGGTGTCGACATCGTCCAGCTGCGGGACAAGGGCATCGAGGCGGCCGAGGAGCTGGAGCACCTCGAGGCGTTCGCCGACGCCTGTGCCCGGCACGGCAAGCTGCTCGCGGTCAACGACCGCGCGGACGTCGCGCACGCGGCCGCCGCCCACGTGCTCCACCTCGGCCAGGGCGACCTGCCCGTCCCCGCGGCCCGCGCGATCCTCGGCGAGGAGGTCCTCGTCGGCCGCTCCACGCACACGGAGGCGGAGGCCGGGGCAGCCGCCGTCCAGGAGGGTGTCGACTACTTCTGCACCGGCCCGTGCTGGCCCACCCCCACCAAGCCCGGCCGGCCCGCCCCCGGCCTCGACCTGGTCCGGCACACGGCCGCCCTCGGCACCGACCGCCCCTGGTTCGCCATCGGCGGCATCGACCTCGGCAACCTGGACGAGGTCCTGGCGGCGGGCGCCCGCCGGGTCGTCGTCGTCCGGGCGATCACGGACGCGGACGACCCGGGAGCCGCGGCGGCGGAGTTCGCGAAGCGGCTGCGCGAGGCGTGATCCGGCCGGCCCCGGCGGCACGTCGGCCCGGCCGGCACGTCTGGTACGGCTGTCCCAAGGGGTGGACAACAAGTCGACAATCCGGGCAAATTTCCCGCATCGGGTTGGGGGACCGCCCACCCCTGACTAACCTGCGGGTATGGCCCTAGGAACCGCATCCACCAGGACGGACCGCGCGCGCACCGTGCGCGACATCCTGGCGACCGGCAAGACGACGTACTCGTTCGAGTTCTACGCGCCGAAGACGCCCAAGGGTGAGCGGAGCCTGTGGAACGCGCTGCGCCGGGTCGAGGCGGTCGCTCCCGACTTCGTCTCGGTGACGTACGGTGCCGGCGGCTCCACCCGGGCGACCACGGTCAGGGAGACCCAGCAGATCGTCGTGGACACCACCCTCACGCCGGTCGCGCACCTCACCGCCGTGGACCACTCCATCGCCGAGCTGCGCAACATCATCGGCCAGTACGCCGACGCCGGGATCCGCAACATGCTCGCCGTGCGCGGCGACCCGCCCGGCGACCCCATGGGCGCGTGGGTACCCCACCCCCAGGGCCTGACGTACGCCGCCGAACTCGTCCGGCTCATCAAGGAGTCGGGCGACTTCTGCGTGGGTGTCGCCGCCTTCCCCGAGATGCACCCGCGCTCCGGTGACTGGGACACGGACGTCACGCACTTCGTCGACAAGTGCCGGGCCGGCGCCGACTACGCCATCACCCAGATGTTCTTCGAGCCCGAGTCCTATCTGCGGCTGCGCGACCGCGTCGAGGCGGCCGGCTGTGTGACCCCGGTCATCCCCGAGGTCCTGCCGGTGACGAGTGTGAAGATGCTGGAAAGCCTGCCCAAGCTCAGCAACGCCCACTTCCCGGCCGCCCTGAAAGAGCGGATCCTCACAGCCAAAGACGATCCGGCCGCTGTACGCTCCATTGGCATCGACTTCGCCACGGAGTTCTGCGCACGGCTGCTGGCCGAGGGAGTGCCAGGACTGCACTTCATCACGCTCAACAACTCCACGGCGACGCTGGAAATCTACGAGAACCTGGGCCTGCACCATCCGCCGCAGGCCTAGACCGGTCGCATTCACATACGACACACTGCGTAGCGGCCACTGGGAGAGGGGCGTACATGGGCTGGACGGTCCTCTACATCGCGTTTGGCTTTGTCGCGCTGTGGCTGCTCGGCGAGGTTCTGCTGCAGTACAAGGCACGGCTGCGCTGGCGGTTGCTCGCCTTCGTCGGCTTCCTCGGCGTGGTCCTCGGTGTCCTGATCCCGTCGGTCGTCGTCATCGCACTGGGCGCGGCCGCCTTCGCGGTCGGCCAGACCTACGTCACGCTGTCGTTCCGGCGCGGCTTCGCCGAGGGCTGGGCCTTCCGGCGCGGGGACGCGGACACGGACGGTGAGGGCGGGACCGTCACCAAGCGCCGCCGCGGCAAGGCCGAGCGCAAGGACCCGACGCTCGAGGTCTCCGGCCTGGAGGCGGGAGAGGCCGGTATCGGCACCGACCCGCAGTACGGCACCGACGACGTGGCGTTCGGCCAGGGCGGGAACGCCTTCGGCGACAAGAGCGCCTTCGGCGACGACGACTACGACCGCGACGACGTCTTCACGCCCGCGGCCCGCGGCGCCGACCCCTCGGCCGCCGAGACCACGTCCGTGTACGAGCCGCAGCCCCTGCCCGACGACACCGGCTCCTACGGCATATACAGCGATGCCGCGTACGCGGCCGCGGACGGCCAGGGCCAGGGCCAGTCGGAGGGCCAGCCCCAGGACCAGTACGCGACGGCCGCCCAGGGCACGGACCAGAACTACGGGTACGACACGTACTCCGGGTACCACCAGCAGCAGTACGGCTACGACGCGACCGGCGAGCAGCAGTACGCCGCCTACTCCGACCCGTACATCGGCACCCAGACCTACGGCGGCGGCTCCTACGACGCCGGCTACGGCCAGCAGCAGTACGGGCAGCAGGGCTACGGCCAGGAGCAGTACGGCACCGGCGGCTACGGGGAGACCCCGGCCGGCGGCGTCTGGGTCCCGCAGCAGCGCAGCACCGACGACCCGCTGGGCGGCGAACTCCCGCCCGAGCAGCAGCAGTACCCGTACCAGGGCGACGGCCAGCAGCAGCAGGGCCAAGGCCAGGGCACCGGCTACGACGAGCAGTATCGGTTCTGACGGCCGCGTCCGCCCGGGAACGCCTGCTGTCGGAGCCGCTGCCGGGAATCTCGGTGGCTCACTGTGAGCCCCGGAACCGCGGGCCCTCCACGATCAGCCCGGACACCAGCGCGCCCGACATGCCCGCGTGCGGCAGTCCGCCGCCCGGGTGCGACCAGCCGCCGACGGTGAACAGCCCTTGCAGTCCCGTGGAGTTGGCGGGATGCAGCAGCCGCCCCCCGGCCGCCGCCAGTGCCGGCGCCGGGACCGCCCCGCCCGCCGCGCCGGTCTCCCGCGCGATGTCGGCGGGGGTGCGCACCTCACGCCACAGGACGCGGTCGCGCAGACCGGGGACGGCCCGCTCGGCGGCCGCGACCAGCGCGTCCACGTGTGCGTCGTGAATCTCCGCGCCCGCGGGCACCACCGCGCCGAGCGTGACCGCCTCGTGGGAGCCGTCCGGGACCAGGGCGGGGTCGTCGGGCCGCAGAACCGTCACCGTCGGCCGCGCGGGCACTGACGGCGCCGTACCGAAGAGGCTCTCCAACTCGCCGTCACGGTCCTCCGCGTGCACCACCGTCCGGTGCGCGGTCCCCTCCGGCCGGGCGCCGCGCAGCGCGAGCAGTACGGTCAGCCGGCTCGGCAGGCCCTGCTGGGGAGCGACCTCGCCCTCCGCGCGGGCGGGCAGACCGCCGGCGCTGCCGGGGGCGACCACGAAGTCCGCCTCCCGCACCTCGCCCCCGGCGAGTTCCACGCCCACCGCCCGGCCGTCCTTCTCCAGGATCCGGGTGACCTCGGCGCCGAAGACGAACTCCACCCGGCGGGCCAGGCACCGCTCGTGGACCGCGCGGGCCAGCTCCCGCATCCCCCCGCGCACGTACCAGGTGCCGAAGGCGTGCTCCATGTAAGGCAGCACGGCCGCGCTCGCCGGGGTGACGCGCGGGTCCAGGCCGTAGGCGAGTGCGTGGCCCTCGAGCAGGGCGGTGAGCCGGGGGTCACGCAGCTCCCAGGCGCCGACCTCGGCGAGGGTGCCCGCCCGGCGGGTGCGCAGCAGGCGCTTGTGCGGGACCGCCGGGTAGGGCTCGCGGGCGGCCAGCACCGACCAGTCGTCCCACAGGGGCTCCTCCAGGAGCGGCCGGCGGGTGCGGTCCCAGGCCTCCCGGGCCCGGACCAGGAAGTCGCCCCAGCGCTGCCCGGCCGGCGCCCCGAGCGCAGCGTCCAGCGCCGTGACGACACCCGCGCGCGAGGCGTTCGGCAGCGCCACTTCGGTGCCGTCCGCGAAGACGTGCCGTGCGGAAGGATCGACCTGGACCAGCTCGACGCAGGCCTCCAGCGGCTCCTTGCCGGTCTTGACGAAGAGATCGCGGTAGACGGCGGGAAGGGGCAGCAGACCGGGACCGGTGTCGAAACCGAACCCGTCCCGCTCGAAGCGGCGCACCGCTCCGCCGTACGTCTGCGTACGCTCGTACACCGTCACCCGGTGGCCCGCGACGGCCAGCCGGGCGGCCGCCGTCAGCGCGCCCATCCCGGCGCCGATCACCGCAATCCCTGCCATGCCTGCGACTTTATCGGCCGCCACCGACAGTCACGCCGTCAGCCCGGTGGCGGCGGCCACGGGAGCCGGGCGAGCCGGCGTTCCTCCCGCCGCTGCGCCCTGCGCCGCAGGAACCGGCGGATCCGCGAGACGAGCAGGAAGAGCACCGCCAGACCGGCCAGCAGCAGGGCCCCCGCGATGATCGCGGCCGCTTCCGGGTGGAACATCGCGAACGTCACGATCCCGGCGACCCCGAGATCCTCGGCCAGGCTCACGATCACGTTGCTGAACGGCTCCGGCGAGGAGTTCACCGCCATCCGGGTGCCGGCCTTGACGGCGTGGCTGGCCAGCGCCGTCGAACCGCCGAGCAGGCCGGCCGCCGCGTCGGAGAGCGAACCGCTCTGCCCGGCGAGCACGGCTCCGACCCAGGCTCCCGCCGCCGGCCGGACGACCGTGTGCACGGTGTCCCACGCGGAGTCCACGTAGGGGATCTTGTCGGCGACCGCCTCGCACAGGAAGAGGACGCCGGCGGCTATCAGCACTTCGGGGCGCTGGAGCGTCTCGGGAACTTCGTCGCTCAGGCCGGTCGCGCCGAACACGCCGAGCAGCAGCACCACCGCGTAGGCGTTGATGCCGCTGGCCCAGCCGCTGGTGAACACAAGGGGGAGTACGGACACGGACGCGATCGTAACCAGTCGGCCGCGCGGCGTCCTGGGGATGAGTGCGCAGAGCTGAGTACGCGTACCTAGTGGGTGAGTTGAGTACGCGCGCGGATGGGGGCGGACCTGCGCGAACGAGAGAGTGGTGGCACGGAAAGAGGCGCGGCTCCGGCACCGGCGACACGGGGCGCCGGAACGGAGCGGCCCTCGATCCGCTCCTTCCGCCGGCCGGTTCGGCGGGAGTGAGGCGCGGGGGGCACCCCGGGGGAACGACCGAACGGGGGAACAACGGGGGAGGGACGGGGGGAACGGGGGAACGGGGGAGCACGAGGAAGCGCCGGTTCGCGGCGGCCCACCGGGGACGGGGCCACCGCGGACCGGCGCTTTCGTGTGCCCACGCGCGCGTGGCGCGGCTCAGACCCGCACCGCGCGCGTGGGCTACCGGTGACCGCTCACCCGTCCCTGGAGCAGCCGGGACAGCGCCGAGTGGACGTCGTCCAGGGAGCGCTCCGGCTGGAAGGCCTGCCAGTCCAGCGCGGCCACCAGCACCATGCCCACCAGGGCGGCCGCCGTCAGCGGGACATCGATCTCGTCGCTGAACTCGCCGTTCTCGACGCCCTCGCGCAGCACCCCCTCGACGACGGCCACCGCCTCCTGCCGGACCACCATGAGGGTGGACTGCCAGGCACGGTTGGTGCGCCACAGCTCGGCCACGTAGAGCTGGGTGAAGGACGGGTAGCGGTCGATGAAGACGAGGCCCGCGTGGACCATCGCGTCCAGGGCGTCGACCTTGCTGCCGCCGTCCCGCGCGGTGCGCTCGGCCGCCTCCCGCAGCGAGGCGGCGAGGAGGCCCACGCCGTGCCTGAGCAGTTCCTCGAAGAGGACCGACTTGCTCGCGAAGTTGTAGTAGACCGTGCCCTTCGCGACGCCGGCCCGTTCGGCGATCTCGTCCACGGTCGTCGCGGAGAAGCCCTGCTCGGCGATGAGCGTGACGGCTGCCTCGTAGAGCTTCTGCCGGGTGGCCTCGCGGCGGGTGCGGCCGCCCGGGGTGGTGCTGCTTTCCATGGTCCTGATTGTCACAGGAACCCGGGCTGCCGGCCGCCGGATCGTCACAGGCTCAGCTCCGGGTGCAGCCGGTCCAGGGTCCACACCTGGCGGCGGCGCGCCGACAGGGCGGTCAGCGCGAGGGCGCCCGCGGTGAAGGCGACGAGCACCACGCACGCGTGCCACACCGGTGTCAGGCCGCCGCCCGTGATGAGCCTCCTGAGCGCGTCGACGACGTGACTCATCGGCAGGTAGGGGTGGATCGCGTTGAAGAAGCCGGGGCTGGTCTGCACCGGATAGGTGCCGCCCGCCGACGTCAACTGCAGCATGAGCAGGGCGAGTACGAGGATCCGGCCCGCTGCCCCGAAGCGCGCGTTGAGCCACTGCACGAGGGCCGCGAAGCACGCCGTCACCAGGAACAGGAAGCCCACCGTGCCGGCCGCCCGCGCCATCTGCAGGCCGATCGCCCAGTGCAGCACGGCCATCAGGGCGGTCGTCTGGAGCACCCCGATCGCGACCACCGGCAGCCAGCCCGCCAGCGCGATCCGCCAGGCCGGGGCGCCCGCGGCGAGCGCGCGCCGGTTCATCGGCGCGATCAGCATGTACGCCACCATCGCGCCCACCCACAGCGACAGCGGGATGAAGTACGGGGCGAAGCCGGTGCCGTAGTTGGGCGCCTTGTGCAGGTCCTGTGAGGCGAGCTGCACGGGGTCGGCCATGACGGCGGTGCGCGCGTCGCGCTGCTGCTCGTCGTAGTCGGGAATCTGTTCGGCACCGTCGTGCAGGCCGTCGGCGAGCTTTCCGGAGCCGTCGGAGAGCTTGAAGATGCCGCCGTTGAGGTCCTGGGCGCCCGTCTCGAGCTTGGTGACGCCCCCGTCCAGGTCGACCGCCCCCGTCTTGGCCGTACCGAGCCCGGTGTGCAGCTTCTTGGCGCCCTTGGCGACCTTCGCGGCACCCGTGTTGAGCGCGTTGACCTTCGTCACGGCGTCGTCGAGGTCCTCGGAGAGGTGCGGGGCGCTGTCGGCGAGCGACTGCGCCTGCTTCTGGAGGGTCGCGAGGTTCGTGCGGAGGGTCTTCAGGTCGCCGTCCTGGTCGGCGATCAGCGTGTTGAGGTCGTCGGCGACCTTCGCCACGTCGGCGGCCGCGTCCTTGGCCTTCTTCAGGTCGGCGCACGCCGGGTCGGGCAGTACCGGCGTCTCGCAGCGTGCCTTGTGGACGGCGGCGAGGGTGTCCGAGGCCGTGTGGGCGCCCTCGGCGGCGGTCGGAGCCACCTTCACCAGGGTCGCGAGGTTGTCGCGGATCACCTTGGCGGAGTCGGCCACCAATTGGGCGGTGTCCCCGATGGTCTTCTCGTTGTCCTCGACGAAGGGCCCCAGCGTGTCGGCGACCCCGTTGACCTTGTCGGCGAGCGTCTGGGTGCCGTCCGCCACCTTCTGCGACCCGTCCTCCAGGTCGTCGGCGCCCTTGTCGAGCTTCTTCAGGCCCTTCGCCAGCTTGCCGCTGCCGTCCTTGGCGTCGCTCAGCCCGTCGGCGAGGTCCTTGGAGCCCTTCTCGGCCTTCCCGATGCCGCCGGTGAGGTCGTCGGCCCCGTCGGCGGCCTTCGCGGTCTCTCCGTGGATGTCGGAGAAGGAGACGAAGATCTTGTCGAGGAATGACCGCGAGGTCTTCGTGGACGCGGCCGTGCGCACCTCACTGAAGACCGTTCGCGAGATCTGCCCGACGATGTAGTTGTTGGCGTCGTTGGTGCGCACCTGGAGGGCGCTCGTCTCGGGCGAGTCGCCGGCGCTGGAGGCGATCCGCCCGCTGAAGTCGGCCGGCATGGTCAGCGACAGGTAGTACCTGCCGTCCTCCACGCCTGCGCGTGCCTCGGCGGCAGTCACCTCGTGCCAGTCGAACACCTCGCTGTCGCGCAGGCCCTTGGTGATGTCGTCCCCCGCGCTGATCCGCTTGCCGTCGGCGGTGGCGCCCTTGTCGTCGTTCACGAGCGCCACGGGAATGCGGTCCAGGCGGCCGTACGGGTCCCAGAAGGACCACAGGTACAGCGCGCCGTACAGCAGGGGCAGCAGCAGGAGCGCGACGAGGGCCGCCCGGGGAAGCCTGCCTCGGCCGAAGCGCCGCAGCTCAAGCGCGGCCAGTCTCGGCGATCGCATCCGTCTTCTCCTCTTCCTGCTCGGACCCGGTGGGCTCAGTGGACCCGGTGGACCCGGTGGGCTCATCGGACTCGGTGGACTTGGCTGTCGTTCGGGCGGATTCGGCGGCGGGTACGTCAGTGGATTCGGCGGCGGGCTCGCCGGAGGCGCCGATGTCGTTCTCCTGGGCAGGGGCCTCGACGGCGTCCTCCCGGTCGAGCGGGGCGGCCTCCGGGCCGGTGGAGACCGTGACCGTGCCCTCGGGGGCCTCGCCGCACACGGCGAGGACGGTCGTCCCCGCCTCGGCGAGGGAACCGAGCAGTGCCCAGACCTCCTCCCGCTCGGCGTCCGTCAGCTTCAGGTCGATGTCGTCGACACCGAGCAGCCCCGGGCGTCCGATGAGCGCCAGCGCCACGGACAGGCGCAGTGCTTCGAGGCGCTCCAGGTCGCGGACGGCGGTCCGCGATCCCTTGGGCAGGGACTCCCGGTCGAGCCCGGCTGCGGCGAGCGCGGTGTCGATCCGCAGCCCCACCTCGGCGGCCCGCTCCGCGCGCGGTCGCAGCAACTCCCGTACGGGGCCGCCGAACCGCCGCTCCAGCAGCGCCCGTTCGCGCAGGTGCTCCCCGACGGTCAGGGCCGGGTCGAGGTCGGTGACGCCGGCCACGTGCGCGAGCGCGCTGACGCGCCGCACGGCGGCCAGTTGCTTCGGCAGCCGTGCCCCGCCCACGGCCGCCGTCCCCTCGGTGGCCTTCATCCGCCCGGTGAGCGCGAGCAGCAGACTGGTCCGCCCGGAGCCGGACGGCCCCTCGACGGCGATCAACGAGCCCGGCTCCGCGTCGAGGCCGACGCCTCGGAACGCCCATCCGCGAGGGCCTCGGAGCCCGAAGCCGTCGGCGGTGACACCGACTCCGTCCACAGGTCCCCCTGATTGACGACTATTTGAACTGACTGGTCAGTGCAAAAACTAGCCCGAACCTTCGATCGAAGCAAAAGCCCAGGTCAGAACGGGTTGTCAGTGCCATACCCCACGATGGGCACATACGGCAACCCGTATCAGGGCGTGCCGTCACACAGACGACAGGAGGTTCGTCATGGCCACCTACCACGCAGCCGCCGCAAACCGGCGCCGCGCCGCCGGCCCTGCCCCCTCACTGAACGGCCCGGCGAGCGATGTGCACCCCGTGCTGCGCCGCACCACGGCCCCGCCCGCCGCTCTCGACCTGCTCGCCCAGGCCCGCTCCGGGCTGGACGAGGCGGCCGTCCTCGAAACCCCCAACGAGCGCTACGCCACGGCGCATCTGGCGGCCCTGCGCACCGCGGCGGCCGTACTCGCCGCCCGGGGTCGCCCTGATCCCGCCCCGCGCCGCCGGGCCCGCATCCGGAGCGCCTGGGAAGTGCTCCCCGAGATAGCGCCCGAACTCACCGAGTGGAGCGCGCTGTTCGCCTCCGGGGCCCGGCGCCGAGCCCGGGCCGAGGCGGGCATCCAGGGCGCGGCCACCCGCCGGGACGCCGACGACCTGATACGCGACGTGGCGATGTTCCTCCGCCTCGTCGAACGCATGCTGGTGCTCCAGCCGGTCCTCCCGCAGCCGCGCCAGGAGGGGGACGACCCGGACGGCTCCGGTGCGGGGCGCGACCTGCCGGACGCGGGCTGACATGCCCGCCACCGGGGCGCACCACCGTGACCGGGCAAAGGCGCCGGAGGCCATAGGGTGGAAGACGCCTGAAGCCTTGCCTCGGCCCACCCCGCCCCGCCCGCTCACCGGGCCGGATCGGATCGGGCCGGGAAGGCAGCCCGTTCGCTCCGCCGCGCAAGAGGCGGTGCCGCGCCGAGGAGTCAACTGCCGTGTCGGACCCGATGCGCCCGCCCGTCTCCCCCCACAGCCCGCACCCGACGCCGCTACGCTCCGACCCCCCTCGGCCCCGCGCCGCCCTCCGTACGGCCGTGGTCTGGGAGGTCCTTCAGGACGCCCTCGAGCGCCGGGTCAAGACGACCGGGCGTGAGTCGCTCGACGTCCTCGACACCGGCGGCGGCAGCGGGAACTTCGCGGTGCCCGTCGCCCTCCTCGGGCACCGGGTCACCGTCGTCGACCCCAGCCCCAACGCGCTGTTCGCCCTGGAGCGCCGCACCGCCGAGGCCGGCGTCGCCGATCGCGTGAAGGGCGTCCAGGGCGACGCCCACGGGCTCTTCGACGTGGTCGAGCGGGGCGGCTACGACGCGGTCCTGTGCCACGGCGTCCTGGAGTACGTGGACGACCCGGCCGAGGGCGTCCGCAACGTGGTGGCCGCGCTGCGCTCCGGCGGCGTCCTCAGCCTGCTCGCCGCCGGTCTCGGCGGAGCCGTGCTCGCGCGGGCCCTCGCCGGCCGCTTCAAGGAGGCCCGGCAGGCCCTCACCGGCCCGGACGGCCGCTGGGGCGAGGGCGACCCGGTGCCGCGCCGCTTCACGGCCGAGCAGCTCACCGCCCTGGTCGAGGGCGCGGGCCTGCGGGTCGGGTCGGTGCACGGCGTGCGGGTCTTCGCCGACCTCGTCCCCGGTGTGCTCGTGGACACCGAGCCCGGCGCCATGGAAGCCCTGCTGAAGCTCGAGGAGGCCGCCGCCGAACTCGCCGCCTTCCACTCCGTGGCGACCCAGCTCCATGTGCTGGGGGAGACGCGGGGGGCCGACGGGAGCTGAGCGCCTCCTGGGGCGCACCGCTGATCAGGGCCTTGGCAGCGCATGGAGTACGCCACAGGCCCCCCGTTCGGGCGCAGTGCGCCGTATGATCGAGGGAGACCGCCCGGCATGACGGGTCGGCTCCTGGGGAATGGAAACCTCAGCGGGCCGGGACGTCCATGACGGGCTCCGGTTGGCCAATTGGCGTAGAGGGGCGGGTTTCACGGGGGCGATTCCCTGCCTATCCTGAAGGGACCCCCCGGGTCGCCCCGGCGACTGCACGATGAGGAGGACTCCGTGCCGCTCTCGGAGCACGAGCAGCGCATGCTCGAGCAGATGGAGCGAGCGCTGTACGCCGAAGATCCCAAGTTCGCGTCGGCGCTCGAGGGAAGCGGGCTGCGTACGTACACCCGGCGGCGGGTCTACCAGGCGGTCGCAGGCTTCCTCGTGGGTATCGCGCTCCTCATGGCCGGTATGGTCGCCAAGCAGGTCTGGCTGAGCGTGGTGGGCTTCCTCGTCATGCTGGGCTGTGCGGTCCTCGCGGTGACCGGCTGGCGCAAGGCGCCCAAGCCGGGCGAGCAACCCACGGCAGGAGCCGCAGCGGCACCGGGTACCCCGCACACTCGTGGGCAGGGTCGGCAGAAGCGCTCCATGATGGACCGGATCGAGCAGCGCTGGCAGCGCCGCCGTGACGAGCAGGGCGGTCACTGACCGCAGCACCACCCCCAGGCGAAGAAACGTTGAGGGGGCGACCACCCGGCCGGGTG
>NZ_JBHVYO010000070.1:0-35299 GCF_042880655.1 Streptomyces sp. NPDC058295
CCCTGAAACTTTCGTGAAACCGCTTCAAGCGAGCTGCTCCCGAGGTGAGCTGCCACCGGAGCAACCCGGTCAGCCGCACCGGCGGTGACGACGCGTCGGCGGCCGACGTCCCCGCCCCGACGTCCGGGCGAGGACCGTCGCGCCCCAGCCGAGCAGCCCGAGAGCCGCTCCCAGGACCGTCGCCTCGACGCTCACGCGGCCGCTGCCCCCGCCGTCGGGAACCCGCCGGTACGCAACACGCGTCCGCCGGGCAGGACGGCGTACACCTCGCAGCCGTCGCGCGCGGCCGCCCACTCGACGCCGTCCGCGCCCAGGGCGAAGGCGGCAGTGGCGACGGTGTCCGCCTCGGTCAGGGTCGGGGCCACGACGGTGAGGCTGTCGAGGCCGGTCACCGGCCGGCCGGTGCGGCCGTCGAGGATGTGGTCGCCGCGCTCGTAGCGAGCGGAGGTCGCGACAGCCCCGTCGGTGAGGTCGAGGACGGTGCACAACCGGTCGGCGATCTCGGGATGCCGCACGCCGACCCGCCAGGGCCCGCCGGAAACGACCACGTCACCCCCGGCGTTGAGGCAGAACCGGCCGAGCCCGGCCCCGGTCAGCAACTCCGCCGCCCGCTGCACTGACCAGCCCTTGACCACCGCGCAGGGGTCCAGGCCGCGGCCGGGCAGCCGGATGTCGAAGGCGCCGCCGGTGGCCACCCGGTACCGCTCGCAGATGTCGAGCACCTCCACGAGGTCGGCGCTCAGCTCGTCGGCCGACAGCTCGCCCCGGCCGTACCGGGAGACCTCACTGTCGGCCTTGAACGGGCTGAACCGTGCGTCGACCTCGCGCAGCCACGCGAACACGGCGTCCCCGGCCCCGTCGGGAACGACGGTGTCGTCGATCCGCAACGAGACCGGAAACCCCATGACGTGTTCGACGCGGTGCACGTCAGGCGCCCTTCGCGTCGATCGCGGCCTGGAGCGACTCCTTGTAACCGTCGCTCGTGAGGGTCGCGCCGGAAACGGTGTCGATATCCGCACTCTGCGCGGTAAGCGTTTCCGCAATCAGCTTCGGCACCGCCGCGGTCGTCTGCGGATGGTTCGGCTGCTTCAGCATCTTCACAGCCGTGATCTTGTCGCCGTCGTAGGTGATCCGGACCTGGACGTCGCCCTTCTCGGTGGCCACGGTCGTGCCGGTGAACGTGGTGGATCCCGAGGAGCCCGAGGACGACGTGGAGGAGGACACGGAGGGTGTCGAGGCGGCCTCGGTGGTGGATGTCGTACCGGTCGACGGCTCGTAGCGCCAGACCGGGATCAGACCCGCCACGGACAGGACCAGGACAGGGATTACTCGCTTCACGGTGTTTTCCTCGTATCCCTCAACCCGCCAGGCTGAAGCGTTCGAAGTGGATCTGCGGCTTGGGTACGTCCAGCTCGCGCAGGGTGCCGAGGACCGCGTTCATCATCGGCGGCGGCCCGCACAGGAAGACGTCCCGCTCCGCGATGTCCGGTACGAGCGCCGCGAGTTCACGTGGCGCGAGTCGGTCCGGCACCGGCGGACCGGTGACCAGGTGCAGCTCGGCGCCCTTGGTCAGGGCGAGTTCGTGCAGTTCGTCGTAGAGCACGGCGTCCCGCTCGCCGGCCACCCGGTAGATGACCACCGCGTGCCCCTCGATCTCCTCGAGGAGCGCCCGGATCGGGGTGACGCCGACACCGCCGGCGATGAGCAGGGCCTCCGGCCGGGTGCGGTGCATGGCGGTGAAGGCTCCGTAGGGGCCCTCGGCGAAGACGCGGGTGCCGGGCTTGAGGTGGCGCAGTCCGGCGGAGCCGTCGCCGGCCGCCTTCGCAGTGAGGCGCAGCCGGGTGCCGTCGGGCGCGGCCGACAGGGAGAAGGGGTTCGCCTGCCACCAGCGGTCCTTGGTCAGGAAACGCCACAGGAAGAACTGGCCCGCCCGGGCGGGCAGCCGGTCCAGGTCACGACCGGTGATGTAAACGCTTACGACGTTGGCGGCCTCGGGGACGACGGCCTCGACACGCAGCTGGTGGCGCCAGTTCCGCCACAGCGGCAGGACCAGCCGGCCCAGCAACACCGAGCCAAGGGCCACGCCCCACACCGCGTACCAGTACGCCGTGGCGGCGGACGACGCGGTGAAGGTCGTCCCGACCGCGACCTGGTGCGTGAAGGCCAGCACCACGGCGACGTACGTGTACAGGTGGATGAAGTGCCAGGTCTCGTACGCGAGGCGCCGACGGGCCCAGCGGCCGGAGACGCCGCCGATGACCAGGATCAGCACCATCGCGACGGCCGCGCGCAGCACACCTTCGACGGTCTCGGCCAGGTCGACGAGCTGGCTCACCGGGTTCATCGACGACGATTCGGCATAGCCGAAGGTGATGAACACCACATGGCCGACCAGCGTCCACAACAGGCTGAAGCCGGTCCATCGGTGCCAGTTGGTCAGCCGGTCCATGCCGATGCGGCGGTCCAGCCAGGGCAGCCGGGCCACCAGCAGCAGTTGGAACGCCATCAGCAGGGCGCTGTACAGGCCGGCGAAGCGGCCGATCACGACGAGGGCGTTGGAGGCGAAGCCCGCCTGGACGGCGAAGAGGGTCACGACGGCCGCGTTCGCGGCAAGCACGGCGTACAGGCCGGTGCGGGCCACGACTTTGGGACGTATCGCCGTGGGGGGTACGGGAGGCGATTGGACGGTCGTCACGGACGGAAACTCCTAGATCGGGTCCTCAGAACACAGAGCTTGTCCGTGCTTCGCTGTCGTTTTCCTGTCGTTCAACTTTCAAGATCTTATCGATTCGCGCACACGGGAGACGCGGGTCTGGCGCTGCGGGGTGTGTGGCGCACTATGAGCAGGTGGAAAAAGTACGACTCCTCGTCGTGGACGACGACCCGCCGATCGCCGATCTCGTGGCGACGGTCGCCCGTTACGAAGGCTGGGACGCGGTCACCGCGAACTCGGGTGCGGAGGCGCTGCGCCGCGCCGCGGACTTCCACCCGGACATCGTGGTGCTCGACCTGATGCTGCCCGACATCGACGGCTTCGGCGTGCTCGACCGGCTGCGGCACAGCGGGACCATGGTGCCGGTGGTGTTCCTGACGGCACGCGACGGGGTCGCCG
The DNA here is from genome assembly GCF_042880655.1 of Streptomyces sp. NPDC058295. Classification (NCBI taxonomy): domain Bacteria; kingdom Bacillati; phylum Actinomycetota; class Actinomycetes; order Kitasatosporales; family Streptomycetaceae; genus Streptomyces; species Streptomyces sp. NPDC058295. The sequence goes on from NZ_JBHVYO010000070.1 coordinate 3,113, forward strand.
ACCGGGTCGCGGGGCTGACCCGGGGCGGGGACGACTATCTGGTGAAACCGTTTGCCGTGGAGGAGCTGATGGCCCGGCTGCGGACCGTGCTGCGGCGCAGCGCCGGTCCCGGCGTCCAGCGCTCCGTGCTGCGGGTCGCGGACCTCACCATGGACGAGGACACCCGGGAGGTCCGGCGGGGCGGAAAACTGCTGACGCTCACCCCCACCGAGTACGAGGTGCTGCGCTATCTGATGCGGAAGTCGCCGACCGTGCTCACCAAGGCGCAGATCCTCGACCATGTGTGGGAATACGGTTTCGGCGGCCGTTCCAACGTCGTCGAACTGGTCGTCAGCCGGCTGCGCCGCAAGCTCGACACGACGGGCGACGACCCGCTGATCCAGACAGTACGCGGTTTCGGATACGTGATACGGCAGGCGGCCGAGTGATCGGCCGCTTCCGGCACGCCTACCGCAGACTGCGGCTCGGCACCCGGCTGGCGCTCGGCCTGGGCGCGCTGTCGCTGGTCGTGTTCGCGGTGGTCGGCGCCACGCTGACCATGTACATGCGGGACTACCTGAATCATCAGCTGCGCGACCAGATCAAGCTGGTGCAGGTCGTGCAGTCCAAAGACGCCAAGGCGCACGGCATCGTGGAACGCAAGCCGTACTACGGCTGGTACACGGCCGTGTACGACGTCTCGGCGGGGGCGGCCGTGCTGCGCAAGCCCGCGGACGTGCCCTCGGACACCACGGCGCTCACCGCCCTCGCCCGGCGGATGGAGGATGTCGACGCCGACGTCACCCGCACGGTACGGATCGACGGCGAGGGCACCTATCTGCTGCGCGCCTGCGAGGTCTCGCCCGGGGTCGTGCTGGTCAGTGCCGCGCCGACGGAGGACATCGACGGCACCGTGCGCCAGCTGATCACCATGCAGGTGGTCGCCTTCGGCCTCGCCCTGCTGGCGCTCGTGGTGTTCGGCCGGCGGATGCTGAAACACGGTCTGAAACCGTTGAGCGACATGGCGCACACCGCGCACGGCATCGCCTCGCACGACCTGACCGAGTCGGCGTCCCGGCTGCATCTGCGCGCGGACGCTCCCGGCGGTGGTCCGGAGGTCGAGGAGCTGCGCACCGCCTTCAACACGATGTTGCAGCACATCGACGACTCCCTCGCCGTGCGGGCGGAAGCCGAACAGCGCCTGCGCCGCTTCGTCGCCGACGCCTCGCACGAACTGCGCACGCCGCTGATGTCGGTACGCGGTTACGCGGACCTTTTCCAGTACGCGCCGGCCAACGCTCCCGAGGAACGTGACAAGCATTTGGCCCGGCTGCGTGCCGAGGCCGCCCGGATGGGCTTCCTCCTCGACGATCTCCTGCTGCTCGCCCGCCTGGACGCCGCCGAGGTGGAGACGCCCCTGCGGATGGAGAACGGCGACCTGGTGGAACTGGTCGCGCAGGCGGCCGACGCGTTCCGCGCGAGCCACCCCGGCCATCCGCTGACGGTGTCCCCCGGCCCGGTCGCCGTACCGCTACGGATGGACCCGCACCGCATCCGCCAGGTCCTGGACAACCTCCTCACCAACGCGGCCGTGCACACCCAGGCCGGCACCGCGGTCCACGTCGAGGTCGCCGTCTCGCCGGACACGGCACGCGTCCGCGTCACCGACAAGGGCCCCGGTATCCCGCCGGGCGACCGCGACCGCGTCTTCGACCGGTTCTACCGCGTCGACAAGGCCCGTAGCCGTGACCGCGGCGGCAGCGGCCTCGGCCTGTCGGTCGCCCGGTCCCTGGTGCGGGCGCACGGGGGCACGCTGGAGCTGGGCGACGTGGAGGGGGTCACGGTGTTCACGGTGACGCTGCCGAGGGGACCGGCCACGGCCGGGCGGGACGCCGTGGACGGGTAACGCAGTAACGCAGTAACGCGAAGAATCGGTGATCCGGGAGGTTGTGCGCCCGGCACGGCACGACTCGGCGCCGCGCCCGCGGCACCCGCACCCGCACCCGCACCCGCAACCGCAACCGCAACCGCAACGATCACCCGCAACGATCACCCGTTGTGAAGGGCTTGACGCGGGAGCAGCTGGTTTCCTCAGAGCTGAGCAGAGCTGAGCAGAGCTGAGCTGCTCTTTCGGCGCGGCGGAACAACTTTCCTCACCCCCTAGGCGGCCGATCGGCGCGCGCGGAGAGGGTCCCCCGTACTGCGGGCCGGTGAACCTCGGTGCGTGCCCGGGATGAACCCCAGGGGGTACGGGCAGAAATCCCACAGTCCTACCGCACCTCCCCCCGCCTCACGGCACCTCACAGCACCCGCCTCACGGCACCTCACACCACCGCACAGCACCTCGCCTCACGGCACCAGCCGCACGGCACCCCGCATCACCGCACCGCGGTCGCCCTTCGGCCCGCGCTCCGTCGGCTTACGGACACCGCACCGTCACACCGGAGGGGAACGAGTTCCCCGTCCCCTCCCCAGGCCCGATCCGTCGCGCCGCCGCGCGCGGTCACGACGCGGAAGGACGACGTGCGCCGTGTCCCTGCTGCCCCTCGACGACCCCGCGTCCCCGCCACCGCCCCAGCCCCCGCTCGCGGAAGACCGCCGCCGCCCCCTGGTCGCCACCGCCACCCGCCGGGCCCTCACCCTGTCCCCGATCCTGCTGCTCGCGGTGTGGGCGGTGGTCGACTGGCACGCCGTGCGAGACGGCACCGCCCTGCTCGCCACCGCCGACCCCTGGTGGCTGCTGGTCGGGCTCCTCTTCACCTATCTGGGCTCGGTCGCCGCGGCCTGCGTCCGTCAGGGAGCGATCCCGGAGCGGCTGCCACCCGGCCTGCTGGTGGCCTCCCAGATCGCCGCGGGGGCCGCGAACCACATACTGCCCGCGAGCATCGGCGCCCACGCGGTCACGGTCCGCTTCCTGCGCCGCCAGGGCGTCGCCCTCCCCCGGGCCACCGCCTCGATCGCCCTGTACTCCCTGGTCAGAGCCGTGGCCAAGACACCCGTTGTGCTGATGTTCCTGCTTGCCGCGCCCAGCGCCATACCCCCCGCCAGGCTTCTCCCGGAGGGGCGGACGCTGCTCCTGGCCGCCGCGGGCCTCCTGGTGGCCCCCGCGGCGACCGCGGCTGTGCTCGTTCTCGTACGGCCGCTGCGCGGTCCCGCCCTGAACTTCGTCCGTACGGCCCTCACCGATGCCCGGCATCTGCACACCCGCCCCGCCCGCTTCCTCCCCCTGTGGGGCGGAGCGGTCGCGGCGCCGCTGATCCAGGCGAGCGTGGTGGCCTCGGTGGGAACGGCGCTGGGCCTGCCCCTGTCCTGGCCGCAGCTGCTCTTCGCGTTCCTCGCGGCGAGCACCGCGGCCGGCGCCGTCCCCGCACCCGGCGGTATCGGCCCGGTCGACGCGGCCCTGGTCCTCACGCTGGCCGGCTACGGCACCCCGCTGCCCCTCGCCACGGCGACCGTCATCGGCTACCGGGTGCTGACGGTGTGGCTGCCGCTGCTGCCGGGGATGCTGGTGCTCTCGGCGCTGGTACAGCGCAAACAGCTGTGACCGTCACCTCTCCCCGGCCGCCTCGCCGTCAGCCCCTGCCGCCCGCAGCCTGGCCGTCAGCCTTCGCCGTCCGTCGCCAGCCGCAGCGAGATGCTGTTGATGCAGTACCGCTGGTCGGTCGGGGTCGCATACCCCTCACCCGCGAACACGTGTCCGAGGTGCGAACCGCACCGGGCGCACCGCACCTCGGTGCGCAGCATCCCGTGCGTGCGGTCCTCGATCAGCTCGACGGCGTCGGTGTCCTTCGGGTCGAAGAAGGACGGCCAGCCGCAGTGGGAGTCGAACTTGGTCTCGGAGGTGAACAGTTCGGCACCGCAGGCGCGACAGGAGTAGACGCCCTCGGCCTTGGTGTCGGTGTACTCACCGGTGAACGCGGGCTCGGTCGCGGCCTGCCGCAGCACGGCGTACTCGCCCGGCGTCAGCTCCGTCCGCCACTGCTCGTCCGGCTTTTCGACGTCGTACGACATGAGCCTCAGCCCCTTTACTGGGAAAGACGGTCCAGAATGCGCGGGCCCAGGTCCGTCACGTCGCCCGCGCCCATGGTGAGAACGAGATCACCCGCCTTCGCCATTCCCGCCACGACCTCCGGTGCCAGGTCCTTGTCGTGCACCGCGGTCACGTCCGCGCCCGCCGCCCGGGCCGCCTCGATGATCAGCTCGCTGGTCACGCCCGGGATCGGGTCCTCGCGGGCGGGGTAGATGTCGAGGACGACGGAGGCGTCCGCGAGGTTCAGCGCCTGCCCCATCTCCTTGCCGAGTTCCTGGGTCCTGGAGAACAGGTGCGGCTGGAAGAGGACGAGGATGCGGGCGTCGCCGACCGCCGCGCGCATCGCCTCCAGGTCGGCCGTCATCTCCGTCGGGTGGTGGGCGTAGGAGTCGATGACCTGGACGCCCGCCGCCTCGCCCTTGAGCTGGAGCCGGCGCTTGACGCCCGTGTACGCGGCGAGGGCGGGGGCCAGTTCCGCGGCCGGGACGCCCAGGGCGACGCCTGCGGCGAGCGCGGCGACGGCGTTGTGCGCGTAGTGGCGGCCGGGCACGGAGACCGTGAAGGTGAGCTGCTGCCCGTCGAGCAGCACGCTCACCTCGCTCTTCAGCCCCTGCGGGACGACGGACAGCACGCGCACGTCGGCGTCCTCGGCCTCCCCGTACGTCACCACCCGCACGCCCTCGACCCGCCGGGTCAGTTCCCGCGCGCCCTCGTGGTCGGCGGTGATCACCAGGGTGCCGCCGGGCACGATCTTCTCGGCGAAGGTCTCGAAGGACGCGTAGATCTCGTCCATCGAGGCGTAGTTGGCGTGGTGGTCCAGCTCGACGTTGAGGACGATGGCGACCTCGGGCGCGTACTTGTGGAAGCTGCGGTCCGATTCGTCCGCCTCGGCGACGAAGATCTCGCCGTCGCCGTGCAGCGCGTTGGATCCGGGCGCGTCCAGGTCGCCGCCGATCGCGTACGAGGGGTCGAGGCCCAGCTCGGACAGCGACACCGCGAGCATGGACGTGGTGGTCGTCTTTCCGTGGGTTCCCGCGACGGCGATCGGGCGTGTCCCGTCCATCAGCCGGGCGAGCGCGTCCGAGCGGTGGACCACCGGGATCCCCAGCTCGGCCGCGCGGGCCAGCTCCGGGTTGTCCGCGCGGATCGCCGACGACACGACGACACAGCTGGCGTCGTCGGCCAGATGGGCGGCGGCATGACCGATGTGCACGGTCGCCCCGAGCGCCCGCAGCGCCGCCGCGGTCTCGGACTCCTTGGCGTCGCTGCCGGCCACCTTCGCGCCGCGCTGAGCCAGGATCTTCGCGATCCCCGACATCCCCGCCCCACCGATGCCGATGAAGTGCGGTCGGTCCATGGCGGTAGGAAGGCCGGGTGCCATGTGTGTTCTCCCAGGGTGCGCTGCGACGGTTCGGTGCGCCCCCACCCTATTGCGCGAGGCCCACCGCACCCACCCAGGGGCGCGGGGCCGTCTCGACGGACGACCGCGCGGCGCGGGCACGAGCGGCCACAGCGCACCGGCGCCGCCGCCAGCACCCGCACCCGCACCCTCACCCGCAGATCACAGGAGTCCGCTCAGGCCTTGCTGTGGGAGAAGAGTTTCAGCACCGGGACTCCCACCTTGTGCCGCGCCCGGGAGGCCCAGTCGCGGTGGAAGAACTCCTCGACGTAGTGGGGGTCGGTCAGCACGATCACCTCGTCCGCCCCCGCCTCCGCCACCAGGGACTTCAGCGCGTCCAGCGGATGGTCCTCGATGAGGCGTCCGACCGCGTCGTGGCCCGCCGCGTGCAGCGCCTGCAAGGACACCTCCAGGGCCCGTACGCCGAACCCCTTCGCCTCGTCGCCCTCGGGCGTCTCGCCCTCCCGCGCGGCCTCGTCCAGTTCGCCGAGAGCCACGTCGTCGATGGCCCGCAGCAAGCGGTCCGCCTGGTCGCCGCGCGGCTGGAGCAGCACCTGGAAGGTGACCGGCTCGTCCCCGTGCAAGGTGCTGACGAACTCCACGTCGGCGGACGTCAGGGCCTTCTCGATCATCAAAACGCTTGTGAACACCAGCGCCCCATTCTCCTTCGAGGACCCCCGTGGCCCTCTCTCCTCCGTGGGCCGTGGGCGGCCCTGCGGAAACCATCCTTCCCCGTGTGCGCACGGGGACTGCGAGATTCAGTGTGCCCGCCGGACACCAAACGGAACGGTTGATTCCGACCTTTCGGGACCGGCGGTGACGATCGAACTCCTATCCGCATCAAGGTCGTCGATACCTGCCGAACAGGAAACCCTCCTCCTCCAGGAGCGAGACCAGTGCGAATCGCCGCGGAACCACGACCGACGGGCCGCCCGCGATCCGCTGCGCGTCGCCGACGGCGAGCATCGGGGAGACGGTCAGACAGAGCTCGTCGAGCACCCCGGCGGCCACGAACTGGCCCAGCAGCCGGGGCCCGCCCTCCGTCAGCAGCCGGGTGTGCCCGAGCTCGGCGAGCGCCCGTACGGCCCGGTCCGGCTCGACGCCCATGCCGTCGCCGGCGATCACCACGCGCGCGCCCGCCTTCTCCGCGGCCGCGACCCTGTCGGGGGCCGCCGCGGCGCCGGTCAGGATCAGGGTGGGGACCAGCGGCGAGGTGAAGAGCGGGAGCGAGAAGTCCAGGTCGAGGCTCGCGGTCACCACCGCGACGGCCGGCGCGGGACCCTGCCCGGCCGCCTCGCGTCGCGCCGCGAACTCGGCACGCGCGCGTGCGGGACGGTACCCCTCCAGACGTACCGTCTCCGCGCCCACGACCACCACGTCCGCGAGCCCGCGCAGCGTGCCGAAGATCCGCATGTCGGTGGCGGTGGAGATGGGCTGGGAGCGCCCGTCGTGCTGGGCGGCGCCGTCGAGCGTGGACACCATGTTGGCCCGCAGCCAGGGCCCCGGCTCACCGGGTCCGGGCTCGGGGTAGGCGTAGGCGTCGGCGAGCTCGTCGAGGCTCCACTCACGGTCCTGGGCCGCGCCACCCCCTTCGCCACCCTCACCGGGGGCCCCGAGCGGCCTGCCGCCGGAGTCGGTCGTCACTGTCTGGTCGGTCACAGGGAACAGCCGTCGCATGCCAGGCAGTCTGGCACGCCCCGTAGCATGGGGAACCGTGTCGTCCTCCTCCTCCGCCCCCGGCCTCAGCCCGATAGCCGACGCGGCCCCGGTGTCCCTCTGCACCCGCCAGCCGCATGTCCCCGCGGACCGGCTGGTCGCCGAGATGGTGCCGCCGCCACGCTTCGACTCGGTCCGTTTCAGCACCTACATCCCGGATCCGAACCAGCCCAGCCAGATCGATGCGGTCGGCGTCCTGGAGGGGTTCGCGACCGGCCTCGGCGGAGCGCACGCCGCCGGCGGCGCCAGGCGGGGGTTCCTCGGCTTCGGCAGGTCCAAGGCGCCCAAGGTCCCCGCCGGGCCGCGCGGCGTCTATCTGGACGGCGGCTACGGCGTCGGCAAGACGCACCTGCTGGCGTCCCTGTGGCACGCCACCCCGGCGGAGCCCGCCCTCAAGGCCTTCGGCACCTTCGTCGAGCTGACCAACCTGGTCGGCGCCCTCGGCTTCCAGCAGACGGTACGGACCCTCTCCGGGCACCGGCTGCTGTGCATCGACGAGTTCGAGCTGGACGACCCGGGCGACACCGTCCTCGTCTCGACGCTGCTCGGCAAGCTGGTCGAGGCGGGCGTCGCGCTCGCCGCCACCTCCAACACGCTCCCCGGCAAGCTCGGCGAGGGCCGGTTCGCCTCCGTCGACTTCCTGCGCGAGATCCAGGGTCTGTCGGCGCACTTCCGCGCGCTGCGCATCGACGGTGAGGACTACCGCCACCGCGGTCTGCCCGAGGCGCCGGCGCCGTACTCCGATGAGCAGGTGACGAAGGCGGCCTACGCCACCGAGGGCGCCTCGCTCGACGACTTCCCGCATCTGCTGGAGCACCTCGCCAAGGTCCACCCGAGCCGTTACGGCGCGCTGACGGATGGCCTGAAGGCGGTCTGCCTCACGAACGTGGGGGCGGTGCCCGACCAGTCCACGGCTCTCCGGCTGGTGGTCCTGGCCGACCGGCTCTACGACCGCGAGGTCCCGGTCCTGGCCTCCGGGCTGCCCTTCGACCGGTTGTTCAGCGAGGAGATGCTGAACGGCGGTTACCGCAAGAAGTACTTCCGCGCGATCTCCCGGCTCACCGCGCTGGCCCGCGACGCCAAGCAACTCGTCGAGCCCCATTAAACGATCTCCGCGGTCCGGTCAAGAGTCGGTTCGCGCCAAGAATCCCGCCCTTTTGAGGCGCACTTCATCTCGCAACGTCGAGTTAACCCTGCAAACAACCTTGCAGGGTTAACGTGTTTCTTGACCAGTGGTTGACCAACCGTTGGTCTGGACTAGAAACGCGAACGGACGGAAGGGGGGCGCATGTTCCGAGGTACGACGACCCGGACCGTCCTTTCGGTCTTCACCGCCGTCCTGCTCGCCCTCCCGTTCTTCGCACCGACGCCCTCCTTCGCACACGCGCACACGATGCGTCAGGTCGAGGCCAAAACTCAGCCCGGAATCAAACACGTCGGCAAAGCGATGCGCGACGAGGTCGTCACGCTCCGCGACTGCGACCGCTCCGGCGGACCCGCGGACCCTCTGCGCACCCGCGACCGACACCGCGCCACCACCTCCGCGCCGGGCGCCTCGGCACCCCAGGAGCCCGAGCGCGCGCTGCTTGCGCAGGATCCCGCGGCCGCCCATCAGCCGCCGCGGCCCGGCGACCCCTATCACCGCTCGTCGAGATCCTCGGCGGCCCACTCTCCGGCGGCCCTCCAGGTCTTCCGCTGCTGAGAGAGCAGAGCAGAACAGCAGTCCCCCACCTGTCCTGTGTCCTGCACATCCGACGCGCCCCCACGGCGCGCCAGGAGGAGTCACCACGTCATGCAGCCCCTCATCGACAACGCCCGTACGTTCGGACAGCGCCCTGAGGAGTTCGCCAAACTCGCAGCCGGCCAGTCCCCCCAGGTCCTGTTCATCACCTGCTCCGACTCGCGGGTCGTTCCCGCCCTGATCACGGGCGCCCGTCCCGGCGAGCTCTTCGAGCTGCGCACCGCGGGCAACATCGTTCCCCCCTACGGCTCCGACCGCCCCACCGGCGAGGCGGCCACCATCGAGTACGCCGTGGAGGTGCTCGGCGTCCAGGACGTCGTCGTCTGCGGCCACTCGCACTGCGGTGCCGTCGGCGCGCTGGTGCGCGGCGACGACCTCGACGGCGTCCCCGCCGTACGCGACTGGCTCGCGCACGCCGCGGACGAACCGGGGAACGCCGACCCCGACGACCCCACGGTCATGCGGGCGGTGCAGAACCACGTACTCGCCCAGCTGCTGCGGCTGCGCTCCTACCCGTGCGTGGAGAAGCGCCTGGCCGACGGCCGGCTGCGGGTGCGCGGCTGGTACTACGAGGTGCACACCGGTGCCGTACGCGAACACCGTGTGGACACCGACGGTTTCGAGGCCCTGTGAGCGCCGCGACGGACCAGAAGCCCGCCGGGCGAATATCCCGGTTCCCCCACCTCAAGCAGGACTTCGCCGCCTCTCTCGTCGTCTTCCTGGTCGCGCTGCCGCTGTGTGTGGGCGTGGCCGTGGCCTCCGGCGTGCCGGCCGAGCTGGGGCTCGTCACCGGCATCGTCGGCGGCCTCGTCACCGGTCTGCTGCGGGGCAGCTCCCTCCAGGTGTCCGGTCCGGCGGCCGGACTGACCGTGCTGGTCTTCGAGGCGGTGCAGGAGTTCGGCCTGCCCGCCCTCGGAGTGATCGTCCTCGCCACGGGCGTCCTCCAGCTGGCCATGGGCGCCCTGAAACTGGGCCGCTACTTCCGGGCCATCTCGGTCTCGGTCGTCGAGGGCATGCTGGCCGGAATCGGCCTGGTGCTGATCGCCGGTCAGCTGTATGCGATGGCGGGCGCCAAGGCGCCGTCGTCCGGCCTCGGGAAGATCGCCGGACTGCCCGAGGCCGTCGTGGACGCGGTCGGCACCACCTCCGCGCCGGCCTCGCTCGCGATCGGCATCGGCACCATCGCGGTGCTCTTGTTGTGGAAGCGGTTGCCGGCGAAGGTGCGTACGGTGCCCGGCCCGCTCGCCGCGGTGGGCCTGGCCACACTCGCCGCCCTGCTGCTGAACCTGCCCGTGGCCACGGTCGAGGTGCAGGGCCTGCTCGGTTCCGTCCAGCCGCCGTCACTGAGCTCCTTCGGCGAGCTGGCGCACGTCGGCCTGCTCGGCACGATCGTCGCGTTCACCCTGATCGCGTCCGCCGAGTCGCTGTTCAGCGCGGCGGCGGTGGACCGGCTGCACAACGGTCCGCGCACCGAGTACGACAAGGAGCTGATGGCACAGGGCGCGGGCAACGCGATCTGCGGAGCGCTCGGCGCGCTGCCGATGACCGCGGTGATCGTGCGCAGCGCGGCCAACGTGCAGGCGGGCGCGCGGACGAAGGCGTCGCGCGTCCTGCACGGCGTGTGGCTGCTGCTGTTCGCGGCGCTGCTGCCGAACGTTCTGGCGTACATACCCATCCCGGCGCTGGCCGGCATCCTCGTGCACGCGGGCGCCAAGCTCGTGCCCGTGCGGGCGGTCGTGGGTCTGTGGCGCGAGCACCGCGGCGAGGCGCTGATCCTGGTCGTCACGGCCGTGTCGATCGTCGCGGTCAGCATGTTCGAGGGCGTGCTGATCGGTCTCGCACTGGCCGTCGCCAAGACGGCCTGGGAGGCCTCGCACCTCAGGCTGGAGGTCGTCGACAAGGGCGCAGGCCCCGTCCAGGCGTATCTGTCGGGCAACGCGACGTTCCTGCGTCTGCCGAAGATCCTCGACAGCCTGGAGGCCCTCCCGCAGGACCGCCCCGTCGAGCTGGACCTCTCCGGTCTGCACCACCTCGACCACGCCTGCCGTACGGCGCTGGAGACCTGGGCCGAGCGGCACAGTGCGGTCGGCACGGAGCCGGTGAAGGTCACGGAACCGGTGACTACCGTGTAGCCCGCCCCGCGCGCTGTCCGGCCCGGGACTCGGGGCGTGGCCCCGGGCCGGACAGCGGGCATATCGTTACAGAGCAGACAGAAGCAGACGGAAACGCTCTTACGGGCCTCTTGCCGAGGAGGTCGTCATGCTCCAGGAGCTGCTGGGCGCGGCCGCGGCGGTCGCCGCCGGAGGCCTTGTGTACCTCGGGGCGGCGGCGCGGGTCGTCAAGCAGTACGAACGCGGGGTCGTCCTCCGGCTCGGCCGGCTGCGCGGCGAGGTCCGCCCGCCGGGGTTCACCCTGGTGGTCCCGGCCGTGGACCGGCTGCGCAAGGTCAACATGCAGATCGTGACGATGCCCATCCCCGCCCAGGAGGGCATCACCCGCGACAACGTGACCGTGCGGGTCGACGCGGTGGTGTACTTCCGGGTGGTGGACGCCGCCGCCGCGATCATCAACGTCGAGGACTACCGCTTCGCCGTCTCGCAGATGGCCCAGACCTCACTGCGTTCGATCATCGGCAAGAGCGAGCTGGACGACCTGCTGTCGAACCGGGAGAAGCTCAACGAGGGCCTGGAGCTGATGATCGACAGCCCCGCCATCGGCTGGGGCGTGCAGATCGACCGGGTGGAGATCAAGGACGTGTCCCTGCCGGACACGATGAAGCGGTCGATGGCCCGGCAGGCCGAGGCCGACCGCGAGCGGCGGGCCCGGATCATCAACGCCGACGCCGAACTCCAGGCGTCGAAGAAGCTCGCCGAGGCGGCGAAGGAGATGTCCGAGCAGCCCGCCGCGCTCCAGCTGCGGCTGCTCCAGACGGTGGTGGCGGTCGCCGCCGAGAAGAACTCCACGCTGGTGCTGCCGTTCCCGGTGGAACTGCTGCGCTTCCTGGAAAAGGCCCAGCAACCGCTCCCACAACAGCCACAGCAAGGAGCACCGCACCCGTCGCCACAACAACCGCAGCAACAACCGCCGCTGCCGCCCGCACCGCCACCCTCCCCGAAGGATGTGGAGGAGTGACACGAGCTACGCGCGTGGTTCCCGGGGCGCACTCCGGGTGATAGACACAGCGGGATCACAGTTCCTGTCCGCCAGCAGGAAGGTTTTCCCATGTCTGCGACACGACGTCAGATCCTCGCCGGTACCGGTGCCCTGGGAGTGGGCGCGAGCATCGCGTTCACCGGCGCCCTCACCGATCTCTTCGCGGGCACCGCCGCCGCGCAGGGCCTCGGCCGCGACGGCTACGGCCCTCTCGTACCCGACAAGGACGGCCTGCTCGACCTTCCCGCGCACTTCCGCTACCGGGTGCTCTCCCGCGAGGGCGACCCGCTGCGCTCCGGCGAGGGCCCGGTGCCCTCGAACCACGACGGCATGACGGCCCTGCCCGGCCGGGGCGGTCGCGTCCACCTGGTCCGCAACCACGAGAACCGCCCCACGGCGAAGTTCGCCGTCCCCACGGTCGAAGGCCTGACCTACGACCCGGCGGGCAAGGGCGGCTGCACCGCCCTGACCCTGGACTCCCGGAACAACGTGCTCGCCGAGCGGGTGGCCATCGCCGGTACGGCCGTCAACTGCGCGGGCGGGCCCACCCCGTGGCACACCTGGCTGACCTGCGAGGAGACCGAGGACAAAGCCGGCACAAACGGTTACACAAAGGATCACGGCTTCATCTTCGAGGTCGACCCGTCCGACCCGCGCCGCAGCGGGGCCGTCCCGCTGACCGCGATGGGACGCTTCCAGCACGAGGCGATCGCCGTCGACCCGCGTCTCGGAATCGTTTACGAAACCGAGGACGCGTTTCTGGAGCCGTTCGGCCTTTTCTACCGCTTTCTCCCGAAGAAGCCGCTGGGCGGGGCGGGCTCGCTGCGCGCGGGCGGCCGCCTCCAGGCGATGCGTGTTCCCGGTGTTCCGGACCTGTCCTCGATCCAGGAGACGGGCGCCACCTTCGACGGCATCGAGTGGGTCGACGTACCGGACCCCCTCGCCGTCGAAACCCCGGTCCGTCTCCAGGACTTCGGCCCGAAGGGCATCACCCACGCCCAGAAGCTCGAGGGCTGTTACTGGGGCGGGCGGTGCGTGTACTTCGTGTCCTCGTTCGCGCGCGGCGCGGACGGCTCGGCGGCCGACCACTTCGGTCAGATCTGGCGGTACGACCCCAAGCTCCGCCGCCTCACCCTCGTCATCGTCTTCGGCCCGGACACGGACATCCAGCTCCCGGGCGAGTCACCGGACAACATCTGCCTGGCGCCCAGCGGCGGCCTGATGGTCTGCGAGGACGGCAACGGCGCCCAGCACGTCTTCGGCGTGACCAGGGGCGGCAAGGTGTACGCGATGGCGCGGGGCCGCCAGAACATCGGAACGCCGCAGGCCCCCGAGTGGGGCGAGTTCGCCGGCGTCACCTTCTCCCCCGACGGCGACACGATGTACGTCAACTGCTACACCCCAGGGACGACCTTCGCCGTCACGGGGCCCTGGCGGCGCTAGTCCGGATCCGCGAGTGGGGCCCCGCCACGGCGGGGCCCTGACCGGCGCGCCCGGCATCCGGCCCCCGGTGGGACAGCTCCCGGCGCAGCAGTTCCCGGCAGGGCAGCTGCCGGCGGGGCAGCTGCCGGCGGGGCAGTTCCAGGCGGGGCAGCTCCCGGCGGGCAGCTCCCGCCCCGCCAGACCCCGGGGTGACGTCACGGGAAACACCGGCGCGGCGAACATTCCGCGCTCCCGCCTGCCCGGGCGCCTCCCGGGGGGACCGAGAGCCCGGGCGGGTGACACGACCAGGGGCGCGGTCATATAACGCAACAAATGACAGCGCAATCCTCATAACTTCATACGATGATCCTTCCTGTACGCCACCTCGCCGCCCTCTGCGCTCTCGGGGTCTCACTCGCCCCCCTCACCGCATGCGGCACCCCTCACGCATCACATGCCGCACGTCCGCCCGCCCCCGCGCACGCTTCCCTCGCCCCCACCCGGCCCCCCACGCTGGCCCCCGGTCCGGCCGGCCTCACGCCCGTGTTCAGCAACGCGCCCCGCACCGCCGACAAGAGGATCGCCCTCACCTTCGACGCCGACATGACCGCCGACCAGGGAGCCCGCGCGGCGGCCGGCGAGCACTTCGACAACCCCGGGTTGATCGCGGCACTGCGCACGCTGAAGGTACCGGCCACCGTGTTCATGACCGGCCGCTGGGCCGAGGAGTACCCGGACCAGGCCCGCTCCCTCGGCCACGACCCCCGCTTCGAGGTCGCCAACCACTCCTACAGCCACTACGCCTTCACCGACGACTGCTACGGCCTGCCGACCGTCCCCGAGGACAGGATGCGCGCGGACGTGGAACGGGCGTTCACGGCCTTCCGCAAGGCCGGGGTGCCGAACGCGATGCCTTACTTCCGTTTCCCCGGCGGCTGTTACGACCGGCGGGCGCTGCGCGCGGTGAGCGGCATGGGCGTGACCGCGGTGCAGTGGGACGTGGTGAGCGGGGACGCGTTCGCGACCGACGCGGACGCGGTGGCCCGGCAGGTGCTGGAGGGGGTACGGCCCGGCTCCGTCGTCGTCATGCACTGCACACGCAGCGCCGCCCCGACGACCGAGCGGGCGGTGCGGACGATCGTCCCGGAGCTGCGCCGTCAGGGGTACCAGTTCGTGAAGGTGTCCGAACTGATCGGGGCGGCGAGCGGACGACGGTGAACCCCCGTACGCCCAACCGACCCGACCCGACCCGACCCGACCCAACCCGACCCCGCAGGCCGCCTGGACGCCGCGCGCACCTCGCACGTCGCGACCTGCGGCTCGTACGCCGTCATCGCCTTACGTACGCTGGAGGGATGAGCGACGACGGTGACCGGGAGTACTGCCTGATTGACGCGACCACGCCGCCCAGGGCCGACAGGCCGCCGTACGCGGAGTGCGTGCTGTGCCGGAAGCCGACGGAGTATCCGGAGTCGTACAAGGGGATCACGCTGTGCCCGGTGTGCGAGTGGCAGGAGGCGCAGCGGACTGCGTGCTCGGGGTAACCGGTTGCCCGGAGTGCCCGGTTGCTCTCGCGGTAACCGTTTGCTCGCGATGCCCGTTCGCTCCCCACAACCGGTTACTTTCCGGGCGGGTAACCGGGTGCTTGGCCGCAGAGTAACCGGTGGCTGGTGGGTCGGCGTCGACGAGCGCCCCGTCGCTGTTTCGAGATCGCTTACCGGCGCGTGATCGCCTCACGGACGCGTAATCGGTTACCGGCGCGTGGTCCTCTCATCGACACGTAATCGGTTACCAGCGCCCATTCGCTCGCTGGCCCCCGCAATCGGTTACCAGGGCATCTCACCGGCTCGCGTTCGTTTGCCGCTACGCAAGCCGAGTAACCGCTTCCGCAACAACCTCCCCTCCCCTCCCCTCACGGCGATTCTCCTCCCGGCGATCGACGTGACGTAAGCGCGCACGCCACGGCCGTCGCTACCGCGCTCAGCAGGGCTGCCGCGGCCAAGGGCAGGAGCGGCACGTGGACGGTCGCCGACTGGGAGCCGCTGACCAGGCCGCTCACCGCCGCCTGCGCCGGGGAACCGGTTACCACCAGCGCCAGCAGTGCCGCCAGCAGCAGTGCGGGGACCGCGCGGCCGGGCGAGCGCAGCACGGGCCAGGCGGTGAGCGCGCCCACGGCCGCGCCGAGCAGCGCGCAGGTCAGGGTGGCGAGCAGTCCGGCGCCGGCGGCCTCCAGGACCGGAACCCGCTTGTCGTGGTCGCTGCCGACCGGATCGCTGATGAACGTGACCATCGCCGTCGCCGTCGTACCGAGCACGACGGCCGTGGTCAGCGCGACCAGGACACAGGCCAGGTGTGCCCGCCCGGGCCCGACCGCCGCCGCGACGACGGTGCGGGCGGCCGGGGGCTCGTTGGTGACGCAGATCCGTACCAGCCAGGCGGCGACGGGCAGCAGGAACGCCGCCGTGTAGCCGAGCGAGTCCAGCAGCGGCTGGCCTCCCTGCACCCCGACGCCCAGGAAGACCGCGTAGAGGAGGAACGGCGGCAGCCAGCGCTGCGAGCGCAGGAGCAGGGCGGTCTGATAGCGCAGCAGGGCGGTCATCGGTGGCGGCTCCCGTCCTGACGGACGCTCACCACGTGCCACGGCGGGCGGGCGGTCAGCAGGGCGCGGAGCAGGACGTCGGAGTGGGAGGCGGGGACGGTGAGCCGGTGGGTGCGGTCGGCCGTCTCCTCGGTGACGGTGGCCAGGCGGAGCGCTTCCGGTGGGAGCGGGGCGGTCGGGCCGTGCACCTCGATGGTCATGTGCGGGCCCTCGGGGGTGGTGGTCGGTTCCGCTGCGGTACGGCGGTGGAGGGTGCCGTCGCGGACCGTGTACTCGGCGTCCGCCCGGCCGGCGAGGCGGCGGGGGTCGTGGTCCACGAAGACGACGGCCGATCCGGCGGCGGTCCGTTCGGCGACGGCACGTTCGAGTTCGGCGCGTGCGTCGGTGTCGAGTCCGGTCCAGGCCTCGTCCAGGATCAGCAACTCCGGTTCGGCGAGGAGCGCTTGTGCCACGGCGACCTTCTGGCTGCTGCCCTTGGAGAGGCGGCCCATCGGGGTGTGGGCGTGTGCGGTGGCGCCGAAACGGTCCAGCCAGTCGCCCGCGGCGCGCTCGGCCGCCGTTCGGGACAGCCCGTGGACCGCGCCGAGGTGGGTGAGGTAGCCGAGGGCGGTGAAGGGGAGGGCGGCGGGGAAACGTTCGGGAACGTAGGCGGTTCGGAGGGCGCCGGTGACCTTGCCCTCGGTCGGGGCGTCGATGCGGGCGAGCAGGCGGAGCAGGGTGGACTTCCCGGTGCCGTTGGGGCCCTCGATGCGGGTGAGAGCGGCGGGGGCCGGGTGCAGGTGCACGTCGCGGAACACCCAGGGGCCGCGCACGCCGTAGCGGCGGCCCACGGCCTCCAGCCGTAGCTCACGTGGCATGCGGACCGTCCTTTCACTCGCGGTCGCAGGGATCTTCCACCTGGCAGACTGGAGGACGTGACCAGTGATCCGGCCGTTCCCGGCGACAGCCCCTTCCGTTCCGAGCGTTCGACCCGGGACGAGGCTCCGCAGTTCGTCCTGCCTTTGGTGGTCCGTATCGAGCGTGCCGACCCGCCGGCGCGCACGGACGCGCTGGAGACTGCCGCGCGTGCCGTACTGACACTCCTCGCCGACGAGCGGGCACTGGGCGAGGGCGAGTGGGCGGCGGACGTGCGTGACTGGCAGGACGCCCGGATCCGCAAGGTGGTGCGGCGGGCGCGGGGCGCCGAGTGGCGGCGGGCGGAGGCGCTGCCCGGCATCACGGTCACGGGCAAGGCGGCGGAAGTAAGGGTTTTCCCGCCTGTTCCGCTGGACGGCTGGCCCAAGGACCTCGCGAAGCTCCAGGTTTCCGGAACCGATCTCGAGGATCCGGAACCGCCGGTCGACATCGACCCGACGGCTCCGGTGATCTGGCAGAACCCGGAGGTCGGCATGTCCGCGGGCAAGGCGATGGCGCAGGCCGGACACGGCGCGCAGCTCGCCTGGTGGGAGCTGTCGGACGCGGAGCGGACCGCATGGCGCGAGGCGGGTTTTCCGCTCGCCGTGCGGACCGCGGATCCCCGACGGTGGCGTGAGCTGACGGAGAGCGGGCTGCCGTTGGTGCGGGACGCCGGGTTCACCGAGATCGCGCCGGGCAGTTGCACGGTGGTCGCCGACCACCCGGCCCTGCGGGCCCGCTAGTCCGGTACCCCGTACCCCGTACCCGGTAGCTCACCGCAGCCCGGAGCCCCGGAGCTCACCGCAGCCCACCGCCCCGTCTGCCGACGCCCCCGCGTCTCCCCGGCCTCCGCCCCTCCGGCCTCCGCCCCTCCGGCCTCCGGCCCGAACCTCAAATGTTGCTCTGAAGGAGGGTGGCGGGCGGTTCGGGAGTCGGTGGCGGGGCCATACCACCGTCACCACGCAGGGGGCACGAAGGAGGCGGGGACCATGAGGCGACTGGGGACGGGGATCGGCTGGCGGCCGGAGATCGCGGACGCCGTGGAGCGCATGCCGGGCATCGACTGGGTCGAGGCCGTCGCCGAGAACGTGTGCCCCGGGCACCTGCCCGACTCGCTGCTCCGGCTGCGCGAGCGCGGGGTCACCGTGATCCCGCACGGCGTCTCGCTCGGGCTGGGCGATGCGGAGCGGCCCGACGCGGGACGACTGGCCGCGCTCGCCGAGCGGGCCGAGGCATTGGGTTCGCCGCTGGTCACCGAGCACATCGCGTTCGTCCGCGCGGGCGGCCCCCTGACGGCGTCCCCGCGGCTCGAGGCCGGACATCTGCTGCCGGTGCCGCGTACCCGCGACGCCCTCGATGTGCTGTGCGAGAACGTGCGCATCGCGCAGGACGCGCTGCCCGTGCCGCTCGCCGTCGAGAACATCGCCGCGCTCATCGCGTGGCCCGGTGAGGAGATGACCGAGGGACAGTTCCTGTACGAGCTGGCCGACCGCACGGGCGTACGGCTGCTCATCGACGTGGCCAACCTGCACACCAACCACGTCAACCGGGGCGAGGACCCGGCCAAGGCGCTCGCCGAACTGCCCCTGGAAGCCATCGCCTACGTCCATGTAGCAGGCGGTTTCGAGCGGGACGGCGTCTGGCACGACAGTCACGCCCACCCGGTGCCCCGGCCGGTCCTCGACATCCTCACCGATCTCGCCTCCCGGGTGTCACCGCCGGGGGTGCTGCTGGAGCGGGACGAAAACTTCCCCGAACCGGCCGAACTGGAGCGGGAGTTGGGCACGATCAGGGCCGCCGTCGAAGCCGGCGAGCAGGAGGCCGCCCTCGCGCGAGCTTCTTCGACCACGGGCAAGCACGGCGCGACGAAGACGGCAACGGGGGCCGGGACCGGGACCGGGACGAGCACCGGGGTCGAGATCGGGACCAAGACCGCGACCGGGGACGATTTCGCCCCGCCCACCTCCGAGCCGGGCCCGACCGCGCTCGACGAGGACACTCGTCAGCGCCTCGGCCTCGCGCAGGCGGCGTTGCTGTCCGCCCTGGTCGCCGGGACGCCGGTCCCCGAGGGGTTCGACCGGGTGCGACTCGGCGTGCAGGCCCGGGCGCTGGCGGCGAAGCGGGCGGACGTGGTGGCGAAGGTGGCTCCGGAGCTGCCGCTGATTCTCGGAAACGGTTACCGCACCGCGTTCATCGCCTACGCCCAAGGCCACCCGATGCACGGCGGCTACCGGCAGGACGCCCTCGATTTCGCCGAGGAGACGCTCCTGGGAGGACGGCTGACGGAGGGCCGGGCCCGCCGCGAACTGCGGCGCTGGTGGCTGGACCGCTCGGGCCCCGCACCCAGACCGAAGTCACGGCTGGGACAGGTGGGACGAGTGGGGCGGACGTTGATCCGACGGTGAGGAACCCGGGCCGTGGGCCGCCCGGATGTGCCGGGTTTAACACCCCACGGCCCGCAACGCGCACCGAAACCGTTCCCGCACCGCTCCTGCGCCGTTTTCATATCTTTTCTCCCGTTCTGGAGCCCAGTCCGTTCCTCCCCTTTCGCCCACCATAGCCCCGTTGTAACCGTTTGCCCCCGTACGGCAGTTGGCAGCGCAGGCGCAGTAATATGCCAGCCAGTCCAGCAACCGAAGCGCACTAGCGTGCAGTGCCGCGAGCAGGAGGCACCCCATGCGGCCGCGACCCCCCGTCCAGGGCAGAGGCATCTTCAGCGGAACCGGGCTCATCATCACGGGCCTGGCGGCGACCCTGGCGGCGCTGGTCTTCCCGATCTGGTCGTACGCCGACCGGTCGGGCACCGGAGTGGACGTACTGAACGCGCAGACGGTGTCGACGCAGTACGGGCCGTTGTCCGCGCTGGACCGGGAGTTCGTCACGAAGGTCCGGCTGGCGGGGCTGTGGGAGCTGCCCGCCGGTCAGCAGGCGCAGTCCAAGGGCACGACCGAGGCCGTACGGACGGCGGGCCGGCACCTGGTCGAGGGGCACACCTTCCTGGACGAGCGGGTGCGCACCGTCGCCTCCCAGCTGGGTCTGGCGCTGCCGAACGAGCCCAACGAGCAGCAGCAGGGCTGGCTGAGCGAGCTCGACGCGGCGCAGGGCCGGCAGTACGACTGGAAGTTCGCCAACATCCTGCGTCTCGCGCACGGACGGGTGTTCTCCGTCGTCGCCCAGGTGCGGGCCAGTACCCGCAACTCGCTGGTACGCGAGCTCGCTGACGACGCCAACACCACCGTGCTGGACCACATCAAGATCCTGGAGGCCACCGGGTTCGTCGACTTCGACGCCCTCGCCCGGGACATGGCCGCCGGCAGCACGCCGCCGATCACCCGCTCCCCCGGCCCGCCGGGCCCGACGGCCGACCCCGGGTCCGCCGTGCCGGTGGCACCCTCGGCGCATCCCACCTATACGCTCCCGCCGGCCGCGGCCAGCCCGCCGCCCGGCGGCTGACACCGGTTGCGAGACCGTTTTCCGAGGACCGGGCGAGGCAAGCGGAACGTCACAGACCCACAACGCTCGGTCCGGATGGTGAACAGGGCATGGTGTTTCTCGGTGCGGATGGCATAGAAACGCGGCATGGTCTGGGTGCTTCTCCTGCTGCTGGCATGGGCCGTCGCGGGTGCGGCGTGCACACGGCTGTGCCTGGCCGCCGTACGAGCGGCCGCCGTCGACGAGAACGCGGGCCGGGGGCATGATCTGACGCTCTACGAGGCGGCCTTCCTGTCCGGTGGTCCGGGCAGGGTCGCCGACCTGACCATGGTCTCCATGGCGCGGCAGCGGCGGCTGGTGCTCGCCCGCACGGGATGGGCGACCGTGGTGGACCCGCGCGGGCGGGACGAGATGGAGCGGTCGGTCATAGGGGCCATCGGGCCCGAGGGACAGTCCCGTATCGCCCCGGCGCGGGCTGCCGCGGCCGCCGCGGACGCGGTGGGCGGGCTCGCCGACCGGTTGGTCCGGGCCGGTCTCGCGGTGCCCGACGGGGCCCGCACGACGGTCGCGGCCGGGGTGCGGCAGGTACGGGCCGCAGCCGTGGCCGTTCTCGCGCTGGGCGCCATCGCACTGCTGGTGCCCGCCACCCCGGACATGCCCCGCAACCTCGTCGCGCTCTGGTTCGCGCTGCCCCTGGCGCTCACGCTGAGCTGCCTCGCCATCGCGCGGGTGGAGGTGCATCCGTACTCGCGCTGGGCCTCCCCGGCCGGGCAGCGGCTGCTGGGCGCGCTGGCGCGGCGCACCGGCGGCACGGGGGACGACCGTACCTATCTGACCTCCGTCGCCGTACGCGGGATCCGCGCGGTGGGCGAGCCGGACCTGCGGGCGGCCTTCGCTCATCGTGAGCAGTACGGGCGGGACTGAGGCAGGGCGCGCTCGACCACCGGGGGGCGCACAAGGGGCATTGGCGCCGACACCCGCCGATGGTGCTTGCCTTCCCCCACGGTCGAACCAACCATCCCTTTTGTCGCCGCCGTGCACCGAAGGGACACCCGATGAGAGCCGCCGCCCTCCACTCGGCCGCAGGAGCCCTCCTGCTGACCGCCCTCTCCACCGTCCCGGCGGGCGGCGCCCCGAACACCGGCGGCCTGTCCGGCTCGCCCGGTGTCGCGCTGACCGCCGCCCGGGCCGCGGCGAAGGGCGTCGACTTCGGCAAGTGCTCCGAGGCGCAGGACCTGCCCGGCAGCATGCAGTGCGGCACGGTCTCCGTCCCGCTCGACTACGCGGCCCCGAACGGCAAGCAGATCGAGCTCACCGTCAGCCGGGTGCGGGCCACCCACCGGGACCCGCACAACAGCAAGCGCCGGGTGCCCCGGCAGGGCGCGCTGGTCTTCAACCCGGGCGGTCCCGGCGGCTCGGGCCTGTACTTCCCGCTGATCGGGCTGCTGCCGGAGTGGAAGCGCATCGGGGCGGCCTACGACCTCGTGGGCTACGAGCCGCGCGGGGTCGGCCGTTCGGCGCCGCTGTCCTGCCAGGATCCCAAGCGCTTCTTCAAGGGCCCCGCCCCCGCCCCGGACCACCCCTCGGAGTCGTACAAGCGGGAGCGCATCGCGCAGGCGAAGGCGTACGCGCAGGGCTGTGCGAAACGGTCGGGCAGCGCCCTGCGGCACTACAACTCGCTCAACAACGCCCGCGACCTGGACGTGCTGCGCGCCGCGCTCGGCGAGGAGCGGCTGACGTTCATGGGGGCGTCGTACGGCACCTACTTCGGTGCGGTCTACGCGACGCTGTTCCCCTCCCACGTGCGGCGGATGGTGTTCGACGCGGCCGTGAACCCGGACCCGGAGCAGATCTGGTACCGCAACAATCTCGACCAGTCGGCGGCGTTCGAGAGCCGCTGGACGGACTTCCGGGAGTGGATCGCGCGGCACGACGACGTGTACGGCCTGGGCGGCACGGCGGACGCGGTGCTGACCAGCTACGAGCGGGCGCGCGCCCGGCTGGCCGCGGAGCCGGCCGGCGGGAAGGTGGGGCCGGGGCAGCTCCAGGGCGCGTTCCTCCAGGCCGGGTACTACGACGACTACTGGCCCGCCCGGGCGCAGGCGCTGTCGGAGTACCTGAAGGGTGATCCGAAGCAGCTGATCGCGCAGGCCGGGCCGGTGCGGGAGGCCGCCGCGGAGGCGGAGAACGCCAATGCCGTGTACACGGCCGTGGAGTGCAACGACGCGCCCTGGCCGACGGACTGGAGGGTCTGGGACCGCGACAACACGCGGCTGGCGCGCGTCGCGCCGTTCGAGACGTGGGACAACGTGTGGGCGAACCTGCCGTGCGCGTACTGGCCGGCGCCCCGGCAGCAGCCGGTCGACGTGCGGACCGGTCCGGGGGAGCTGCCGCCGACGCTGATCCTGGCCTCCGAACGGGACGCCGCCGCGCCCTACGCCGGGGCGCTGGAGATGCACCGGCGGCTGACGGGCTCGGTGCTGGTGACCGAGCGGGACGCCGGCACGCACGGCATCGCGGGCGGCCCCAACCGGTGCGTCAACGGCCACCTGGAGGCGTACCTGCTGGAGGGCAGGCTCCCGGTGCGGCGCGCGGCCTGCGCACCGCACCCGGAACCCGAGCCGGCGGTCGCTCCCGCGCAGCGCGCCGCCCGGCCGGGGCGCTGATCAGGCGAGGCCCGCGACCAGCTCCGTGAGGTCCTTGCGGCGGCCCGTGTAGAACGGGACCTCCTCGCGGACGTGCATACGGGCCTCCGAGGCGCGCAGGTGGCGCATGAGGTCGACGATGCGGTACAGCTCGTCGGCCTCGAAGGCCAGGAGCCACTCGTAGTCGCCCAGCGAGAACGAGGCGACGGTGTTGGCGCGGACGTCCGGGTAGCCGCGGGCCATCTTGCCGTGGTCGGCGAGCATGCGGCGACGGTCCTCGTCGGGCAGCAGGTACCAGTCGTAGGAGCGCACGAAGGGGTAGACGCTCACGTAGTTGCGGGGTGTCTCGTCGGCGAGGAACGCCGGGATGTGCGAGCGGTTGAACTCGGCGGGGCGGTGCAGCGCCATGTTCGACCAGACCGGCTCCAGAGCGCGGCCCAGCTTCGTACGGCGGAAGAGGTTGTACGCCTCCTGGAGCTGGTCGGCGGTCTCGGCGTGCCACCAGATCATGACGTCGGCGTCGGCGCGCAGGCCGGACACGTCGTAGGTGCCGCGGATCGTCACGTCCTTGGCGGCGAGCTGGTCGAACAGCTCCTGGACCTCGTCGGCGTAACCCGCGCGGTCCTCGGGCAGCACGTCCTTCAGCTTGAAGACGGACCACAGCGTGTAGCGGATGACCTCGTTGAGGTCCTTGGCCAGCTTGCCCTTGTTCGGGACCCTGCCGGACTCGGTGGTGGGGGCGTCGTCACTCATGGCATTCATTCTCCCGCTCCGCCGTGCAGACTCTGCACCGGGTGGGCCGCGAGCTCCCGTGCGGCGCTCAGGTCACCGCCCAGTTGGTCGACCGCCGCGTACGCGCTCGCGATGCAGGCCGGGATGCCCACGCCGTCGTACGGGGCGCCGCAGACCGCGAGGCCGGGGAGCTCGGCGACGTGCTCGCGGATGCGGGCCACGCGCGCGTGGTGGCCGACCGGGTACTGCGGCAGGCCGTCCGTCCAGCGGGTGACGCGGGTTTCCAGAGGCGTCGCGTCCAGGCCCGTGGCCGCGCGCAGGTCGTGCCGGGAGACATCGACCAGGTCGGCGTCCTCGCGACCCAGGATCTCCGTCTCGCGGTACCGCCCCACGGAGGTGCGCAGCACGACCGTGTCCGGGTCCTCGTCGGCGATCCAGCCCCACTTCCGGGAGGAGAAGGTGGACGCCTTGATGGTGCGTCCGTCGACCGGCGGGACGAGGAAACCGCTCCCGTCGGGCAGGGCGTCGGCGGTGTCGGCGTGCCGGTAGGCGAGGCTGACCAGAGCCATGGAGGCGTACTCCACCGTGCGCAGTGCGGCGGCGGCCCCGGGGGACTCGGCGGCCAGCAGCGCGGCGGCGGCCGGCGCGGGCACGGCGACGACCACGGCGTCGGCGGGCAGTACCCGCTCCCCCGCCGTGACGAGCCAGCCCCCGCCGGGTGCGCGGCGCAGTCCGGTCACGGGTACGCGCGTGTGGATCTCGCCGCCGCGCGCCCGCACGGACTCGGCGACCGCGAGCGGCAGGGAGCCCACCCCGCCCTCGAGACCCATGAACACCGGGCCGGTCTGCTGGTTGGCGGCGGCCTTCGCCTGGATCTCGCGGACGGCCTCCGTCAGCGAGGTGTGGGTGCGTGCCACCTGGTAGAGCTGCGGGACGGCGGAGCGCATCGAGATCCGGTAGGCGTCACCGGCGTACACCCCGCCGAGGAGCGGTTCGACGACGCGGTCGACGACCTCGCGGCCCAGGCGCGCCGCCACGTACTCCCCGACGGCCACGTCGTCCCCGACCTCGGTGCGGGGGAGGTCGGCGTCGCGCTCGATCCGGGCGAGCCCCTCGTCGGAGAGGACTCCGGCGAGGGCGGTCGCCGTGCCGGGCACGCCCATGACGTGGCCCTTGGGCATGGGGCGCAGCGCGCCGCGGGTCCAGATCGAGGCCGTCGCGGTGGCCGGCGGCTGGAGGCGGTCGGAGAGGCCCACCTCGCGCGCGAGGGCGATCGCCTCGGGCCGGCGGGCGAGCATCGACTCGGCGCCGAAGTCCACGCGCACGCCCGCGATCTCGCCGGGCAGCAGTTTGCCTCCCACCCGGTCGGAGGCCTCGAGGACGGTGACCCGCGCCCCGCGCCGCAGCAGCCGGTGGGCGGCGGCCAGCCCGGCGATCCCGGCTCCGACGACGATGACGCGCTGCCCCGTGCCCGTACCCGTTGAGCTCATGCGTCCACTCTCTCAGACCCCACTGACACCCCCGTCGCGGCCCGGTGTCCTCCCCGCGTCCCGACCGTGACCTGTTCGGAACCGATCCGCGCCAACGTCCCGGCCCGCCCGGGCGTCGAAGGAGCGTCAAAGTCGTCACCATCTCGGGGGTAGACCCACATGCGCACACGACGTTCCGCAGGACGCTCCGTACGGCGTTCCGCACGGCCCTCCCACGCCCTGGCCGGGATCCTGCTGGCCGCGGCCCTCGCACTCACCGGATGCAGCGGCGCCGCCGACTCGGGCGCGGACAGCACGGCCGACAAGGCCGCCGCCGGGGAGGCCGGCGCCGGTGACGTGGACGCCGCGCAGGACGCGAAGGAGGGCGCGGGCGCGAGCGGTTCGAAGGCCACCTCGGCACCCGACCTCACCGTCAACCGCATCATCCGCACCGCCTCCCTGACCGTGCAGGTCAAGGACGTGCCGAAGGCCCTGGACGAGGCTCGCGCGACCACCGAGAACGCGGGCGGCTACATCGGCGACGAGACGACCGTCCGGGACGAGGACGGCGCCGAGCGGACCAGGGTGGTGCTGCGGGTGCCCGTCGAGAAGTACGACGACGTCCTCGCCGCCCTGCAGGGCGCGGGCAAGCTCCTGGAGCGCACGGCGAAGGCGCAGGACGTCACCGACCAGGTCGTCGACGTCGAGAGCCGCATCACCTCGCAGCGAGCCAGCGTCGCCCGGGTCCGCGAGCTGATGGACCGGGCCACCAAGCTGAGCGACGTGGTCACCCTGGAGGGCGAGTTGAGCAGCCGGGAGTCCGACCTGGAGGCGCTGCTCGCCCAGCAGGCGTCCCTGAAGGACCGCACGAGCCTGGCGACCGTCACGCTGACCCTCTCGGAGAAGCCGGTCGTCCCGGCCGCCGAGGACGACGATCCCGGGTTCGTGGACGCGCTGGCGGGCGGCTGGGACGCGTTCGTGACGATGCTGCGCTGGATCGCCGTCGTGTTCGGCGCGGCGCTGCCGTTCCTCGCGGTGGGCGTCCTGCTCGTGCTGGCGTGGCTGCGACTGGTGCGACCGCGCCGCAGGGCGGCCGAGGCGAACTGGGCCCGGTTGAGCGTCCCCGGGCAGACCGGGGGCGCGCCGGCGGAGGCCGGGCAGACCGGGGCAGGGCAGACCGGGGCCGGGGCGGGCGAGCCTGAGCAGCGCTGAACTGGGAGTCCCCCGTAGCGTGTTCGTATGAGCATCGAGCGACTGGTGGTGATCGGCGGGGACGCCGCGGGCATGTCCGCGGCGTCCCAGGCCCGCCGTCTGAAGGGGCCCGGAGAGCTGGAGATCGTGGCCTTCGAGCGCGGCCACTTCACGTCCTACTCCGCGTGCGGCATCCCGTACTGGGTGGGCGGTGACGTCACCGAGCGGGACGATCTGATCGCCCGCACGCCCGAGGAACACCGCGCGCGGGGGATCGATCTGCGGCTGCGTACGGAGGTCATGGAGATCGACGTCGCGGGGCGGCGGGTACGCGCGCGTGCGCTGGATTCCGGGGCGGAGTCCTGGACGTCGTACGACAAGCTCGTGATCGCCACCGGGGCCCGCCCGATCCGGCCGGACCTGCCGGGCGTGGACGCGGAGGGCGTGCACGGCGTGCAGACCCTGGACGACGGGCAGGCCCTCATCGACACGCTGGCACGCGCGCGGGGGAAGCGGGCCGTGGTCGTAGGGGCGGGCTACATCGGCGTGGAGATGGCCGAGGCGCTCATCAAGCACGGCTACGAGGTGACGGTCGTCAACCGGGGCAGCGAGCCCATGTCGACCCTCGACCCGGACATGGGGCGGCTGGTGCGCCGGGCCATGGAGGGCCTGGGCATCACCATGGTGAACGACACCGAGGTCACCGCACTGCGCACCGCCGAGGACGGTCACGTGCGGGCGGTGGTCACCGAGGACGCCGAGTATCCGGCGGACGTGGTGGTGCTGGGCATCGGGGTCCGCCCCGAGACCGGGCTCGCGAAGGCCGCGGGCCTGCCCCTGGGCCCGCACGGCGGGCTCCTCACGGACCTGGCGATGCGGGTGCGCGGGCCCCTCGCCGACGGGACGGTCTGGGCCGGCGGCGACTGCGTCGAGGTCCGGGACCTGGTCTCCGGCCAGGAGCGCCACATCGCCCTGGGCACCCATGCGAACAAGCACGGCCAGGTCATCGGCACCAACGTCGGGGGCGGGTACGCCACGTTCCCCGGCGTGGTCGGTACGGCCGTCAGCAAGGTGTGCGATCTGGAGATCGCCCGCACCGGGCTCCGGGAGAAGGACGCCCGTCGCGTCGGCCTCCGGTACGAAGCGGTCACCATCGAGTCGACCAGCCGGGCCGGCTACTACCCCGGCGCCTCCCCCATGACGGTCAAGATGCTCGCCGAGCGACGGACGGGCCGCCTGCTGGGCCTGCAGATCGTCGGGCGGGAGGGCGCGGGCAAACGCGTCGACATCGCGGCGGTGGCGTTGACTGCCGGGATGACGGTGGAACAGATGACGGCCCTGGACCTCGGGTACGCGCCGCCGTTCTCACCGGTGTGGGATCCCGTACTGGTGGCGGCTAGGAAGGCGTCGGCGAAGGTTCGCGGCCGCTAGCCCGGCCCGGCGTCGGGGTGACCGGCCCGAGCGGCGCGGGGAGCCGCGCCACCGTCCCCCGCTCACCCGGCCCGGGCCTGGCGCACCCGGACCTCGCGCGTCCGGACCCCGTAAACGTTGCTCAAGCGGATCCCGCAATGTTCCTCAGGCGGACCCCGCAATGATTCTCAAGCGGTTCCGCTCAGTCGCGGCAGCGCGGAAACCGCCGCTGCGGCCGGCTGCTCGGCGGGCTTCGCGTGCGCCGCGGGTGCCGGCCGTGACCGCAGACGGCTGCTGACAGCCTCGTCCAGCGTCACCGGCCGCTGCATCTGCGCGGCGAGCCGCCCGGCCTCCTGGCCGAGCCGTGCCACGTCCTCCCAGGGGAGCCGGATCACCAGGGAGATCTCCGCCTCGCCGTCGGGAGTGGCGTGCATGGGGGGAGTAACTCGGTCGTTCATCGCCTGTTCCTCACGTCGTCCTCGCGGCCCGCCTTCCTCGTGCCGCGAGCAGTTGACGGTTCATACGCGCCCCTGGGGATTCCCGTTCACCGGTTCGTCGAACGGATCGGGGGCAGAACTTCCTTGTGGTCATCCCCGTCCATGACGTGAATCCCGTACGCCGCACGCCGGTGGTGACGTACGCCCTCATCGCGGCGAACGTCTTCGTCTTCCTGTTCATGCCCGGCCTGTCCGGCTCCACGGCGGGCGACAGCAGCCTGGCCCAGACGTGTCATCTGCACGCCTTTCTGGAGCACTACGCCGCCGTACCACGGGAGTTGATCCACCATCAGCTCCCCCAGCTCGTCCCCACCGGTGACGTACGCGGCGCGGGCTGTGCGCTGGCCCCGCCGGGCTACGACAAGTCGCCCGCGCTGAGCGTGCTGAGCGCGATGTTCCTGCACGGCGGCTGGCTGCACCTGTTGGGCAACATGCTGTTCCTGCTGATCTTCGGCAACAACATCGAGGACCGCATGGGGCACGTCCGCTTCGCCCTCTTCTACGGCGCCTGCGGCTACGCGGCGTCGTACGGTTTCGCCCTGCTCAACGCCGGCTCGACCGATCCGCTGATCGGTGCTTCGGGGGCGATCGCGGGGGTGCTCGGCGCCTACCTGGTGCTGTATCCGAAGGCCAGGGTGTGGGTGCTGGTGCCGTTTCTGGTGTTTCTGCCGCTGCGGCTGCCGGCCTGGCTGGTGCTGGGCTTCTGGTTCGTGCTCCAGGCGGTGTACTCCTCCGGGGAGGGCGTGTCCGGCGCCGGCACCGTGGCGTACGCGGCGCACGTCGTCGGCTTCCTGGCCGGCATGGTGCTCGCCTGGCCGCTCAAGCCGGGCACACCCCCGCCGCCGGAGCCGCGCGGTCTGCTGTTCGGCAGACGGGCGCGCCCCCGGCACAGCTGGTGAGAGGGGTCAGCGGGCGGTCTGCGTGTGGACGTACTCGACGAGCCGGGTGAGCGCGTCCGGGTCGGTGGACGGCATCACGCCGTGGCCGAGGTTGAAGACGTGGCCCTCGAGGCCGGCGGCCGTGTCGAGGACCTCGCGGGTCTTGGCCTCGACGGCCTCGGTGCCGGCGAACAGGACGGTCGGGTCGAGGTTGCCCTGGAGCGCCTTGCCGGGGCCGACCCGGCGGGCCGCCTCGTCGAGCGGGACGCGCCAGTCGACGCCGACGACGTCCGCCCCGGCCTCGCCCATCAGCCGAAGCAGCTCGCCGGTGCCGACCCCGAAGTGGATGCGCGGGACGCCGTACCCCTCGACCGCGCGGAAGACCTTCGCGGAGGCGGGCAGCACCGAGCGGCGGTAGTCGGTCGGGGCGAGCGCGCCGGCCCAGGAGTCGAAGAGCTGTACGGCGCTGGCGCCGGCCTCGATCTGCACCTTCAGGAAGGCGGAGGTGATCTCCGCGAGGCGGTCGAGCAGGTCGGCCCAGAGCTCGGGGTCGCCGTACATCATCGCCTTGGCGTTCTCGTACGTGCGGGACGGACCGCCCTCGACGAGGTAGCTCGCGAGGGTGAAAGGAGCGCCCGCGAAACCGATGAGGGGGGTGGCGCCGAGTTCGGCGGTCAGCAGGCCGATGGCCTCGGTGACGTAGGAGACGTCCTCGGGGGTGAGGTCGCGCAGCTGGGCGAGGTCGGCGCGGGTGCGGATCGGGCGCTCGACGACCGGGCCGACGCCCGGCTTGATGTCGAGGTCGATGCCGATGGCCTTGAGCGGGACGACGATGTCGCTGAAGTAGATCGCCGCGTCCACGTCGTGCCGGCGTACCGGCTGGAGGGTGATCTCGGTGACCAGCTCGGGCCGCATGCAGGACTCGAGCATCGGAACGCCCTCGCGGACCTTGCGGTACTCCGGCAGGGACCGCCCGGCCTGCCGCATGAACCACACGGGCGTGTGCGGCACCGGTTCACGCCTGCACGCCTTCAGGAAGGCACTGTCGTAGGTCGCTGTCGGCTTCCGGCCCGCCGGGCTCTCGTTCGCACTCACGACGGCAAGTCTCGCACGGCGCCGGAGGCCGTGAGGCCGCCCCCCGCCTCGCCCACGCCCTGCCCGCGCCCCGCCTCCGTGGGGTGCCTCGGCCGTGCGCGGCCCGTGCGCCTGTTCGCCCAGCGCGCACCCGTCCGCGAGCCCCGCACGGGTGTCTTGCCCTGCGCGAAGGCCCCGTTCCCCTTAATCTTCCCCGCATGGCTGCGGCTCAGGGACGACTGTCGGACGGCGCTGGCGGGATGGATGACGCGAACGAGGGGGACCCGGATGGGACCAGGTCGGCTCCACCGCCGTTCCGGGCGGCCGTCGACCAGCTGAGGGCGGCCCGGCTGCGGCCGCAGATCGAGGCGGAGCCGACACCGGCCCCGAAGCGGCTCGCCCCGTTCGCGTACGCGCTGGAGGCGACGGTCGTGGACGGCGACCAGGACCTGGCCGACGGCCGGCTGGTGCTGCTGCACGACCCGGCCGGGCACGACGCCTGGCGCGGAACGTTCCGGCTGGTGACCCTCGTCCGGGCCGAACTGGAGGCGGAGATGGCCGCGGACCCGCTGCTGCCGGAGGTGTGCTGGTCGTGGCTGACCGGCGCGCTGCAGGCGCGCGGGCTGACGTACGGCGAGCCGAGCGGGACCGTCACGCGCGCGAGTTCGCACTACTTCGGCGGGCTGGCGGAGCGCCCGGCGACCTCCCAGATCGAGATCAGGGCCTCCTGGACCCCGCGCGAGGGGCTGGGCGGGGTCCCGGAGGCGGGGGCGCACCTGGCGTCCTGGTGCGATCTGCTGGCGCAGGTGGCGGGGCTGCCGCCGGCCGGTCCGGGGGACGCGTCGGTGGTGACGCTGCCGCAGCGCAGGGGGCCCCAGTCACGTTGACCATCTCTTTGTCGATACGGCCATTTTCGATCCCGTAAGACACCCACTTAAACCGACTCGATCTTCGGATGATCGATCGCGTGTCCGAATTGCACGTATTGTTACTCACTAGATCGTGATCATTCTCTAAAGGACCCCGGGTTCGCTGCCGAAGACGACTGTGACCTTGAAAGCACGGTTCGTCCCGGCTTCCTCCCCACAAGCCCCGCGAGCCGGCTCCCGTCCCCCACCCAGGAGGCCTGGTGTCCGTTCTCCTCGAGCAGCCCGCAAGCCTGGTCGCCTACCGCCCGAACAAGCCCACCGCCATGGTGGTCGTGGCCGACCCGCGCGTCCGCTCCACCGTCACCCGCCATCTGTGGGCGCTCGGTGTGCGCGACGTCATCGAGGCCTCGTCCATCGCGGAGGCTCGTCCCCGCATCGGCAACCCCCGCGACATCTGCGTCGCCGACGTCCACCTGCCCGACGGCTCCGGCCTCACCCTGCTGTCGGAGACCCGCGCCGCGGGCTGGCCCAACGGGCTCGCCCTCTCCGCCGCCGACGACATCGGCGCCGTCCGCAACGCCCTCGCGGGCGGTGTCAAGGGCTACGTCGTCACCGGCACCCGCACCAACCTCGGCCTCCCCAGCCGACCCGGTGCCGCCCCCATGGGCTCCGCCGCCCGTCTGCACCGCCGCCCCCCGGGTGCCCCGAGTCACCCGGGCGGCTACCGCGAGCTCTCCGGCCGCGAGGTCGAGGTGCTGCGACTGGTCGCGGAAGGCCAGTCCAACAAGGCGATCGGCGTCTCCATGGGACTGTCCGCGCTGACCGTCAAGAGCCACCTCGCCCGCATCGCCCGCAAACTCGGCACGGGCGACCGCGCCGGGATGGTCGCGGTGGCCCTGCGGACCGGCATCATCCACTGAGACCCACCCGGCACCCGGGGGTCTCCCCCGGTAACGCCCGTGACCCCCGGCCCGACTTCTCCCGTCTCTGCCCGGTTTCTTCCCGACCTCTTCCCCTTCGTTCACCGTCCTGACTGGTTTACGACCCTCCGGCGCCC
>NZ_JBHVYO010000071.1:0-35046 GCF_042880655.1 Streptomyces sp. NPDC058295
GCTCACCGCCGCGCGCCCGTCGTCACCGTCCGCTCCACCGAGAAGGCGCCCCATGTGCCGTCCGGCAGCCGGGCCCGCAGCCGCACCCGGTGTCCGGTCCCCGCCTCCCGCCCCACGTAGAAGCTGTACGTCGACCTTCCCCGCGGCGGGGTCCCGCCCCACACCAGCGAGGTGGCAGGCCGCCCGTCGAGCTGGATCTGGTACTCCGTGACCACACCGTCCACCCGGGGCGGCACCCACGACAGGTCGAGGTAGTACGACCCGTCGGCAAGGCGGGCGCTCGCCCGGAAGTCGGCCGGCGCGGTCTGCGCCCCCTCGTCGTCACCCGGCCCGGTGGTCAGGCGCACGGGCGCACCGGCGGGCGAGACGTTGTCGGCCGCGTCCCGGGCCCGGACCGTGAATGAGTAGCGCGCGCCGGGACGCAGTCCCGTGACGACCGTCGCCGTCTGGCCCCCGCCGACACTGTGGATCCGCACGCCGCCCTGGTAGACGTCGTAGGACACCACCTTCCGGTCGTCCGTGGCCGGCGTCCAGGACAGCTGGACGGCCCGGCTTCCGGCCGCCCGGCCGGTCACGGCCCCCGGCGGGGTCGGGGGTGAGCGGTCAGCGGCGGCGGCCGCCGGTGTGGTGGCCCGCACCTCCCGGCTGCGCGGACCGAGCCGCCCGTCGCGGTCGCGGGCCCGCACGGTGAACACGTACGTGGTCGACGGCGAGAGGCGGACGACGTCCAGCATGTGCGCGGAGCCTGGCACCTCCCGGACCTTCTCGGAACCGCGGTACACCTCGTAGGCGCTGACGGCGGGATCCGCGGCGACCGCGTTCCACATGACGTGCACACTCGTCGCGCTCCCGGCCTCCGCGGTGACCCCGGTCGGGGCACCCGGCGCCCGTCCGTCGTCCCGGTCCCCGCCCGCGCACCCGCAGCACAGGGCCGCCACCGGGCCGCACGCCACGACCCACAGCACAACGCGTCGCACGGCTTCGCCTCCCGGCCCGGCACGGTGGCAATGGTCCGGACCAATATGGCGTGGTGGCGCGCACACATCAAGAGGGCGGAGGGGCGGGACCGCCGGCGTCGACCGCTTCCGGAGGTTACGTATGCTGAAGTTCCTCCCGGCTCGAACTCGCCCTGAGCGCTCGTGAGTTCAAGCCGGTGGTGCGGACCGCTGTCGTCGCTGAACCCGCGTCGGCAAAGTGGCCCGGGGCCCGGAGTCGAAACGGTGTCCGGGCCTCCGGCCCTCTGTCGCCCCGTCGGACCCCTCGAGGATGCTCCTCGTGCTCCGTACGGCCCCTTCGGGCTGGCCCCCGGGCGTGATCGACACCAGATTGTTCCGGGTGTCCGTCAATGCCCCCACGAGAGGGTCCGTATCGTGCGCGTCCAGTCGCTGACGCTGGCCGCGGCCGGCCTTGCCCTGCTGGCCCCGACCACCTCACCCGCCGTCCCGCATCCGTCCTCGGGCGCCCTCGGGGCTCCGGTGTCCCGGCAGGAGGGCTCGGTCCGCGCCGCCGACCTGCTGGCCCGGGTCCGCGACTGCGCCCAGGTCTCGCGCGGCCGCTACCGCCCGGACGAGGGCGCGGCGGCCACCGTCCCGGTCTGCGGCACCGACGAGGCGGTGTTCTGGACGGCCGACATGGACATCGACTGCGACGGCCGCGCGGGCCCCGAGTGCAACAGCCGCACCGATCCGCTGTTCTCCGACGCGACGGCCTATCAGCAGTCCGACGGTCGCTATCTGAGCGCCGAGACACTGCCCTACATCGTGGTGCCCGGGGTGAGCGCCATCTGGGACCACCGGGACCACGGGGTGCGCGGGGGCTCGGTCGCGGCCGTCGTCTACCAGGACCGAGTGCAGTACGCGGTCGTCGGCGACACGGGCCCGAGCGGGATCATCGGCGAGGCGTCGTACGCCACCGCCAAGGCGCTCGGCATCCGTCCCGACCCGCGCGGCGGCGGCACCCCCTCCGGCGTCACGTACATCGTCTTCAAGGACTCCAGGGCCACCCCCATCGAAAGCCATGCCTCGGCGGTGGAGGTGGGGGAGCGGCTGGCGCGGCTCTTCGTGCGCGGCACGAAGGAACAGCCCCTTCCACCGGCGGAGGAAGCGGACGAGTGGGCGCCGGGCGGTCTCGCGGAGCCGTCGCAGGGCGAGGGCGGTGTGGCGTGGCGGAGGGGTGCCGGAAGCGAGGGCCGCGCAGGCGGAGCCACCACCGCAGAGCCTGAAGGCCAGGAGGACCAGGCTGCGCCGGAGGCATCGTCGGACGACACCGACGAAACCGACGGCACGGAGGACCTGGACGCCGAGACGGACGAGACGGGCGGGACGGTTGAGGGAGACGGCGACGAAGGCGACGAGGAGGGCGCGTAGGCGGCGGTCCGGTCCGGCCGTGCGGGCCGGACCGCCCCTCCTGTCACGCCCGGCGGACGGCGGGCGCATGCGCCCGGTGCGGAGCCCGTGCGGTGACCGCCTCGATGGGCCGTCGGCCCGGGGCGAGGCGGGCGCCGGTGGCCGGACGGTCGAGGCGGATGGCCGAGTGGTCGTCCGGTGGGCGGGTCCCGCCACCCGTGAGGTGACCGGGCGGGTGTGACGGATCCTCGCGCACCGCACCCCGCGCTCCCGGGCGTCAGACCGCCGACCAGCCGTCGTCGACCGGCAGGATCACCCCGTTGATGTCACTCACCTGACCCGGAGTCGCACGCCGGCCGAGCGCGTCACACCTTCCGGTAGCCGTACGCCTCGACGGCCGCCGCCTCCACCGAGTCCAGGTCGGCACCGGTCGCCGCCGTCACCACCGCGGCCACCGCGCCCTCGACGAACGGGGCGTCCACCAGCCGTGCGGTGTCGGGCAGTTCGTCGCCCTCCGCGAGCAGGGCCTTGACCGTGAGGACGGCGCTGCCCAGGTCGACGAGGACCGCGACCCCGGCGCCCCGGTCCACCGAGGCGGCAGCGGCGGTGACCAGCTCGGCGCTCGTGCCCAGCCCGCCGCCCGCCGTACCGCCCGCCGCGGCGACCGGTACGGGCAGACCGCCGCCCACCAGGCCCAGCGCCAGCTCGGCCACCGCCGACGCGACCTGCGCGCTGTGCGACACCAGCACGATGCCCACCAGTTTTTCGTCGCTCATCGCAGCCTCACTTCCCGCCCGCGTCGGCGCCGGTGTCGGCCAGGGCGGCGACGAGCAGCGCCGCCGAGGTGGCGCCCGGATCCTGGTGCCCGATGCTGCGTTCGCCGAGATAGCTGGCCCGGCCCTTGCGGGCCTGGAGCGGCGTCGTCGCCTCGGCGCCCTGCTCGGCGGCGGCCCGGGCGGCGCCGAAACCCTCGGGGAGGGCGTCGACGGCCGGCACCAGCGCGTCGATCATTGTCTTGTCGCCGGGCGAGGCACCGCCGAGCTGCATCACCGCGTCCACCCCGGCTCGCAGCGCCTCGGCGAACCGCTCCTCGTCCACCTCGGCCGCGTCCCCGAGCGCCTTCCCGGTCCGGCGCAGCAGCGTGCCGTACAGGGGCCCCGAGGCCCCGCCCACCGTCGAGATCAGCTGGCGCCCCGCGAGCACCAGCACAGCGCCCGGCGTCTCGGGTGCCTCCTTCTCCAGCGCCGCGCTCACCGCGGTGAAGCCACGCCGGAGGTTGCTGCCGTGATCCGCGTCCCCGATGGGTGAGTCGAGGGCCGTGAGCCGGTCCGCCTCGCGGTCGACGGACGCGGCGGTCGCGGTCATCCAACGGCGGAAGAAGTCGGCGTCGAGCACGGGATCTCCTTGCATGGTCGGTACGGTCGGAGCGCCTTTCCCTGTCCCTGCCTCAGACACCCCAGCGCAGCCCGGCGGTCTTCACCGGCGCGTCCCACAGCCGCAGCAGCTCATCGTCCACCTGGCACAGGGTCACCGAGGCGCCGGCCATGTCGAGGGACGTCACGTAGTTGCCCACGAGCGTACGGGCGACCACCACCCCGCGCTGGGCCAGCAGCCGGTGCACCTCGGCGTTGAAGCCGTACAGCTCCAGCAGGGGTGTCGCGCCCATGCCGTTGACCAGGAGGAGCACGGGATTGCGGGGCGTCATGTCGTCCAGGATCGCGTGGATCGCGAAGTCGGCGATCTCGCCGGACGTCATCATCGCCCGCCGCTCCCGCCCGGGCTCCCCGTGGATGCCGACGCCCAGCTCCAGCTCGCCGGCCGGCAGATCGAAGGTCGGGCTGCCCTTGGCCGGTGTGGTGCACGCGCTGAGCGCCACGCCGAAGCTGCGGGAGTTCTCGTTGACCTGGCGGGCGAGCGCCTCGACCCGCTCCAGCGGCTGCCCCTCCTCGGCGGCCGCCCCCGCGATCTTCTCCACGAACAGGGTCGCGCCCGTGCCGCGCCGCCCGGCCGTGTAGAGACTGTCGGTCACGGCGACGTCGTCGTCGACCAGGACCTTCGCGATCTGGATGCCCTCGTCCTCGGCCAACTCGGCGGCCATGTCGAAGTTGAGCACATCGCCCGTGTAGTTCTTGACGATGAACAGCACGCCCGCCCCGCTGTCGACAGCCGCCGCGGCACGCACCATCTGATCCGGCACCGGGGAGGTGAACACCTCACCCGGGCAGGCCGCCGAGAGCATTCCGGGCCCGACGAACCCGCCGTGCAACGGCTCGTGCCCCGAGCCGCCGCCGGACACCAGCGCCACCTTGCCCGCCACCGGAGCGTCCCGCCGTACGACCACCCGGTTCTCGACGTCGACGGTCAGCTCGGGATGGGCGGCCGCCATGCCACGCAGCGCGTCCGCGACCACGGTCTCCGCAACGTTGATCAGCATCTTCATGGGTACCTCCTGATGAGACTGACAAAGGAGCCTCTGACCCCCATTTCCTCAGGTCAGTGTCTCGATCCCAGGATCGGGCGTGTTCCGCGTTCCCTTCGAGCATCCCCGATATCCGGGGCGGCTACCAGATGCCGGCGGTGGGGGCCGGCCCCCACCGGGGTCGTCCACGGGAACCGAAAAAGACTTTCGCCGGTGATGTCGAGATCCCGTGCCCGGCTGCGTCCCCGTGGTGAACGCGGCCAGAATGGGGCCGCACCAGTACCGAGGAGAACCGCGATGGCCAAGTACCTGCTGCTCAAGCACTACCGAGGCGCCCCGGCCGCTGTCAACGACGTGCCGATGGACCAGTGGACGCCGGAGGAGATCTCGGCCCACGTGCAGTACATGAACGACTTCGCCGCCCGGCTCGAGCAGACCGGAGAGTTCGTCGACAGCAAGGCGCTCGCCCCCGAGGGGACATTCGTCCGGTACGACGGCGAGGGCCGCCCGCCGGTCACCGACGGCCCGTTCGCCGAGACCAAGGACCTCATCGCCGGCTGGATGGTGATCGACGTCGACAGCCACGAGCGCGCCGTCGAGCTGGCCGGGGAACTGTCGGCCGCGCCCGGCAAGGGCGGGGAGCCGATCCACGAGTGGCTGGAGCTGCGTCCGTTCCTGAGCGCGCACCCCACGGTCACCGAGTGCCTTCTGAAATGAACGAGGTCCTGATCCGGAGCCTCACACCCAGCGTGCTCGGGGTCCTCGTCCGCCGCGGAGCCGACTTCGCGGCGGCCGAGGACGCCGTGCAGGACGCGCTGGTCGAGGCGGTCCGCGTGTGGCCGGCCGACCCGCCGCGGGATGCGAAGGGCTGGCTGATCACCGTGGCCTGGCGCCGCTTCCTCGATGCGACCCGGGCGGACACCGCCCGCCGCCGACGCGAGGACGTCGTGGACGAGGAACCGGCGCCCGGCCCCGCGCCCGCGGCGGACGACACGCTCCAGCTCTACTTCCTGTGCGCCCATCCGTCGCTGACGCCGTCGTCCGCGGTCGCGCTCACGCTGCGCGCCGTCGGCGGGCTGACCACCCGCCAGATCGCGCAGGCCTACCTGGTGCCCGAGGCGACCATGGCGCAGCGCATCAGCCGGGCCAAGCGCACCGTCTCCGGCGTGCGGTTCGACCAGCCCGGCGACGTCGCCACCGTGCTGCGCGTCCTCTACCTGGTCTTCAACGAGGGCTACTCCGGCGACGTCGACCTCGCCGCGGAGGCCATCCGGCTCACCCGGCAGCTCGCGGCGGCGATCGACCACCCCGAGGTGGCGGGGCTGCTCGCCCTCATGCTGCTGCACCACGCCCGGCGCGCCGCCCGGACCGCGCCCGACGGCAGCCTGGTGCCGCTCGCCGAGCAGGACCGCGACCGGTGGGACACCCGGGCGATCGCCGAGGGCGTCGTGATCCTCCAGGCGGCGCTCGCCCGCGACCGGCTGGGCGAGTTCCAGGCCCAGGCCGCGATCGCGGCGCTGCACGCCGACGCGCCCACCGCAGGGGAGACCGACTGGGTGCAGATCGTCGAGTGGTACGACGAACTGGCGGGCCTGACCGACAACCCGGTGGTGCGGCTCAACCGCGCGGTGGCCGTCGGTGAGGCCGACGGGCCGCGCGCCGGGCTGGCGGCACTGGCGGCGCTGGACGACTCGCTGCCCCGCCACACCGCGGTGGCGGCGTACCTCCACGAACGCGACGGCGACCTGACGACGGCGGCGCGGCTGTACGTCGAGGCCGCTCGGAAGGCACCCGACCTCGCCGAGCGCGACCACCTGACCCGCCAGGCCGCCCGGCTGAACGCCCGCCGCTCCCGCTGACGGGCCCGGGGATCGTGTCGACCTGTCGATGTCGGGCACTCGGGGCGTGGCGACTCCGGTCCGGAGCCGTCGTGCCAGGCTGGAGGTGTGGGACATGGGCCATGGTGGGAACGTGATCGACGAGCTGGTGACCGATCACCACGAGGTCGAGGAGTTCTTCGGCCGGATCGAGGCGCTGCCGTCCGGTGCCAAGGACCGCAAGCTGTACGCGGACCGGGCCACGATGGAGCTGGTCCGGCATTCGGTGGCCGAGGAGGCGTACCTCTACCCGGCGGTGCGTGAGCACGTACCCGGCGGCGAGGCCCTGGCCGACAAGGAACTCGAGGACCACGCGCGGGCCGAACAGCTCATGAAGGACCTGGAGGGCTGTCAGGCGGACGATCCCGAGTTCGACCGGATCGTCGGCATGCTCATGCGCGAGATCCGCGAGCATGTGGCCGACGAGGAGCAGAACCTGTTCCCGAGGCTGCGCGCGGTGTGTCCGGCGGACACCCTCGACGACCTCGGCGACAAGGTCCGCAAGGCGAAGAAGACGGCCCCGACCCGTCCGCACCCGGCGGCCCCGGACAAGCCCCCGGCGAACAAGATGCTGGCCCCGGGCGTCGGGATGATCGACCGCATGCGCGACGCGCTGACCGGCCGCGGCAAGGCCGACTGAGTCTGCCTCGTGGCCGTCAGGCGATGAGCGCTTGGCCCCGGCCGAGGCGGCCGAGGAGCTGTGTGTGGTGCAGGCCGGCCACGGAGGCGATGAGGTCGGGGTGGCGCAGCAGCGCCGCCGCCTGCCGGTCGCGCCCGTCGGGTGTGACCAGACGCCGGAAGTCCGGCGCCGCCCCACGGACGTGGTCGCCCCCGGCGAGCCCGGCCACCGCGCCCGCGGCCAGTCCCGGATCGGCGAGCAGACAGGCCGCCCAGCTCGCCACCACCTCGTCCACCCAGCTCCGCCAGGCCGAGTCGTCCGCGTCCCGGTCAGTGTCCGCGTCCGCGCCGCTGATCCGGTCCAGCCGGGCCGAGCCGCCCGGGCCCGCGATGCCGAGCAGCGCGGCGTCCGTGGCGGTCGGATAGCGCAGCCAGGCAGCGACCGTCACCGCCTGCCGGGCCTGGGCCTCGCACAGGGCGGAGGCGAGCGCGCCGCCGCTCGCCGGGTAGGCGCGGGTCAGCCATTCGGTGGTGGCGGCGATGACGGGGGAGAGGTCTGCGAGCACGGAGCCGTCCGGGGTGTGCGCGGGGAGTGCGGGGAGTTCCGCAAACCGTAGCCCGCGACCCGCACCGGACGACATGGCCCAGCCCCCACCCCGGACGTGGCATCGGCCACAGCACCGGCCGGCGCCCACCCAGGCCGGCTGCCTGCCCTCTGGCGGCTGTCTGCCCCCTGAAGGTGGAAGGGCGGTCCCCGCTCGGTCAGACGGCAGGCTCGGGGAGGTGGCCGAGGTGCTCGATGACGCGTCCACGCAGGAGGAGATACTCCTCCCGGCGCCGGGGCAGAGGCCCCGGCGGGCGGGTGACGGCACGGGCCGCGGTCACGGTCTGGCCTTCTCGGAACTGCTCGCGGGTCAGGTCGAGTTCCACACCGCCGGGCAGCCGGTTCCACCAGTGGAATCCCTGCGCTTCCCCGCCGAGGCGGACCTCCCCGAGCATGAGGTCGCCGCCGAAGATGTCGTTCACGATCAAGGCCGTGATGTCACAGTGGCCCCACGCCGGATTGGCGGGCTGCCACCCGGCGCGGGCGACGTCGTCCGGGGAGCAGGTGTCGGCCGCCCAACTGGCGCGCAGCGCTTCGTCGATGACCAGCAGGTTCCAAGGGGTCATGCCGAAAGCATCGCAGCCGCCACTGACATCGGCTGATCGCCCGCGGGACACCCCGTGTCCGCCCCTGCCCCCGATCGCTTCCCGCCCCGCCGGTCCGCCCCCCGTCCTGTCCTGGCAGGCCCACGACGGTCGGGCGGACCTGCGCTCTGTGATACTGGCGCCGTGCCGTCGACACCGCAGCCCCAGGCCCTGGTTCCCCCGCATCCGATAACGCCCGACGCGCCGGACGCGATAGCGAGGCCCCTTCTCACCCAGTCCTGGCTCGACCTCACCTTCGTGCACTGGGCCGCGGACCCTGCCGACGTGGCCGGGCTGCTGCCGCCGGGGACCGTCCCGGACACGCTGGA
Organism: Streptomyces sp. NPDC058295; assembly: GCF_042880655.1. Lineage (NCBI taxonomy): Bacteria > Bacillati > Actinomycetota > Actinomycetes > Kitasatosporales > Streptomycetaceae > Streptomyces > Streptomyces sp. NPDC058295. The sequence continues at coordinate 8,777 of NZ_JBHVYO010000071.1, forward strand.
CGGCGTGACCTACGTCGGGCTGGTCGCGTTCCGGATGCATCGCGTCGGCTGGTTGCGTCTCCCGGGCGTTCCCTACCTGGGGTCCTTCCCCGAGACGAACGTCCGCCTCTACTCGGTGGACGCGCACGGGCGGCGGGGCGTGGTCTTCCGGTCGCTCGACGCCTCCCGGCTGCTGCCGGTCGCGGTGGGCCGGATCGGGTTCCGGATGCCCTACGTGTGGTCCCGTATGGCGATCGACGCCGACGCCCACGCCGACACCGTCACGTACACCAGCCGCCGCCGCTGGCCCGGCCCGCGCGGGGCGAGCAGCCGGCTCACCGTACGGGTGGGTGAACGGATCGGGGAACCCACCCCGTTGGAGCACTTCCTGACCGCACGCTGGGGCATGCACAGTGCCTTCTTCGGCCGGTCGATGTACCTGCCGAACGCCCATCCGCGCTGGCCGCTGCACCGGGCCGAGCTCGTGGCGTGCGAGGAGGACCTGGTGACGGCGGCGGGCCTGCCGGAGCCGGTGGGGGAACCGGTGAGCGTCCTGTACTCACCGGGCGTCCCGGCCCGCTTCGACCGTCCGGCCCGGCCCCACCGTCCGGCGGGCATCCCGACCCCCTGACCGCACCGGGTTCGCGGCCGAGCCCGTGTGTCGCCGATCAGACGAACGTCACCGACACCGCGCCGAGTCCGCCGAGGCGCACCTCGACATGCCGACCGGCCTCGACGAAGGGCGCCCCGGTCATCGTGCCGGGCAGCACCAGGTGTCCCGGCTCCGGCGCGGCGCCGAAGGAGGCGAGCGTGTCGGCGAGCCAGGCGACCGCGGCGGCGATGTTCGCGAGCTCCGCGATCCCGGCGAGCGCGTCCTGGCCGACCTTGAGCGGGCGGACCCAGATCAGCCCGACCAGCTCGCCGCGCACCAGCGGCATCATGAGCGGGCGCGGCACGACCCCCTTGCCCAGCGAGGCGGTGTACGTCTCCTTCGCGACCCGACCAAGCCGTTCCACATCCATGCTTCCACGGGAGCCCCCTGCCGTCTGCTGATCCGATCACCGCACCCTGCCACGGGGGTTGAGGCCGTGTCAGCGGGATGATCAGCCAGCGTGCGGCGGGGGAGGAGCCGGATTCAGGCGGTGGCCGGCTGCGGGGCGCCGGTGCCGCGGTGCTGCTCGTCCCACTCCTGGATGACCGTACGCAGCATGACGGCGAACTCGAGGTCGGTGCCCTTGCGAGTCGCGACGCTGAGCAGGTACGCCTCGGCTCCCTGGAGCAGGCCGGAGCGGGGGTGGCATCCATGCGCGAATCGATGTTGGAGTCGGTCCGTGGCGGGCCGAGGGCCGTTCTGGCAGGCGTCGGCCCTCCCGTGGGGAGGGCCGGGAGGGACGGCGCGGCCCCGCCCAGGTGACAGCACGCGGGCGGGGCCAGAGGTGGGGCCTCCACGGGGGTTGGAGGATCACCGCCGTCACAGCATTGCACTGGATTCAGCCAGACAACAGGGTTGTGACTGGAATCAGTCGCATGACGGGTACGGGTACGTACCCGTATCCTTGCGGGATGGGAAGGAGCACGACGATGCCCGATGCCAACGTCCGTATCCCCGAGGAAGCCAAGGACCGGCTGGCCGCTATAGCTGCCGCTGAGGGTCTGTCGCTGCGCGCGTATCTTGCCCGTCTCGCTGAGACGCTGCTGACTCCGGCCGAGCGTGCCGAGCGGGCGGAGAAGGCACTGGCCGCGTTGAAGGAGTGGAACGGCTACGCGCCGACCGCTGGCGAGGAGCAGGACCTGGACAGCGAGCTGGACCGGCGCCTGGCCCAGGTGGCCAGCCGGTGAGCGACGCTGTGCACATCGTCCTGGACGACACCGCGATGGCCGCAGGCGGCCAGGGCAACGTCCTTGCTTCCCGTCTGATCCACCGCGCCCATGCCGAATCGGGCTGGTTCCTGTACGCCCCGGCGTGCGCGTTAGTGGAAGCCGATCGCACCCGGCCTGGCACGGCCGAGCACCTGGCTTCCCTTCCCGGCGTCACCGTCCTCGATCTGGACCTGGCTGCCGCCCTGGCGGTCGCACGGCAGGAGACCTGGGCCGCGGCACACAGCCAGTACGCGGCGCAGCCGACCCCGGACCGTCCGGACGGCGCGATCATCGCGACCACTGCCCCGCACCGGTGGGCAGGTGAACCGGTCCGCGTTCTGGACCTCACGCCCTGAACGCAGCAGCAGACGTCTGCGAGCCCCGCCGGATTCCGGCGGGACCCGCAGTCTTCATCGGGTGGCGCGCAGGTGACCGCGCCCGGCGGTGACCAGGCCCCGCCAACCCCTGGCGCGCGTCGGGTCCGCCGGCTGCGGAAGCGGGTGGCGGCCGAGCTGGACGGCGATGGTGTGGCCAAGTGCCCGCCGGGCCGCACACAACGTCTTCGTTGCTGCCGGCCCGCTTGTATGGGCCCGGCCCTCGGGCCGACAGCCCGCGCGCAGCGCCCCCGCGATGCGGAAGTCATCCGCACGGAGGCCCTGCGCCGGGCCCGTAGTGTGTGCGCAGCTCGGGAGGGTGGGACGGCGGTCGCCCCGCACAAGGATCTGGCGCTCTGTAGCACCACACTTGAGGGGAACGGACGACGCTGTCGTCACCTCAGCGCGGCGCAGACTTGAGTCACCGGGGTGAGGCGAGCTTGTTGGCCTTTGCGGCCTGCGCTTGGTTCGTGGTGCGGATGCCGTCCAGGGCGTCCTGGTTCTCGGTGATCGCGTCCTGTTGCAGTTTCACTTCGGTGTCGAACCAGGTCTTGGCCACCGGGTACTGGCCACGGCATGCGAGGTCGGCCTTCGCGGTGGTGATCTCTTCGGGAGTGATGTTTTCGGGATCGGTGAAATTCGGGTCTCCCTGCGCGTCGGGGGGATCGACGTAGTTGTAGCCCTTGGCCTTCATGCAGGCCGACCACTTGGCGAACACGTCCTTGACCGTGGGGTCCGTCAGCGACGCCTTAAAGCCCTCGATGTCGATCTGCTCCACGAGCGGGTCCGTCTGGACCGCCGTAACGCTCCCGTCGGCCTCTTGGACACACTGGCGCACTTGCGCCTCGTCTGCTCCGGATTCGTCTACCGCACCGTCGAACATCGCGTCGTCGTAGGACTTCATCAACGCCGGATCGCGGTGATAACCCCACTGGGCAACCTGCTCGGCGTCGGAAATCCCGTAACGGCCGTCCGTGAAGCTCTCACCATCGATGTTGGGCAGGTCAGGGGCGGGCGTCCAGTCCTTGAAGCCCGCCTTGCTCATGCACGCGTCTATCAGGTCGTCGCGCACATTCGTGATGGTCCGGGCAGCGGACGGGTCCGGCATGTAGGCCTCGATGGGTAACCGCCAGGTGGCCGGATTGCTCGGATCCCCCACTGCCGCCTCGGCAGGCGGGGCGGCCACCTTCGCGTCAGCAGCCTTCTCCTGGTGATGAGATGAATCTTGGTCAGACATCGCGCCGACGACCGCGACAGTGCACACGGCGGTGGCAGCGGCCAGTGGCAGCGCGACCTTGAGGGACTTTCCCTTGGGATTCACTTGAGTCTCCTTCTGCCCGCTGGCCTACGGCTGGATCCAGGCGAACGACGCGTTCTCTTTGTAGACCGTCTTGAACCTGCCCATTTACTGGTAGGCGCCCATGGTTTGCTACGGCTTCTTGTAGCCGCTGTAGTTGTAGATTCGCGCCCTGTACTTGGAGTGCGTGTTCTCGCCGGACGCTGCGTTGTTCTTGATGTTCTGACCCGAGCCCGGCCAGGGGGAACTCGCCCCGAAGAGGCAGTACTTCAATGCATGTGCGTGCCCGTCGCCGGGGCGCAGTGCGTTGAAGTCGTACACGCTGTAACCGATATTGCGGAAAGCTCCACCCTGGCCCGAGTTGTACCAAAGGTGGAGCTTGAACTTTTGACGCCGCCCAGTTCCCCTGTGAGTCTCACACGGCGTTTCCCAGGTGGATGCGTTGCGAGGTTGTCCGTTGACAGTCAATCCAGTCCGGTGAAGCCTCCGACCTGTGTGGACTGTGTTGGCTGTCAAAGCGATCGTGCCGAACGTGGCGGCCCAGGCCCGGTGCTCGGGAGTGATCGCTGCTGGGCGGTGACGCAGGGGCGTACGTTCTAGGTCAACTTATGGGAGCAGTAGACGGCTTGAGAGACGTGGATCGCTGGCTTGTGCCCTTCATGTCTGTGCAGCCGTTGAGGCGGGACCATGCACGCGGGCAGGCGGGCTGCCATGAGATGCCACGGCCCTCGGCCGGCTCTCAGGATGGAACTGTCAACTGTTGCGGCGTGTCCACTGCGCGGCCCGGACCGTTCCCTCCTGAATGTCCTGCCGGGGCAGTTGGAGGCCGAAAGCGTCCTCCAGGGCGTGGAAGTACAGCTCGAACTCGCTGGTGAGTTCGGGGTGGTCCAATTCGGCACGGCGTATGGCCTGGTTGAGGAAGTCGAGCTGACCGCCTCGGAAGTAGGGGGCGCGGCCTCGGTCGTACCAGATAAGTTCCAGGACGCCCCAGTCGTCGTCGATACGGCGGCCGTCGCGCATGTAGTCGAAGGTGTAGATGGCCTTCGCGGAGGTGGCGCTCAGGTGCACCGCCTCGGTGACACCGAGGCGGGCGAGAGCCTCAACATCGAAGCCGGGGGTCTCGTGGTACATCAGGAACGCCCAGTCGCCGGCCTGCCCGTAGCAGCAGGTTTCCCAGACGATGTCCCAGTAGTCGAAGGTCCCGCCGTCCATGCTGCGCAGATCCGCAAGACGGGTCCCGGCGGCGATCTGTGCGGGGTCGGCTCCGTGGAGCAGGGCGATCTGTTCGGCCCTGATGCTCTCGCCGCGGAAGAAGGCGAGGTGGGTGTAGGGGTCCTGCTCGCGCCAGCTGCCGGCGATCCAGGCGAGGCGCTCCAGCGGGTCGCGCCCGCACGCAGCGGAGGGCTGCGTACCGTCCATGCCGCCGTTGCGGAATCGGCTGCCCCAGGCGAGGTTGATCCGGTCCAGCAGCTCGGCCTGCCCGGCGACGAGATTGGCCACCGGGCCGCGACCCGGGGACCGGGCCGCGATGTGCTCGGCAAGCTTGCGGACCGCGTCCTCGGCGGCGAAGTACAGCACCTGATCCAGGTCCTGAGTGACGAAGACCTCCCGATAGGGACCGATGTGGCCGCGCACCGTGCCATCGTCGTCCAGGACCAGGAAGAGACGACCGTGCGACTCGCCCACGTGCTGCTCGTACTGGTCGGGTGAGGTGCCGATGGGCGGGAGCATCGCGTCGTCGAGCACGTCAGAGCCCGCGGACACCTGGTGCGGTGTCAAGCGTCGCCGGGCCAGTACAAAGCTGTTTGTAAGCACTTGTTTGAGCCCCACCCGGCGGGGTTGTTCTGGCCCCACCCTTGATCATTTCCAGGTTGTATCGGCCCCACCTGGTTGAGGAGTCGTTGCTGATTCCAGGTTGTTTTGGCCCCACCTCCGGCTACGGGTTGCGTGCGTCGAGACCGGTTGTACAAACGCGAATTCCTCGGCCCCGCCGATGTCTCCGGCGGCCCCGAAAGCGGCGCCGACCGGCCGACCGCGACCCTCGGCTGACCGTTAGCGCAGTTCCTGTCCCGCCGCCCAGCCCGGAGCGTCGAGGTTGATGGGCGAGTCGCCGACGAATTGGGCGAGCTGCGTTTCCAGCTCGGCGAGTTCGGCGGCGCCCAGACGCACTTCCCAGCGGGTCCGCACCTCGTCGAAGATCGCCGTGCTCTCGGTGATCAGCCCGATCCCGTGATCGGTGATCCGGATGTTCTTGCGGCGGATGTCGGCGGGGTCGGTCTCGGTGGTGACGTACCCGCGTTCGACGAGCGCGGCGATCGTCTTCGCCGCGGCCTGCTTGGTGATGGCGAGTCTGCGGGCCAAGTCCGAGGCGCTGTCGGCGCCGGCTCGGATGGCCCGGATCGCGTACTCGTGCGACGGCCGCGCGTCGGGGTATCCCCGGGTCGCCAGCTCCCGGACCACTTCGTCCACCAGATTGCGATAGCTGCCCAGGAGCAGCAGGGCGAGATCGGCGCCGGATCGTGAGGACATGACCACAGTCTAGATCTTCCCTTGACTTAGACAACCAGGTTGACCAACACTGGAGTCAACCTGGTTGTCTATCTTGGGAGTCATCGCATGGCCAGCTCTTTCGTGACCGCCTCGCCCGCCGTGGCGGGCGTCACGCACCACACCGCCGAGGTCAACGGCACCACGTTGCACTACGTCTCGGCGGGCGACACCGGCTCCCCGATCCTGCTGGTGCACGGGTGGCCGGAGTCCTGGTGGGCCTTCCGCGACGTCATCCCGCTGCTCGCCGCCACCCACCGGGTGTTCGCCGTCGACCTGCGCGGCTTCGGCGACTCCGGCATCGCCGACGGCGAGCACGACTTGGCCACCATGGCGGAGGACCTGCACCGGCTGGTCGCCCACCTCGGCGTCGGGCCCGTGCACGTGACCTGCCAGGACATCAGCGGCGGGCCGGTCTTCGCGTTCGCGGCCACGCACCCCGGCGACGTCCTCAGCTTCACCGGCGTCGAGACCACCCTTCCGGGGTACGGCTGGGAGATGCTGGCCGACGTGAGGAACGGCGGCTTCTGGCACGTGGGTTTCCTGGCCGCCCCGGGAATTCCGGAGCTGTTCCTGGCCGGCCGCGAGCGAGTGATGCTCGACTGGGCCGTCTCGGTGATGACGATGGTGCCGGGCGGGGTCACCGAGGCCGACCTCGACGAGTTCGCCCGCACCTACGCGCGGCCGGGCGGCTGGCGCGGCACCGAGGGGCTCTACCGTTCCTCCCTGACCGGCGGCGACCGGATGCGGGCACTGGCCGAGTCGCGGCCGCTGACCGTTCCCGTGCTCGCCGTCGACGGCATCAACGCCCCCTTCACCGAGCGGACGATGCGCCAGGTCGCCGGCGACGTCATCGCGGTCACGATCCCGGACGTCGGGCATTTCGTCGCGCAGGAGGCGCCCGCCGCCTTCGCCACCGCGGTCGGCGACTTCGTCGACCGCGTCGACCGGAGCCGCTGAACGGCCGAGTCCCTGCACCGCCACCCTCCGTGCCCTCTCCGGCCTGCCGCTGACGCGGCCTCGAGCCGGGGCAGCGCCGTTGCCTCCCGGATTCGTGCTGCCGAGGTGGGCAACTCCCGATCTCCAGGGCCGGGGCGACCGCCTCGGTGGCCGCGAGCACGTCCTCGACGGTGACGCCGGGGCCCCGCAGCGGACGGGCCGGGCGGAAGCAGATCTCCGGTCCGATGCGAGGCCGGCAGTAGCGGGCGGTGAGGACGGGGGCGCCGTCGAGGTGGACCATGTCGTCCAGCAGGTGGCCGAAGTCGGGTTCGTCGACGCCGAGGAGCCGCTGCATCGCGGCGGCGGTCAGGCCCACCTTGTGGCCCACGACGGTGGCGCCGTCGGCCAGCCGGCGCGCGATGTTCTCCCGCTGGACGGCGTAGGCGTCGGCGAGGTCGAGACCGGGCAGCAGGGTGGACAGCGGTTCGATCGGGGCCACATGGTGCTCGGCCTCGCGCAGCGACCGCGCGGCGTGCGCGCGCTGTGAGTGAGCCGAGAATCAAGCCCTCGCCCCAGGAGAACGGCCAGGCTCTTGAGCGGTCAGGACGGCAGGAGCACCTGACGAGCCGTTTCGGGCGTCGTCGCGAGGCGGGGAACGAGCTGAACGTAGGCGACCATCCCGTGGGTCCTCACCAAGGTCTGGGGTACCACGACCGCCGCGGCGGCAGCCATGTCGTCCGGCATGGGCCGCCGCCTCGCCGAACCGCTGGCGGATCGCTCAGCGGGGCCTGAGTCCGTCGACGACGACGTCCAGCATGCGGTTCAGTTGGGGGCGCTGCTCGGGTGCGCCGGCTACGGAAAGCAAACCGGCGAGGATGCCGCCTACGTCGGTCGGGTCGATGTCGCTGCGCAGTTCTCCTGCTGTGGCGCCGGCCTTGAGCACCATCGCCAGGACCTGCTGGACCTCGTCACAGACCGGTCCGGTGCCGAAGCGGCCGGAAGCGCTCATGGCGACCAGGGCCTCGCAGACGCCGCGTCGTTCGCCGGCCCAGTCGGCGAATCGGAGCATCCACGCGTGGAGGGCCTGTGCGGGCGGCTCGGTAGCCAGCAGGGTGCGCGCGTCTTCGCGCAAGGGGCGGATCTGGTCCCGGTAGACCTCTTCGACCAGATCCTCTCGGGTGGGGAAGTGCCGGTACAGGGTGGCGTTCCCTACTCCCGCGCGCTTGGCGATCGCATCCAGCGAGATCGCGCGTCCGGAGGCGAAGGCCTCGGCGGCCGTGACGATCAGCTGCTCGCGGTTGCGCTGCGCGTCGGCGCGCAGGGTGCTGCGTGGAGGTGTCATGACCTTCGCGATCGTGAGTGTCGGATGCGGCTCGGGAGCGAATTGGGGATGTCCCCGGTTCAGTGTACGGTGAGGCAACCGGGGAGGTCCCCGCTTGTGAAGCGGTCTCGCCCGCTGCTTCAGCGACGAAAGGTTTGCCATGCCCACAGCGCTCATCACCGGGGGGACGACCGGGACCGGTAGAGCGACGGCCGAGCTGCTGCACACCCGCGCCTACCAGGTCGCGGTCACGGGCAGAATCCTGATTCCCTCGCACGGGCACGGTCCGAGCTCCCCGACAACGTGCTCGTCGTCCGATCCGATGCGCGCGTGCTCTCCGACACCGACGCTCTGATGTCGGCGGTGTCGGCGCGGTTCGGGTCCCTGGACCTGCTCTTCCTCAACGCCGGGATATTCCGTCCGGCACCGGTAGCCGGTGTGACGGAGAAAACGTTCGACGAGCACGCCGACCTCAACTTCAAGGGCCAGTACTTCACCCTCCAAAAAGCCCTTCCCCTCATGAACGACGGCAGCTCGATCGTCCTGACCGTGGGCATCGGATCCCGTCGCGGCAGCCCTGGCGCCACAGTGGGGGCGGCGACACGCGGCGCGCTGTCGGCGATGCTGCCCTCGCTCACGCTCGAACTGGCTCCGCGCAGAATCCGCGTCAACGCCGTGAGCCCCGGGGCCACCGACACCCCGCTGTTCGACAAGCCGGGAGTGCCCCGGAGCGGTCGGGACGCCATGCGCGCGAAGATCCCCTTCGAGCGCTTCGGATCCAGCCAGGAAGTTGCGGAAGCAGTCGCCTTCCTCGCCTCGGACGCCGCCGGCCACATCACCGGTCAGCACCTCGCCGTGGCCGGCGGCTACGGGCTCGGCGCCTGACACACGGACACATGCCGGTCGACCGGCCCGCACCTCTCGAACGCCACGCACCACAACTAGCCACGCACCACAACCACAGGAGAATGTCATGCCACTCACTCTCGACACCTACCGGCTGCTGGGCCGTTCCGGGCTGCGGGTCTCACCGCTGGCGCTGGGCACGGCCACCTTCGGCAACGACTGGGGCTGGGGCGCCGAGCGGGAGGAGGCGCGCAAGCTCTTCGACCGCTACACCGAGCTCGGCGGCAACTTCTTCGACACCGCCAGCACCTATACCAACGGCAGTTCCGAGCGACTGCTGGGCGAGTTCACCCGCACCAACCGCTCCGAAATGGTGCTGGCGACGAAGTACTCGACGCTGCGCCGGCCCGGTGACCCCAATTCCGGGGGTACGCACCGCAAGAGCATGCTGACGTCGGTGGAAGCCAGTCTGCGGCAGCTGAACACGGACTACATCGATCTGCTCTATCTGAACGTATGGGACTTCAGGACGCCGGTGGAGGAGATCCTGCGCGGCCTGGACGACCTGGTGAGGCAGGGCAAGGTTCTGTATGTGGGGATCTCCAGCGCCCCTGCCTGGCAGGTGTCGCGCATGCAGGCGATCGCCGACCTGCGTGGCTGGTCGCCGCTGGTCGCACTGGAGACGGAGTACAGCCTGATCGAGCGTACCGGGGAGCGTGACCTGATCCCCATGGCACGCGAGATGGGGCTGGGTGTGGTCCCCTTCTCCCCGTTGGGCGGCGGGGTGCTCACCGGCAAGTACAGCAGGGAGGACCGGAACCCGGTGGGCCCGATCGCCGGCGAGACCGCCGGCAACCGCAAAAGCCTCAACGCCGCCCTGGGATGGGTCACCGACCGTAATCTCGCCATCGCCGATGTGGTGAAGGAGGTGGCCTCGGAGCTGGGCCACACACCTGCCCAGGTCGCACTGGCCTGGAACCTGCACTCCCCGGGCGTGACGGCACCCATCATCGGCGCCCGCACCATCGCGCAACTGGAAGACAACCTGGGCGCACTGCAGGTCGACCTCGCTCCTTCCCGGCTGGCCCGCCTCGACGAGGTCAGCGCCATCGACCTCGGCAATCCGCACAGCCTGCTCGCCAGCGCCCACATCCGCACGGTCACCACAGGCGACATGAAGATCGAAAACCGCCGCTGATTCACTTCATGAACCACGACGAAGACGACATGAGGCGGGTGCGGAACAACTCCGGGGCGACCCGGCTCGGGATCTCCAGGCTCTCCGAGAGCCGCAGCACCTTGATCATGAGGTCGGTGCCGATGTTGCCGGAGCCGATGACGGCCACCTTGGTGGTGCCGCTCATCGGGCGTCCTCCTCCTCGGAGACGGTGACTTCCCGGCCGAAGGCCACCCGCACCGAACCCAGGCCCGCGATCACGGCCTCGAAGGCGTCGCCGGGGGCGGCCGGGGTCATCGGGCCGAGCGCTCCGGTCAGGACGAGATCGCCCGCCCGCAGCGGGTCCCCGCGCTCCGCCAGCGCCGAGGCCAGCCAGACCGCCGCGTCGAGCGGGCTCCCGAGGCAGTCGGCACCGGTGCCCTCCGAGACGGTCGCGCCGTCCCTGGTCATCGGCACGGTCCGCAGGTCGGCGGCGGCAAGCGGCACCGGGGTGGCGCCGAGGACGTACAGGCCGCAGGAGGCGTTGTCGGCCACCGTGTCGACGAGGGAGATGTCCCAGCCCCGGACCCGGCTGTCGACGATCTCCAGCGCGGGCAGCGCGAAGTCGACCGTGCGCAGCACGTCGACGACCTTGCACGCGCGGTGCGGCAGATCGCGCCCGAGCACGAGCACGAGCGCGACCTCGGCCTCCACCTTGGGCTGGAGCAGCCGCCCGGCCGGTACCTCGCCGCCGTCGGGCACCGCCATGTCGGCGAACAGTGCCCCGAAGTCGGGCCGGTCGGCACCGAGTTGCCGCTGTACGGCGGTCGAGGTCAGGCCGATCCTGCGGCCGACGACCCGCCGTCCGGCGGCCTGGCCGCGCCGGACGTTCAGCTGCTGGACGGCGTAGGCGGACCCGAGGTCGCCGTCGTCGAACAGGGTTCGCGGCGCCACGGTGGCGGCGCTCTCGGTGGCCGTGCCGCGCTCCCGCTTCAGCCCGGCCCAACTGGCGCCGGAGGTGCGGACGGCGGCGCTGGGACTGTCCCGCATCCTGCGCGGCGGGACCTGAGCGGGGCCATCGGCGCGGCGACCGGGGCGCGGAACCGGCCGCCGCTCCGATGCGGGTCGGACCCCCGGCTCGGCTACCGGCTCGGCGCGTCCAGGCCCGGCCCGGCGTCCGGCCCGGCGTCCGGCTCGGGGTTGAACACCGGGTGATAGCTCTCCGGGGGTGCGAGATAGGCGGCGGCCGGCAGCCCGCCGGTGTCGACGACGATCTGGTCCACGGCGATCCCCGGGTCGACCATGAAGAGCCGCAGGACATGCTCGCCGGGCGCGGTGACCGTGACGGTCGCGGTCAGCTTCTCGACGCCCTCCTCCACGTTGCGTGCCCAGGCGTCGCCGCGGTTGCCGGTCGCGACGGACTGCCCCGACAGCACGACGGGCGGCTGGTCGTCGAGGCCGACGGCCAGCCGCCGTGCGCCGCGCTCGTCGAGCGAGGGCAGCCGGAAGACGGTCACGGGGAAGGTACCGGTGCCGGCGAACCGCACCCGGTACCTCAACTCCGGTGCACGGGCCGCGAAGTCGGCGGTGATCGGGACCGCCGTGGAGGGCACCGCCTCAACGGCGGCGGTACGGCGTCCGAGGCCTCGCACGGTCCGCCAGCGGGCCCGGCCGCGCGCCACCCGGCGCTCGGCGTGCACGGCGTCGATCGAGACATGGCCGTTGGCCTCGACGAACCCGCGGGCACGCCGGCGCGCTCGCCCCCCGTCGTTGACGACCTTCAGGGGCACCTCGAAACGCTGCGCGGCGCTCGTGAAGGCGACCGTGACGTCGTGCGTGCCCTCGGGTGCCCGCGCCCAGTCGATCTCGACCCACACCCGGGTCTGTTCGGTGAGCGTGCCGCCCGCCGCACTCAGACGGACCCAGGGGTGTTCGGTCTCCGCGGCCCAGTCGACCGCGAGGAAACCGGTGTTGAAGACATCGACGAAGCGCCGGTCCCGCATGACGGCGGAGAAGGCCAGTGGCCGTTGCGTGCCGATCTCGTTCCCCTCGGAAGCGACCCCCAGACCCGAGGTCTCCTGCCGGGTGACCCTGGTGACGGCCGGGCGGCCCGGCGCCTTCGGGATCTGCGAGGGGTAGGGGTTGACGTAGCCGTCCCACTTCCCGCCCGCGATCCCCGTGTTGTACCGCTTGGTGAGCGCCGCCTCCTGGGTGTGCGCCGCTTCGGCGAGGTCCGCGAAGACGTTGGCTCCGGCGCCGCGGCCCTGACGTACCGCGAGGGCGTTGCGGTCCGCCCAGTAGTACTTGAGGTTCATCAAGTACGCGCCGTGCACGGGATACTGGACGAGCTCGAAATAGGCGTCCCGGTAGACCTCGGGCAGTTCGGCCCCCAGCGTCACGGCCCGTTCGAGCAGACGGTCGTACGCCGCCATGCGGCGTCCCGCCTCGTCCCCGTGGTGCACGACGGAGAACATGTTCCGGTCGATGAACTCCGGGCGCCGCTCCGCCGCCAGCCGGTAGTACTCGGTGCGGATCGAGGCGATCTCCTGGGCGTGCAGGAGCCCGAACTGCCGTCCGTACCACTGCGCGAGGAAGCCTCCGACGTCGTCGGCGTGCCACCGGTCCACGTCCCAGGCCATGTCCAGGGAGAAGGACAGTCCGGTCTCGATCGACTTGAGGTCTCCGACGTTGAAGATCCACATCCGGTCGACGCCGTGCTCGTACACCCGGCGCAGCTCCTGCCACACCTTGGTGAGCTGCGTGGTGTCGAGCCACAGATAGCTGCGCGGACGGCCCCAGTAGGAGAGGTGGTAGTAGATCCCGTTGCCGCCGGACCGGGCGCGCTCCGCTTCGTCCGGCAGCTGGCGCATGTTGCCGTGGTTGTCGTCCGGCCAGATCAGCGTGACGTCGTCCGGGACCCGGACGCCCGCGTTGTACAGGTCCAGGACCTCCTTGTACGGGATGAAGATCTGCGGCTGAGCGGCCGCGCCTACCTCCTCGGCCAGGATCCGGCGCTGGTCGGCGATGATGTCGTTCATCACCACGACCTTCTCCGGAGTCGTGGTGGCGTACTTCGTCTCCAGCGCGGTGTCGTGCAGACCGCGCATGCCGATGGTCCAACTGCTCTCGTACGCCGCGTTCTCCCGGGCCCGGGCTCTCCAGTAGTCGGAGATGACGGCGGGGTTCACCGTGTAGTCGTACACCGGCAGTCCGCCGTCGGCGCCGCGGTGCTGCTCGGCCCACGGCGCCCACTCGTGGACGCCGTTGCGCAGCAGGGCCTCCGGGTGGCTGGAGCCGACGACGATGCCGTAGTGGTCGGCGAGTTCGGGGTTCTCCCGGTACTTGTTGAAGAAATCGGAGTACGGGTGCATGGCCGGCCACAGGTAGTTGGCCTTCAGCCGCAGCAGCAGTTCGAACAGGCGCTGGTACGTCTTCGGGCCGATGTTCTTGTCCGGTTCCTGGGTGCGCTGCGACCAAGTGGTCAGGTTCTGCTCGTCGTTGATGAAGACACCCCGGTAACGGACCGACGGTTCGCGCCGTTCGAAGGGGCCCGCGGGCACGGAGACGGCGTCACGCCGCTCCACGGGTACGTCGGCCCACCAGTACCAGGGTGAGACGCCGACGCGCTCCGAGGTGTCGTAGATCCCGTAGACCGTGCCGCGCCGGTCGCTGCCCGCGATCACCAGCGCGCGGTCGACGCCGGGGGCCGGGCGCTCCACCACCTGGGTCACCGAGGCCTCCCAGCGCCCCTTCACCCGCCGGACGTCCAGCCGGCCCTGTGCCGCGAGCCGGTCGATGACCGGACTCGCGCCGAGGGTGCCCACCAGGACCAGCGCCGTGGACCGTTCCGGCAGGGTGTGCCGTAACCCGGGCCGTACGCCGCAGACCCGCTCCACATCGGCCTGGAGGTCACCGGCGGCGCGGATCACGGCGGGGTCGTCGGCCGCGTCCACGAACACCTCGACCGCGACGCCGTCCCGCACCAGGTCGAATCCGGGACGGGCGGCCGCCGACGCGGCGTGCGCGGCCGCCGGGAGCACTGCGGGCAGCAGCGGGGTCAGCCCGACGGCCGTCATGCCCCGCAGAAACGCCTTTCTGGTCCACGGCTGTGAGGGTTCCTGCGGTGCGGTGGTCGGCATCGACGCTCCTGGTCCGGGCAGTGGCGGCTACGACAGTGGCATGACCATGCTGGAAAGCGCTTTCCTCGGCACCCTAGGCCAGCGCCGACGGCGGCGTCCATATCCGTGCGGGGCCACTGCCGGTCCGATCCGATCGGCACCGGCTCCGCACGGCGAGGGCGGCAACGTGACGGGTGGTGCGGCGGGTGGCGGCGCGGTGACGGGTGACACGGCGAGCGACCGCGCGGCGGGTGTGCGGCGGGTGTGCCGCATGTCCGGCGGCTCTGCGGCTCGGCGGCCGCCCGCGCGGACGCCGAACGTCGTGCGCGGACGCGGCACCCCGTGCGCCCGCTCCTCTCCGGGGGGCACGACGTCAAGGACGAAGACATCACCTGCCTCTCCCCACTCAAGGACCGGCACGGCAACGTCCCGGGCCGCCACCTGTTCGACATCAAAGCCGGCGGCCCCGCCCAGTGCCTGCGCCCCTTCCGGATCCCAGACGCCGAGGACGACGAGGATCGACGGCCGGCGCACCCGACCCACCTGTCCACTCGTCGCGCCCCGCGGGGCCTGGCACCCGACTTGTCGTGACGCCTTCGCGGCAGGCGTCACAACAAGTCGGGTGCACTCTCCCGAGCGGGCTCCTTGGATACCAGGTGATCAGGACCGCCGGCCGGGGCGGCGGCACACAGCGCCGCCTCGACCCGGCGGTTGCTGGTCATGGTCGCCGTGACGGCGGTCATGGCGAGGAGGAGGCCGGCTGCGGTGTAGAGCGGGGTGCGTACGTCGTAGGTGGTGGCCAGCCAGCCGCCGAGGAAGGCGCCGAACGGGGCGGCGCACATGGCGAGCATGCGGGAGGTGGAGGCGACCCGGCCCATCAGATGGGCGGGGACGATCGCCTGCCGGAGGGAGGGGCCGAGCACCATCGTGGCGCCCATGCCCGCTCCGCAGACGGCAAGCGCGAGGCCGGCGACGTACGGGTTCGGGGCGACGGCAAGGCCCAGGATGGCGAGTCCCTCGACTGCGGCCGTGCAGGTCAGTGCGGTGCCGGTGCCGAGTCGTCGGCCGAGGAAGGAGGCGATGCCCGCGCCGAGCAGACCGCCGGTGGCCTCCGCAGTGAGCAGCAGGCCGAAGCCGAAGGTGTCGATGCCGAGACGGTCGTGCGCGAAGAGGGCGAGTACGGTCTCCACGGCGAGGAAGGCGACGTTCCCGACCGCCGGACGCAGCGCGAGCCCGAGCAGCAACCGATCCTGGAATACGTACGAGGCGCCGGCCCGCGCCTGCCGCAGCAGCGACTCGCGGGCCTGTGGTACGGGCCGGGGTGCGGCAGGCAGCGACCGTACGAGCAGTGCGGAGAGCGCGAACGACACCGCGTCGGCGAGCAGCGGAAACGCCCGCCCGAGCGCGAGCAGGGCACTGCCCGCGGGCGGCCCCGCGAAGCCGGACGCGGCGGTCTGGGTGCCGCGCAGGCGGGAGTTGGCGCGCTCCAGCAGCGCGGGGTCGCGGCCGAGCAGATCCGGCAGATAGGCCGTGGCCGCCGTGTCGAAGAAGAGTCCGCCGAGGCCGAGCAGGAAGGCGACGGCCGCGAGCAGTGGGATGCTCAGCATGTCGAGCGCGGCCGCTGCCGCCGGTATCGCGAGCAGCACCGCACGCGTCGCGTCCGTGACCCACATGGTGCGCCGACGGTCCCAGCGGTCCACCAGCGCACCGCCGAGCACCCCGAAGAGCAGCCACGGCAGCGTTCCGGCGGCCGTGACGACGGCGAGCGCCATCGGATCCCGCGTCAACGTCAACGCGAGCAGCGGCAGCGCGGCATGCGACACCCCGTCACCGAGCGAGGACACCGACTGCGCGGTCCACAGCCGTCCGAAGCCGGTCGGCAACTTCCGAACGTCCGAGGTCACTTGGCGTCTCCCTCGGCCTGCCGGAGCGGTGCCGGGTGGAACAGCGCGAAGACGAGTGACGCATCCGGTAGCGATGGATCGGACAGCTCCCGATACTCGTCCGCCAGTGCCTGCAGCCGCGCCCCCAGCTGCGCGAACTGCTCCTCGGTGAGCCGCAGATGCGCCATCCGTACGTGCCGCTCGCCGTCCACCGGCGCCGCCTCCAGGTCCGCCACCGCATGCCGCATCAGCACATCCGGCCCTCCCTCGCCCGGATCCGGCAGCACGATCGCCCGCGCGGCCATCGCGTAGTACCGCTCGGTGACCCCCCGGACCTTCCGTGTGCGTACCACCTTCACCAGGCCGGCCCGTTCGAGCAGTCGTACGTGGTAGCTGGAACTCCCCTTCGCAAGGCCCACGCGCTCGGCGATCTGCGTGATCGTCGCGGGCTCGAAGCGGAGCACGGCCATGATCCGGTGACGCGTGAGACTGGAAACGGCGCGCAGCTGCTCGTCAGTGGTGACGTGGAACGTCTCGGAAAGATCATCGGTAGGCATGCCCTCAATGGTCAACGTTTCTTGACCATTGAGCAAGGGGATTTACTGCGGTCTTCCGAATCGGCTGTCCGGGCGCCCGTCGCCGAGCCGCTCGCCGGGCACGCTCTACCACCACATCCCGGACCTGCGCGGGCCGCGCGCTCGCCGTGCGGCCGGGACGGACGCAGGCCGTGCCTCCGCGCCCGTTCCTCAGTAGGCTCTCCGGCATGCGGATCTCCGTCTCCTCGGACATGGACGAACCAGTGGCCCGCGCCCTCGTCGCGGAGCTGCGCGGCCGGGGGCACGACGTGGTGCCGCACGGCGCGCTGCGGCCCGGCGACGACCCCCGGTGGGCGGTGTGCTCGGCGACGGCGGCCCGGGACGTGGCCGACGGGACCTCGGAACAGGCGGTGGTGTGCTGCTGGACCGGCACCGGCGCGTCGATCGCCGCGAACAAGGTGCCCGGCGTCCGGGCCGCCCTGTGCGCCGACGCCTACACCGCCGACGGCGCCCGCCGCTGGAACGACGCCAACGTCCTCGCCCTCAGCCTCCGCCTCACCTCCGAGCCGCTGCTCAAGGAGATCCTCGACGCCTGGTTCGCCGCCGAGTCCGGCGGGGACGCCGAGGACCGGCAGAACGTGGCCCATGTCGAAGGCCTCGACGCCACCCGGGCGCGCTAGGGGCCCCAGGCCGTCTCCGCACAGGGGCATCGTCCGCCCGGCGGACAGGGCTCGCCGCGTCCGGTGGCGGGTGATCGAGGGGCGGAGGTCGCCCGTGTACCGGGTGCACGTGGGCGATGCCGCCGACGCGGCTGCGGGTGTCCTTCGGGGGAGTGCGTGGCCGGGCCGGACTCGGCGCACACGGCACCAGGGCCGCGCCCCTCGTACGGACGGCTTCGCTCGCCCGTATGGGTAGCTCGGCCCAGTCGGGTACCCGGCGGCCGGAGAGGGTGGGGAGGTACGGGCACGTGCCTCCCCGTGACCCGATCCGGAAGGAAACCCGAGATGTCCGTCCACCCGCAAGCGACGTCCGGCCGGCTCACCGACGACGAGCTCAGGACGCTGCACGCCCACTGGCGCGCCGCGAACTACCTGGCCGTCGGGCAGATCTACCTGATGGCCAACCCGCTGCTCACCGAACCGCTGCTGCCCGAGCACGTGAAGCCGAGGCTGCTGGGCCACTGGGGGACCTCACCGGGGCTCAACCTCGTGTACACCCACCTCAACCGCGTCATCCACGCCCGTGACCTGCAGGCCCTGTGCGTCTGGGGCCCCGGCCACGGCGGTCCCGCGGTCGTCGCCAACTCCTGGCTGGAGGGCACCTACACCGAGACGTATCCGGACGTCACCCGCGACGCGGCCGGGATGGCCCGGCTGTTCCGGCAGTTCTCCTTCCCCGGCGGCATCCCCAGCCATGTCGCCCCGGAGACGCCCGGCTCGATCCACGAGGGCGGCGAACTCGGCTACTCGCTCTCGCACGCCTACGGCGCCGCCTTCGACAACCCGGACCTCCTCGTGGCCTGCGTGATCGGCGACGGCGAGTCCGAGACCGGGCCGCTGGCCGCCTCCTGGCACTCCAACAAGTTCCTCGACCCCGTCCACGACGGCGCGGTCCTGCCGATCCTGCACCTCAACGGATACAAGATCGCCAACCCCACGGTGCCGGCCCGGATCCCCGAAGCCGAGCTCGACGAGCTGCTGCGCGGCTACGGCCACGACCCGATCCACGTCACCGGCGACGAGCCGAACGCCGTCCACCGGGCGATGGCACAGGCCATGGACACCGCCCTGGACCGCATCGCCGCGCTCCAGCGCGCCGCCCGCGAGGACGGCTCCGGCGAGCGCCCCCGCTGGCCGGTGATCGTGCTGCGCACCCCGAAGGGCTGGACGGGGCCCGCCCACGTCGACGGGCTGCCCGTCGAGGGCACCTGGCGCTCCCATCAGGTGCCGCTGTCCGCCGTCCGGGACAATCCCGACCACCTGCGTCAGCTGGAGGCGTGGCTGCGCTCCTACCGGCCGGAGGAACTCTTCGACGCCCACGGTGGCCCCCGCCCGGACGTCCTCGCCTGGATTCCCGACGGCACCCGCCGCCTCGGCGCCACCCCGCACGCCAACGGCGGACTGCTGCTGCGTGAACTCCCCCTGCCCGCACTGGAGTCGCACGCCGTCCCGGTCGACAGGCCGGGCGCCACCCGGCACGAACCCACCGCCGTACTGGGCGGGTTGCTCGAAGACATGATGCGCTCCACCGCCGACCGGCGCGACTTCCGTCTCGTCGGTCCCGACGAGACCGCGTCCAACCGGCTCCAGGCCGTCTACGCGGCCAGCGGCAAGGCCTGGCAGGCACAGACCCTCCAGGTCGACGAGAACCTCGACCGGCACGGCCGGGTGATGGAGATCCTCTCCGAACACACCTGCCAGGGCTGGCTGGAGGGCTATCTTCTGACCGGCCGGCACGGACTGTTCTCCTGCTACGAGGCGTTCGCGCACATCGTCGACTCGATGGTCAACCAGCACATCAAGTGGCTGCGCGTCACCCGGACGCTGCCCTGGCGCGCGCCCATCGCCTCCCTCAACTACCTGCTCAGCTCGCACGTCTGGCGCCAGGACCACAACGGTTTCTCCCACCAGGACCCCGGCTTCGTCGACCACATCCTCAACAAGAGCCCCGAGGTCGTACGCGTCTATCTGCCGCCGGACGCCAACACCCTGCTGTCGGTGGCCGACCACGTCCTGCGCAGCCGCGACTACGTCAATGTGATCGTGGCCGGGAAGCAGCCCTGTTTCGACTGGCTGAGCATGGACCAGGCCCGCGTCCATTGCGCGCGCGGCGCAGGCATCTGGGACTGGGCCGGCACCGAGAACGGCACCCGTGAACCCGACGTCGTCCTCGCCTGCGCGGGCGACGTCCCCACCCAGGAGGTGCTGGCGGCCGCCCAGTTGCTGCGCCGCGAACTGCCGGACCTCGCCGTGCGGGTCGTCAATGTCGTCGACATCGCCCGGCTGCTGCCGAGCGGCGAACACCCGCACGGCATGGGCGACTTCGAGTACGACGGCCTGTTCACCACCGACAGGCCGGTCGTCTTCGCCTACCACGGCTATCCGTGGCTGATCCACCGCCTCGCCTACCGCCGCACCGGCCACAGGCACCTGCATGTGCGCGGCTACAAGGAGTTCGGCACCACGACCACGCCGTTCGACATGGTCGTCCGCAACGACCTCGACCGCTACCGCCTCGTCATGGACGTCATCGACCGCGTCCCCGGCCTCGCCGTGCGCGCCGCCGCCGTACGGCAGCGGATGGAGGACGCGCGACTGCGCCACCACGACTGGATCCGCGTCCACGGCACCGACCTTCCCGAGGTCGTCGACTGGACCTGGGACGGGTGAGACGCCGGGCCACCGCAGACCGGCCAGGGCGCACGGACCGGGGCGGACGGCGCAGGGGGAGGGGCAGCGGGCGGGCCGTCGTGCGCCCTGGTACGGCGTCCCGCCCGGTGCTTACAGTGGTCGGCCAGCCCTGCACGCGGATCCGGCGGGGCGAGTCCCACCCCCCGTGGTCGACCGTCGTCCTCGTCCCCGCCCGGCACGCGTCCGGACCCGGGCGCGGCTCCGTGCACCGGAGCGGCTCCGAAGGACGACGGGTGCGACGACGACCCGCGCGACAGACACCATCCGTGACACCGCTCGTGCCGTGCGAGGGCCCGTCCGCGGTACGAGCGCGCGTCGAAAGCCGCAGGAGGCCGCTGTGTCCCGACCGTGCATCGCCCTGATCGCCGACCCCACCTCGCCCGAGGGCTGCCGTGAGTATCTCGCCGACGCCGTGGAACTGCTCACCGGAGCCCCGCCCGTCCGGGTCGACTCCCGGCACTTCGCGACCGGCGGAACCGGCCGCGGCGTCCGTGACGGAGGCCGGTTACGGCTCCGGGTTCCCGAGGAGCGGCTGGACTTCGTACCCGACGTCGTACTGCTCTACGAGATCCCGCCGCACCACCGCCAGGCCCTCGCCGACTTCCAGGAACTGCTGGAGAGCCACGACGTGGTGACCCTGGCCGCCGGGCCCGACGCCTGGCGGACCGCGACCGAGAAGAACCTCACCGTCGAACGCTTCGTCCGGGACGGTGTCGCCCAGATGGAGACCGCCCTGCTGTCCCGGCCCTCCCCGCGGGAGGCGGCCGACACGTTCCACCGGCTCGGCCGCGACACCTGGGCCCGGCCCGTCGTCGGCACCGGCGGCAACGACACCTTCCACGTCACCACCCCCGCCCAACTGGAGCTCGCCGCCGCCTACTACGCCGAGCGCGGCACCGACTGGCTGCTCTCCCGGGACGCGGGCAACTTCACCGCCGACGGCCGGCGCCACCAGTTCCGTGTCTTCGTCCTGGGCGACCGTGTCGTGCACGCCCGCGAGCACCTCCAGCCGGAGACCGACACCCCGTGCAACACCTGCCAGGGCGCCACCGCCGTCCACATCGCCCCGCAGGACCTCCAGCCCCGGCTCGCCGAACTCGCCGTCGCGGCCACCGCCTCGGTCGGGCTCCCCTTCGCCGGTGTCGACCTGGCCATGGAGAACGGCGGGGTCGTCTTCGAGGTCAACGTCCAGCCCGCCTTCGTCGACGGCGAGCTGGAACTGCGGGCGGTGGCCGTGCCGTACGTCCAGGCGCACCTGGACGCCTTCGCGCTCGCCTGCGGCGGCCCGTCCCGGGGACTCACAGCTTCAGCGTGAACCAGGTCGTCTTGCCCTCGTCCGTCGGCCGCACCCCCCAGCCGGCGGCGAGGGCACGGACCAGGATCAGGCCGCGGCCCGACTCCGCCTCCTCGACCGCCACCCGCGGCTGGGGGAGCTGCGGGCTGGGGTCGCTGACCTCGACCGTGAGGTCGGTGGCGGTGCGGTGCAGATGCAGGGCGATCGGGCCCTCGGAGTGCTGCACCGCGTTCGTCAGTGTCTCCGACAGCAGCAGGAGCGCGTCGTCGGCCCGTTCCGTACAGTTCCACGAGGTCAGCGCCTTGTGCAGAAAGGCCCGTCCTTCCGGCACGGAGGCCGGGGCGGCCGGGAAGTGGGTGGTGACGGCGGCCAGGGGCGCGGCCGGCAGCTGCGCGATCAGCAGGGTCACGTCGTCGTTGTGACCGTCGGCGTCCGGCAGCAGACCCGCGAGGACATGGTCGGCCGCGGCCTCCAGACAGGGTGTTCCGACGAACAACTTGTTCAGCAGCAGGGTCAGTTCGCCGATCCGTACCTCGATGTCGCTGCCCGGCGTCTCGATCAGGCCGTCCGTGTAGAGCACCAATGAGGATCCGGGCGCTGTCTCCGAACTGGACTGCTCGTACAGGATGTCGCCCACGCCGAGCGGAGCGTTCACCGGACAGGGCAGGGCGCTGACGCCCTCGTCCACCCCGGCGACCAGCACCGGCAGGTGTCCCGCCGAGCACACCGTCACCGTGCCCGCGTCCGGGGCGATCACCAGATAGCAGCAGGTGACGAGCTGGTCGGGCACGTCGAGGTCGGCGACGCAGGTGTCCAGCGCCTGCATGAGCTGCCGGGGCTGCATACCGGTCTTGGCCAGCGCGTGCGCGGCTGACCGCAACTGGCCCATCACGGCGGCCGCTTCCAGCCCGCGGCCCATCACATCGCCTATCAGCACCCCCACCCGGTCGGCGCCCAGCGGGATCAGGTCGAACCAGTCGCCGCCCACACCGGCGCCCTGGGTGGCGGGCCGGTAACGGCTCGCGGTGGCCAGACCGGGCAGGGCGGGCGGTGTGCCCATCAGACTGCGCTGGAGCGTCAGGGCGATGTGCCGCTGCTGTTCGTACAGGGCCTTGAGCTCGGCCTCCGCGCGCTTGCGGTCGCCGATGTCCCGCACGATCGCGCACGCCCCGACCACGGCGCCGTGGGTGTCCCGGGTCGGCCACAGCGTGACGTCCACGTCGCGCAGCGCCCCGGTGCTGGTCATCCGAAGCGTCTCGTAGTGCTCGACCTTTTCGGCGTGCCGCAGCCGCTGGAGCAGCTCGCGGATCTCGCCCCGCAGCTCCGGCGGGGCCAGCAGCGAGACGTGCCGGCCGATGGCCTCCTCGGCCGTGTAGCCGTACAGGCGCTGCGCGGCCGCGTTCCAGTAGGTGATGTACCCGTCGAGGGTGTGGGCGAGGATCGCGTCCTGAGAGGACTCCACGAGCGCGGCGAGTTCGTTGATGCGCGCCTCGGCCGCCTTGCGGTCGCTGACGTCACGCACGGCCGCCGACACCAGGAGTCCGTCCGCCGTCTCCAGCGGGCTCAGGCTGATCTCGACGGGGAACTCCGTGCCGTCCTTGCGCAGCCCGTGCAGTTCGAGCCCGGCGCCCATCGGACGCACCTGGCGGTTGGCCGTGTACCCGCTCCGGTGCGCGGTGTGCTGGCCGTGGAACCGGTGCGGGATGAGCAGCTCGACCGGCTGACCGAGCAGTTCCTCGCGGCCGTGCCCGAACAGGGCCTCGGTCTGGGCGTTGACGAGCCTGATGGTGCCGGAGTCGTCGACGATGACCATGGCGTCCGGCGCCGCCTCCAGCAGCCCCCGGAACCTTTCCTCGGCCCCGCCGACCGCACCCTCCGAGGACTGCGCTCCGCAGCCGCACCGTTTCTGCTGAGCCTTCTGCTTCACGCTGCGTTTCGCGGTGCCCGCTCCCGCGCCTGCCCCCGTGCCCGCGCGCCGCGCTGGTTCAGCCCGCATAACGTCGGCCACCTTCCACCTCATCCCGCACGACGAATCAGGCCATCCCACCGCCTCCGGCCCGCCCGCGCGGCGCGTTGTCGCTTACTGTCCGCCCGCTGTCCGAACCTGAACGCGACCCGAACCGATCAGGATTCGAGAAGCGCCTGTCATCGGGTCACGGATAGCGTTGCGTCGGTCAGATCGAACCGGGCGACGCCCGAGCCCGCCCAGGCGGTCGCGAGCAGCAGATGCAGATGCAGATGGAGAGACGATGAGCATGGCCAAGAAGACGGACGAGCCGCCTGCGCAGCACATCGCCGACAGCCACGGTCTGATCCGCGTGCACGGCGCCCGCGAGAACAATCTCAAGGACGTCAGCATCGAGATCCCGAAGCGCCGGCTGACGGTGTTCACCGGCGTCTCCGGCTCGGGCAAGAGCTCCCTGGTGTTCGACACGATCGCCGCGGAGTCGCAGCGGCTGATCAACGAGACCTACAGCGCGTTCGTCCAGGGCTTCATGCCGACGCTGGCCCGGCCCGAGGTCGACGTGCTCGACGGGCTGACGACGGCGATCATCGTCGACCAGCAGCGGATGGGGTCCGACCCCCGCTCCACCGTCGGCACCGCCACCGACGCCAACGCGATGCTGCGCATCCTCTTCAGCAGGCTCGGTCGGCCGCACATCGGCCCGCCCACCGCGTACTCCTTCAACACCGCCTCGGTCCGGGCGAGCGGCGGGATCACCGTCGAGCGCGGCACCAAGAAGACGGTGAAGGCGACCTACTCCCGTACCGGCGGCATGTGTGTCCGCTGCGAGGGCCGCGGCACGGTCTCCGACATCGACCTCACCCAGCTCTACGACGACAGCAAGTCGCTCAACGAGGGCGCGCTCACCATTCCGGGCTACAGCATGGACGGCTGGTACGGCCGTATCTTCGGCGGGTGCGGATTCTTCGACCCGGACAAGCCGATCCGCAGGTTCACCAAGAAGGAGCTGCACGACCTCCTGCACAAGGAGCCGACGAAGATCAAGGTCGACGGCATCAACCTGACGTACGAGGGGCTGATCCCGAAGATCCAGAAGTCGATGCTCGCCAAGGACATCGACGCGCTCCAGCCGCACATCCGGGCGTTCGTGGAGCGGGCGATGACGTTCACCGTCTGTCCCGAGTGCGACGGCACCCGGCTCAGCGAGGGCGCCCGGTCGTCGAAGATCGAGAAGGTCAGCATCGCCGACGCCTGTGCGATGCAGATCAGTGACCTGGCCGAATGGGTGCGCGGCCTCGACGAGCCGTCGGTGGCGCCGCTGCTCACCGCGCTCCAGCACACCCTCGAGTCGTTCGTGGAGATCGGGCTCGGCTACCTCTCGCTCGACCGGCCGTCGGGCACGCTGTCCGGCGGCGAGGCGCAGCGCGTCAAGATGATCCGCCACCTCGGCTCCTCGCTCACCGATGTCACCTACGTCTTCGACGAGCCCACCACGGGCCTGCACCCGCACGACATCAGCCGGATGAACGACCTGCTGCTGCGGTTGCGGGACAAGGGCAACACGGTGCTCGTCGTGGAGCACAAGCCGCAGACCATCGCGATCGCCGACCATGTCGTCGATCTCGGCCCCGGGGCCGGCACCGCGGGCGGCACCGTCTGTTTCGAGGGCACCGTCGAGGGGCTGCGGTCCGGTGACACCATCACCGGCCGCCATCTCGACGACCGGGCCGCCGTCAAGGAGACCGTGCGCAAGCCCACCGGCACGCTGGAGGTCCGCGGCGCGACGGCGCACAACCTGCGCAATGTCGACGTCGGCATCCCGCTGGGGGTGCTCTGTGTGGTCACCGGTGTGGCGGGCTCCGGCAAGAGCTCGCTCGTGCACGGGTCGATCCCGGCCGGCGAGGGCGTGGTGTCGGTCGACCAGGGCGCGATCCGCGGCTCCCGACGCAGCAACCCGGCCACGTACACCGGCCTGCTCGACCCGATCCGCAAGGCGTTCGCGAAGGTCAACGGCGTGAAGCCGGCGCTGTTCAGCGCCAACTCCGAGGGCGCCTGCCCGACCTGCAACGGCGCCGGAGTCGTCTTCACCGACCTGGCGATGATGGCGAGTGTGGCCTCGACCTGCGAGGAGTGCGAGGGGAAGCGCTACCAGGCCGCGGTCCTCGAGTACCACCTCGGCGGCCGCGACATCAGCGAGGTGCTCGCGATGCCGGTGAGCGAGGCCGAGGAGTTCTTCGGCGCCGGTGAGGCGAGCACGCCGGCCGCGCACCGCATCCTGGGCCGGCTCGCCGACGTCGGGCTCGGCTACCTCAGCCTCGGCCAGCCGCTCACCACACTGTCCGGCGGCGAGCGGCAGCGGCTGAAGCTGGCCACCCACATGGGGGAGAAGGGCGGTGTCTACGTACTCGACGAGCCGACCACCGGCCTGCACCTCGCCGATGTCGAGCAGTTGCTCGGCCTGCTCGACCGGCTCGTCGACGCCGGCAAGTCGGTCATCGTCGTCGAGCACCACCCGGCGGTGATGGCGCACGCCGACTGGATCATCGACCTCGGTCCCGGCGCGGGTCACGACGGCGGCCGGATCGTCTTCGAGGGCACCCCCGCCGATCTCGTCGCCGCCCGCTCCACCCTCACCGGCGAGCACCTCGCGGACTACGTCGGCGCCTGACCGAGGCACCCGGACCCGGGGGCGCGGCGGGGCGGGCCGTCAGAGGTGAAGTGGGGCGGGCCGTCACGACCGTGAC
>NZ_JBHVYO010000072.1:0-32442 GCF_042880655.1 Streptomyces sp. NPDC058295
GCGGTGGCCGGGCCCGGTGCCGGCGGTCGGGGAGGCCGCGGGGAGGCGCGTGCCCTCAGGTCCGCAGCAGCTTCTTGACGATCTTCCCGGCGGGGTTGCGGGGCACCTGCTCGATGAACTCCACTCGTCGCGGCCTCTTGTAGGGGGCGAGCAACCCCGAGATGTGGCTCAGCAGTTCCAGGGCGCCGGTGTCCGGCTCGGCCACCACGTACGCCAGCGGCACCTCGCCGTAGTCCTCGTCCGCCATCCCGACGACCGCCGCGTCCCGTACCGCCGGGTGGCTCATCAGGGCGCGCTCGATCTCCGAGGGGTAGACGTTCTGGCCGGCCCGGATGATGACGTCCTTGGTGCGGTCCACGAGGTGGATGCGTCCCGCCTCGTCCACGAACCCCAGGTCCCCGGTCCTGATCCACCCGTCGAGGTCGATCTCCCGCGTGGCCTGCGGGTCGTTCCAGTAGCCCTGCATCACACCGGGTCCGCGCACCACGATCTCGCCGATCTCGCCGCGCGGCGACTCCGTCCCGTCTGAGCCCACCGCGCGGGCGGACATACCCGGGATCACGCGACCGCAGGGGATGCGCACGGTGGCGTCCCCGGGCGAGGGGTGCTCGTCGGGGCCGAGGGTGACGAACGGGCCGCCGACCTCCGTCATGCCGTACACCTGCCGGAAGCCGCAGCCGAGGCGCCGTACGGCCTCCTCGTACACGTCGAGGGGCATGGGGGCGGCGCCGTACAGGATCTCCCGGAGCGTGGACAGGTCGGTGCGGTCCGCGGCCTTGGCCTGGAGCATGAAGCGCACCATCTGCGGGACCATCCACATATGGGTCGCCCGGTGCCGTTCCACCGCGGCCAGCGCCCGCTGCGGGGTGAAACCCGGCATGAGCACGATGGTGGCGCCCGTCGCCATGTAGGTCAGGGACACCACCATGCTGCCGTGGTACAGCGGACAGCAGTTGACCATCACGATGTCGTCGGTGGGCCGGGCCTGCACCAGCCAGCCCAGGGCGATGGCACGGAACGAGGCGCTGTCGACCGTGACGCCCTTGGCCCGCCCGGTGGTCGCCGAGGTGTGCAGCACCGCCACCGGATCGGTGTCGGCCACGGGCGGCAGCTCCCGCCGTGCCGCCACACTGCCCAATGCCTCGAAGGCCGGCTTGTCGAACGCCATCGTGATCCGCACCGAGGCGGGGAACTCCGGCTGGCGGTCCAGCAGTTCGGACTCACCGAACACGGCGACCGCGCTGACGCGTGCCACGATGTCGGCGACCTCGGGCACGGCCAGGCTGTGGTTCAGCGGTACGAACAGTGCACCGAGGCGGGCGAGCGCGAAGTAGGTCTCCAGCACCTCGATCCGGTCCTTGGAGAGCACGGCGACACGGTCACCGTGCTCGATTCCCAGCTCCGCGAATCCCCGCGCGAGTTCGAGGGTACGGTCGTGGAAACCGGCCCAGGTGACCGCGCGCCGCTCGTCGACCAGTGCCGTCCGCCCGGGAAAGCACTGCCGGTTGCGTTCCAGCAGCTGCGTGAGCCACATCAGGCACCGCCACCGGCACCGGTCGCGGACCGCTCGGCCACGAAACGCTCGTAGTCGGCGATCGTCTGCAGCTTCTCCATGTCGTCTGCGGTGATCTCCACTCCGGCCCGCTGCTCGACCAGCAGCACCAGCCGCACCAGGTCCCCGGAGTCGATGCCGCTCGCGGCGAGGTCGAGGTCGTCACCGACCCGCCCGGCGTCGGCGAACTCCTCCGTGCCGGTCAGCTCGACCAGCAACTCCCTGACGGTGCTCATGGTTACCCCTTTCGCCCGGCAGGCCGACCGCCGAGCGGATCGCGTCCTTCGCCTGTCACCCGAACAAGAGGCCCCCGCGCCGGACCGCAATCCCCGCACCCCCGCGTGACGTTTGTCACGCGCCCCATCCGGCACGCCGGGGGATTGCGGGCCTCCCGCACGGCCTCTTTCCCAGACGGAGGCCGCGCCCGATCCACCGGGCGAGGCGGGCGCAGCGGCGCCCGGGAAGCACCTAAGGAGTGATGCCAGTGCCCGCCGACACCGCGGCCGCCGGCGAGGACGAACTGACGGCGAGGTTCGAGGCGCTCGTCGGCGCCGGTGAGGCCGTCGAACCGCGCGACTGGATGCCCGACGGCTACCGCCGCATGGTGCTCCGGCAGCTCGCGCAGCACGCCCACTCCGAGATCATCGGCATGCAGCCGGAGGGCGCCTGGCTCACCCGGGCGCCCTCCCTGCACCGCAAGTCGGTGCTGATCGCCAAGGTCCAGGACGAGGCCGGCCACGGCCTGTACCTGTACTCCGCCGCCGAGACGCTGGGCGTGGATCGCGCCGACCTGCTGGACGCCCTGCACCAGGGCCGCCAGCGCGCCTCGGCGACCTTCGACCACCCCGCGCTGACCTGGGCCGACACCGGCACCATCGCCTGGCTGACGGACGGCGCCGCCGTCATCAACCAGGCCCCGCTGTGCCGTACTTCGTACGGACCCTACGCACGGGCCATGCGGCGCGTCTGCCAGGAGGAGGCCTTCCACGTACGGCAGGGCTACGACCTGATGCGCGCCCTGTGCGAGGGGACACCGGCACAGAAGGCAATGGCGCAGGACGCGGTGGACCGCTGGTGGCTGCCGGCCGTGGCGCTGATGTTCGGCCCACCCGACACCGAGGCGGGCGGCGCCGACGCGCGCACCGCGGCGGTCGGTGCCTCGATCTCGCGCCGCGCCATGGCCTGGGGCATCAAGCGGCACACCAACGACGAACTGCGCGCGCGTTTCGTCGACAGCTGCGTCCCGCAGGCCGAACGTCTCGGCCTGACCCTGCCCGACCCGGCGATCCGCTGGAACGAGGAACGCGGCCACTACGACTTCACCCCGGTCGACTGGGACGTCTACCGGCGCGCGCTGGGCGAGGACACGCACTGGGCCCGGCAGCGCGTCGCCCACCGGCGCGCGGCGCACGAGGACGGCGCCTGGGTACGGGAGGCCGCCGCCGCGTACGCCGCCCGCACCCGGGACGGCGACGGGGCGGCCGGCCAGGACGCCGGTGCGCACGGGCACGAGCACGGGCACGACCGCACGGAGGTACGGGCATGAGCGGCGGGCAGTCGGAAGGCGCCCCGGCGGCGCGGCCGGAGGGCGTCCCCGCCTCCTGGGAGGTCTTCCTGCGGCCCCGGCGCGGACTCTCCCACCACCACGTGGGCTCGGTACGCGCCTACGACCCGGACACCGCCCTGCTCAGGGCGCGTGACCTCTACACCCGACGGGGCGACCCGCTGTCGCTGTGGGTGGTCCGCTCGGACGCGGTGCACACCGCCTCCCCGGACGAACGCGACCCGTACTTCGCCAACGCGCGGCACAAGCCGTACCGGTACCCGCAGCAGTTCGTGCCGCTCACGACCGAGAGGAGCCCCGACGGTGGCCACGACGACTGAGCAGGCGGCCGCCACCGAGGCGGACGGCCGCACCGACCCCCGGCTCGCCGTCCAGCTGCTGCGCCTCGGCGACGACGCCCTCGTCCTCGGCCAGCGGCTGTGCCAGTGGATCACCCGGGCGCCCACCATCGAGGAGGACCTGGCGCTGTCCAACATCGCCCTCGACCTCGTCGGCCAGGCCCGGTGGTTGCTCACCCTCGCCGGACGCCTCGACGGCACCGGACGCGACGAGGACGACCTCGCCTTCGCCCGGACCGACCGCGAGTTCACCAACGCGCTGCTCACCGAGCTGCCCAACGGCGACTTCGCGGCCACCGTCGCCCGGCAACTCGTCTACACCCACTACGCCGTGGCGTACTACGGGGCGCTCGGCGGCTGCGCGGACCCCGAACTGGCCGCGTTCGGACAGCGGGCCGCCAAGGAGATCGCCTTCCACCGGCTGCACGCCGACACCTGGACCGAACGCCTCGGCCTCGGGACCGCCCAAAGCGCCCGCCGCATGCAGGAGGGCCTCGATCACGTGTGGCCGTACACGGCGGAACTCTTCGACGAGGACGACCCGGTACGCGACCTCGCCGCCGCCGGAACGGCCCCCTCGCCCGCCCCGCTGCGCCCCGGATGGGAGCGGAGCACGACAGAGGTGATCACCCGGTCCGGACTCACTGTGCCGTCCCCCCGCTGGCGGGCCGGGGGCGGCCGGGCGGGCCTGCACACCGAGGAGTTCGCGTCCCTGGTCGCCGAACTCCAGTCGGTGCGCCGCCAGTTCCCCGGAGGTACCTGGTGAACGGCGGCACGGCCCTCCCGGCATCGGAGGTCCGCGCCCGGGTGGAGGCGGTGCCGGACCCGGAGCTGCCCTTCATCGCCCTCGGCGACCTCGGCGTGATCGGCTCGGTCGGTCCTGCTGCCGACGGACGTCTCGAGGTGGAGTTCACCCCCACCTACCTGGGCTGCCCGGCCCTGGCCGCCATGGCCTCCTCGATCCGCGACGTCCTGACGGACTGCGGCCACCCCGACGCCCGGGTACGGCAGGTGCTGTCCCCGGTGTGGACGACGGACCGCATCACCGCGGCCGGCCGCGCCAAGCTCGCCGCCCACGGCATCGCCCCGCCCACGCCCGCACCGGGGGACGGCCCGGTCCTCGTCCGGCTCACCGGGGTGCCCTGTCCGCACTGTGGTTCCCGAGCCACCCGGCCGCACAGTGCGTTCGGCCCCACCCGCTGCCAGTCGATGCTGCGCTGCACCGCCTGCCGCGAGCTGTTCCCCCACCTGAGCGCGCTATGAGGACGCGTCCGAACCCCGTCCTCGCGACCGACGGCGCCCGCCGGCGCACCGGCTGGCACCGGATCCCGGTCACCGCTGTCCAGCACCTCACCGGGGACGCCGTCGCCGTCACCCTGGACGTACCGGACCCCCTCCGCGCCACCTTCGCGCACAGACCCGGCGAGCACGTCGTCGTCCGGCACCGCCGCTCGGGCGAGGAACTGCGCCGCAGCTACTCGGTGTGCCCGCCGCCCGAGGAGCCCGGTGCGCTGCGGCTGGTGATCAAGCGGGGCGCCCCGGACGGCTTCGGCGCGTACGCGCTGACCCGTCTGGCACCCGGCGACCGCCTCGAACTCTCCGCGCCCGCCGGGGCCTTCGCCCTGCCCGAGCTGCCCGGAGCCCACCACGTGCTGATCGCGGGCGGCTCCGGCATCACCCCGCTCGCCGCCATGGGCGCGAGTGCGCTGCGCACGGACCCCACGTGCCGGGTCCATCTCGTCCACTCGGTGCCCACGGCCGCGGACGCCCTGCTCGCCGACGAACTCGCCCTGCTCAAGGACGCGTTCGTCGACCGGTTCACCGTGCTCCACATACTGACCCGCGAAGGACGCCCGCCCCTGGGCGGCCGGATCGATGCCGAGGGCCTGCCGCGGCTGCTCGCCGCGCTGGACACCCGGCCAGGCCCGGACACCACCTTCGCCTTGTGCGGTCCGGCCGGTCTGATCGCCACCGTCCGGCGGGCGCTGACGGACGCCGGAGCCGACCCGGCCCTGGTCCGCTCCGAGCTGTTCGCCCTCGGCGACACCCCGCCGCTCCCGCCCGTACCCGGCACCCCGCCCCTGCCCGGCGCGCCGCGCACCCCTGAGGGCACCCGGGTCACCGCCCTCTACGACGGCCATCGCCGGGTCGTCACCGCCGGGCCGCGGGACCCCGCGCTCCTCGACGTGCTACTGCGCGACCACCCGGACGTGCCGTACGCCTGCCGCGAGGGAATCTGCGGCAGCTGCCGTGCCAAGGTCCTCACCGGCGAGGTCGCGACCGGCCCCCAGTACGCCCTCGACGCCGGGCAACTGGCCGCCGGTTACACGCTCACCTGCCGCGCCAGGCCCCTCGGCAGCGAGGTCACCGTCGACTTCGACGCATGACGGCACCCGCCCCGGCCACCACCCACCCCAGCAGAAGGAGAACGCGATGACCACCCCCCTGCGGCACGCGGGCAGGACCGCTCTGGTCACCGGCGGCAGCCGCGGCATCGGCCGGGCCGTCGCCCGCCGACTGGCCGGCGAGGGCGCCCTCGTGGCCGTCCACTACGGACACGACCACGAGGCGGCCGAGCGCACCGTCAAGGAGATCGAGACCGACGGCGGACGCGCCTTCCCGGTCCACGCCGAACTGGGCGTGCCCGGCGACGCCGACACCCTGTGGACGGCCTTCGACCACGCACTCGCCGGGCAGGACGCCGCACCCGGCCTGGACATCCTCGTCAACAACGCCGGCATCACCGTCCCGCGCCCGATCGCGGACGTCACCGAGGACGACTACGACCGGGTGTTCGCGATCAACACCAGGGCGCCGTTCTTCATCATCCAGCGTGCTCTGGACCGGCTGCGCGACGGAAGCCGGATCGTGAACATCTCCTCGGTCGCCACGCGTGTCGCCTTCCCGCCGATCATCGCCTACACCATGACCAAGGCCGCCCTCGACTACCTCACCCTGGCCCTCGCCCAGGAACTGGGACCGCGGGGCATCACGGTGAACAGCGTCGCGCCCGGCTACACCGAGACGGAGATCAACCCGACGCTCGCCGTCCCGGAGATCCGCCGGAGGTACGAGGCGGCCTCCGTGTTCGGCCGGCTCGGCGCCCCCGCGGACATCGCCGACGTCGTCTCCTTCGTGGCGAGCGACGACGCCCGCTGGGTGACCGGCCAGTGGATCGACGCCTCCGGCGGAGTCCACCTCGGCCCGTGAGCCCCGCGCCCGTCCCGCCGCGCCGCCCGCGGCAGCAACAGGAGGCCCTCACCATGAACGACGGCACGTCCGCACCGGCCCGGGCCGCGGACGACTCACTCACCCGGCCCTTCGACGGTGCCAGCCCCTACGACGCCTATGTGCACGCGTCCCTCCTCAACAACCTCCAGCAGCCCCTCACCGAGGCACCCGACGAGATGGGTTTCGTCGTCACCACCCAGGTGATGGAGCTGTGGTTCACCCTGATCGTCCACGAGTGGCGCAGCGCCGGCACGGCCTTCGCCAAGGACGACCTGGACGCCGCCATGGACGCCCTGACACGCAGCCGCCGCGCCCTGACCGCCCTCAACGCCGCCTGGGCACCCCTGGCCGCTCTGACCCCCGCCCGCTTCAACGGCTTCCGAGCCGCGTTCGGCAAGGCCTCGGGCTTCCAGTCCGCGATGTACCGGCAACTGGAGTTCCTGCTCGGCGACAAGTCCGAGGCGATGCTCCGCCTGCACCAGGGCGACCCCGACGTGCACGAGGCGCTCAGCGACACCCACCGCCAGCCGTCCCTGTACGACGAGGTGCTCGGCTGTCTGCACCGGCGGGGGCTGCCGGTCCCGGAGCACGTCCGGGAGCGCGACGTGAGCGCGCCCTACACGTCGGACCCGGGCGTCGTGGAGGTGTGGCGACTGATCTACTCCGGCCCCCAGAACCATCCGCTGCTCGTCCTCGGCGAACTGCTCACCGACATAGCCGAACTCGTCCTGCGCTGGCGCTTCGACCACGTCATGGTCGTCCGCCGGGCCATGGGCACCAAGAGCGGCAGCGCCGGCTCCACGGGCCTCGCTTGGCTCGAACAGCGCGCGAACCGGCCGGTCTTCCCGGAGCTGTGGGAGGTGCGCGGTGGGGTCTAGGGTGATCTCCGCCTTCGCGGCGGAGGAGGAGAAGCGGGTACTGAGCCTGAAGCCGGTGCTGGCTCCGGCGCACGGCCGCTACGGCGACCACCCGCACCAGTCCTACGACGCCTGGCCGGCCGGGGACCCCGACGCCCCCCTGGTGATCCTGCTGCACGGCGGCTACTGGCGCTACGACCGCATGCACCTCACTCCTTTCGCCGCCTACCTCGGCGAGCAGGGCTTCGACGTGCTGCTGCCGGGCTTCCGCCGCTCCGGCGGGGCCGGCGGCCATCCCGAGACCTTCGACGACGTGGCCCGGATCGTGGACACCCTTCCCGAGGGGCGGCCCTACCTACTGGCCGGCCACTGTTCCGGCGGCCATCTGGCCCTGTGGTGCGCGGCGCGCGGCCTGCTGGCCGACGGCTCCCGCTGGCACACCGGCACCCTCCCGACCGGCGTGCTCGCACTCGCCCCGATCACGGACCTCACCGCCACCCGCCGGGACGGCCTCAGCGACGACGCGGCCCTGCAACTCCTCGGGGGAGAAGCTGTGTTCGAGGAACGGCTGCCCGCCGTCGACCCCCTCACCCTGCTGCGCGGGGCCGGTACCACCGGTGTGCCGACCGTGCTGCTGCACGGCGCCGTGGACGAGGAGGTCCCGCTCACCCAGTTCACCGACTACGCGGCCGTGCACAAGGACCTGAGGACGGTCGTGCTGCCCGGCACCGGCCACTACACCCTCATCGAGCCCGGGGCCCCCGCAGCCCGCGCGGTCGCCGACACCCTGTGGGAGATGTCCGCCGGCTTCGCCGCACCGCGCGACGGCACCGACACGGCCACCGCCCCCCGCACCGATACCGGCACCGCCCCGGGGAGGGCCACGCACTCATGACCGCCGCCACCTCGATCGAAGACCGGGCCGCCCGCGCCGACGCCGAGGACGCCTTGGC
Organism: Streptomyces sp. NPDC058295; assembly: GCF_042880655.1. NCBI lineage: Bacteria > Bacillati > Actinomycetota > Actinomycetes > Kitasatosporales > Streptomycetaceae > Streptomyces > Streptomyces sp. NPDC058295. Next base: position 8,496 of record NZ_JBHVYO010000072.1, read on the forward strand.
CCCGCTGGCCGAGCGGTTCGTCCTTCCTGAGGGCGTCATCTACCTCGACGGCAACTCCCTGGGCCCGCTGCCCGCCGCGGTCCCGCCCGCCCTGGCGGACGTCGTGGCCCGCCAGTGGGGCACCGGCCTGATCGGCTCCTGGAACGACAGCGGCTGGTGGGACGCGCCCCTGCGGATCGGCGACACCATCGGCCGCCTCGTCGGCGCCGCGCCGGGGCAGACGGTGGCGGGCGACTCCACCAGCGTGCAGCTGTTCACCGCGCTCAGCGCGGCCACCGCGCTGCGCCCCGACCGGCCCTTGCTGGTCACGGATCCCGGCCACTTCCCCACCGACCGCTACCTCGCCGACGCGGTGGCCCGCCGCGGCCATGCCCTGGAGGTGCGCCGGATACCCCCGGCCGACCTGGAGAAGTTCCTCGCCGAACAAGGCTCCCGAGTGGCGGCGGTCAGCTACTCACCGGTCGACTTCCGCACCGGCGAGCTGTGCGACATGGCGGCGCTGACCGAGGCCACGCACCGGGCCGGCGCGCTCGCGGTGTGGGACCTGTGCCACGCCGCCGGGGCGATGCCGCTGCACCTCGACGCCCTGGAGGTGGACCTCGCCGTCGGCTGCGGCTACAAGTTCCTCAACGGCGGCCCCGGCGCGCCCGCCTGGCTCTACGCCGCCCGCCGTCACCACGATGCCCTCGACACCCCGCTGACCGGCTGGAACGGCCATGCGAGCCCCTTCGCCATGGACCGGGACTACACACCCGCCCCGGGCATCGCCCGCGCCCGTATCGGCACCCCGCCCATCCTGTCCCTGCTCGCCCTGGAGGCGGCCCTCACCGTCTTCGAGGACGTGGACCTGGCACAGCTGCGGGCCAAGAGCGTGTCCTTGACGGAGTTCTTCCTGACCTGCGTCGAGGAACTGCTCGCCCCGCTGGACATCACCCCGGTGACACCCCGGGACGCGACCCGCCGGGGCAGCCATGTGTCCCTGCGCCACCCGCACGCCCTCGGCCTGACCCGAGCCCTGGCGGACCGGAACGTCGTCATCGACATGCGCGCCCCCGACCTGCTCCGCTTCGGCGTCAACGCGCTCTACACCACCCACACCGAACTGCTCACCGCCGCACAGCGCTTGAGCGACATCGTGCGCGAGTCGTCCTACGACCCCGCGCCCTCCCGGTCGGGCCCGGTCACCTGAGCCTGAACTCCGGGTCGAACTCCCGCCTCTTGCCCGCCTCGGCCGTCGAATTGCCCTGTGCTCACGGTCGGACGCGCCAGGAACGGATGCGGCCGGCGGCGCCGAACACGGTGTCCTTGCCCGAGATGAGGTCCTTGCACCGTTCGACCGGCTCACCGTACGGGACGTCGATGCCCTCGTCGCTCGCGTGCGTGCAGGCGACGGTGACAGCACAAGCGAACCGGACATTCAGAGGGAGGCGACGGTTCGGGTGGTCACGGCTCGGGGCGGGCGTCCACGAGTTCGGGCTCCAGCCCCTCGCTCACCTCGGCATGGTCCCGGCCGATGTCGGCGCGCCAGGCCTCGAAAGCCCAGGCGGTGAGGGCGACGACGGCCAGGCCGAGCAGCCAGCCGCCCACCACGTCGCTGAACCAGTGCACGCCGAGCGCGACCCGGGTGAAGCCGACTCCGAGCACCGACAGAACGGCGGCGCACCAACACAGGGGCCGCCAGGCGTGCGGCACCAACGGAAGCAGGACCAGCAGCAGGACAGCGAACGATGTGGTGGCCGTCATCGCGTGACCCGACGGGAAGGAGAATCCCGGAGCATGGGCCACCGGATCCTCCAGCGACGGCCTGGCCCGCTCGACCACCGTCTTGACCAGTAGTCCGATCAGCCCGCCGGCCACGGCGGTCACGGCGGACCAGGCGGCCAGCCGCCACGCCCCGCGGTACACCAGCCAGAGGGTCAGCAGCGCGACGGCCGTCCGCAGGACGGCCGGGTCCCAGACCCAGTCGGACAGGAAGCGCAGGAAGCTGGTCCACGCCGGGTGGGTCACGGCTGTGTGGTGCAGTCGCTGAGCGGCGCCCGCGTCCAGGCGGCGCAGCGGCTGCCACTGGCCCTCGACGAGGACGAGCAGCAGCGCGAAGGGCACGGCGGCGACGGCGGCGACGGCTGCCGCCGCGAACAGCCGGACGCCGAATGTGCGGTCGGCCGCCCGGCGGCGACGGTCTCGGAGGTTCTGGACCGCGGCTCGCACAACCATTTCAGACTCCAGGATCGGGTTCGATCGGACCGGCCTGGAGGGCCCGCGCCGCCTCCAGCTGCGCAGCGAACGCCAGTCCGAGGAAAAGGGCGATGGAGGTCAGATAGGCCCAAAGCAGCAGTGACATGAAGGCGCTGAGCGGCCCGTAGACCGCGTCGAAGGAGCCGCTGATCCCCAGATACAGGCTCAGCAGCCAGGTCAGCGCCGTCCACAGCACCAGGTACACGGCGGCGCCGAAGGCCAGCCAGGTGTATCCGGGTTGTCGGCGGCGGGGCGATCGGCGGAAGATCACGCTGGCAGAGATGAGCGCGAGCAGCAGCCCGAAGGGCCAGCGCAGTATCTCCCAGGCGCTCTGGGCGGCGCCGTCGAGTCGGTAGACGGTCACCGCCGCGGACGCCAGGTCGCCGCCGGCCACCATGACGATGAACCCCAGTCCGAGCGGCAGCCCGGCACTGACGGACATCACCAGACCGCGCAGGTACTTCTGCCCGAAGGGGCGGTCGCGCTCGTTCCCGTAGATACGGTTGGCGCCTCGCTCCACCTGGCACATCGCGGTGGTGGTGTTGACAAGTGAGAAGAGCAGACCGAACCAGAGCGCGACCTGAGCGCCGTCGCCCGCCGTGCGGCGGCTGCGATTCAGCGCGTCGTCGACCACGTCGGCGCTGGGACCCTCGGCGATCCGGTGGATCGTCAGCTCGGCGAGCCGACCGATGTTCTCGGTGTGCAGCGTGGTGGAGAGCCCGACGAACGCGATGGCCAGCGGGATCACCGACAGGACCGTCTGCAGGGCGAGCGCGCGGGAATGGGTGAAGCCGTCGGCGTACCGGAAACGGACGAAGGAGTCGCGCAACAGGGCCCAGCGGCCGTAGCGGCGCAGTGACGCCAGCGCTTCGTCGGCGGACAGTTCGTCGCCGGTCATGTCACGGGTCTCGGGGACCTTGGTCGCGGTACCCATGTCACGCACCTCCAGCGGGCAGCAGCACCGTCAGTGCGCCCGGCCTGACCTCGGCGGTGAGCCGGCGGCCCGGTGCCACGGGATCGCCGTCGAGCTCTCGGGACTGCGCGGAGTCGAAGGCCAGTTGGGCCCGGCGGAACGTGAAGAACTCCACCGGTACGCCGCTCCCGTCGTCGTCCCGCGTGCTGACGGTGTCCACGGCTGACGGCCGGGGCGCGTGTGCACCACCGCGGAGCAGCGTCGCCAGCGCGCGTATCCAGCCTCCGACGCCGCGCGGGTCGAGGACCAGCAGATCGAGCTGACCGTCGTCGGGGCGGGCGGCCGGCAGGAGCGTCGTCCCCCCCTGCACGGTCCCGACGTTTCCGATGAGCACCATGCGTGCCGTGCGGCGCAGGGCGGGCGCGTCGTCGAGTCGGACGGTCAGACGCATCCGCGGTGTGCGCAGTGTGCTGATTCCGGCCAGTACATAGGCGGGCCAGCCCAGGACGGACTTGGCGCGGTCGTCGGTGTGCTCCATGATCGCGGCGTCGAGACCGGCCCCGGACATGGCGGCGAAGTGGGTGGCGGTGAGGCCGTCACCCTCGATGCGGCCGAGGTCGAGGCGGTGCGGGGCGCCCGACAGGGCGGCGTCGAGCGCGTCGACGGGGGACAGCGGCAGGCCAAGGTTGCGGGCCAGCAGATTGCCCGTGCCGCACGGCACGACGGCCATCGGTACGCCGCTGTCGGCCAGGGCGTCAGCGGCCGCCCGCAGGGTTCCGTCACCACCGCAGACCACGACCAGCTGTGCGCCGTCCCGGACCGCGCCGGCCGTCTGACCCGTGCCCGGATCCTCCGCCGTGGTCTCGATGAACACCGGTTCGCGATGCCCGTGCCCTTCCAGGATCCCCCGCAGTGCCTCGCGGTCGGCTTCGCCGGTCACCGTGGGGTTGAAGATCACCGCAGTCCGGCCCGGGCCCGGTGCGCCCGCGCTCGTCCCCGCGCTCGCGAAGGACGGGGTGGTGCTCGCCCCTGCCGGAGCGGTCACGGTTCCGTCGGTGAAGAGGGCGCGTCCGACGATCAGCAGGGACAGGGTGCCGTTGACCAGTCCGCCCACGACGTCCGTGGGGTGATGCATGCCCCGGTAGAGGCGGGCGACGGCCACCAGCACCGGCAGGAGAAGCAGCAGAGCGCCCACGATCCGCCGCCACGGCCCGCGGAGCCGGGACAGCGCGAGCACCGCCAGTCCGCCGTAGAGCGCGGTGGCCGCCCCGGTGTGGCCGGACGTGTAGCTCGAGGTCGGCGGGGAGGCGTCGAGACGGTGCACCTCGGGGCGGTGGCGGTCGACCGACTCGGTGATGACCAAGAAGACCAGCGCCTGGAGTGCCACCGCCACGGCGAGGAAGGCCGCCTGACGCCACATCGGCAGGCGGGGGAGCAGGATCAGGCCCGCGCACGCCAGGACGGTGACGGCGATCACGGTGAGAGTGTTGCCGGCCTCCGACCCGATCAACGACAGGGTGGTCAGGGTGCCGGTCCGGGCGTGCTCGAAGCCCTCGTTGATGTCGTCCTCGGCCGTCATCGGCCACAGTCCGCGGGCGGGCCCGGTGATCAGCAGCCCGAATCCCACCATCAGCGCGCCCTGGCAGACCGTCAGCGCCGCGATACGCGCGGCGGTTCGGCCGGTGCCTCGGGGCAGCGGGAACGAGCGGCCGGTCCGGGCGGCTCCTGGTCTCCCACCGGGCAGCTCGGCCGGTCTGTGCGGTACGGCGGTCGGCATCAAATCTCCCACGGTCGGCGCGATACGGCGGTGTCGGCCAAGACGTCTGGGCCGCTGCACCGCCGTCTGCCCCCGATGTCACCGCGCAGACCAGCCGATGGGTGACTCGACTTCGGTGGGCCCCTGTCGCTGTGGCTGTTGATCCCGGTTCGCCTCCCTTGTGATCATGCTGTTGAGGGCTGGTGACGGACCTTGCGGTGTCCGCACCGCCTGCGGAGGCCCTTGCTGCTGCCGCCCGCTCCCGCCATGGGCCGAACTGGTCCCGGCGCCGCGGCTGCCGCTTGTTTCACGTACGTGGGCGGCCTTGGTCGTCCCGCGTTCTCCTGGCGCTGCGTGTCCCCGTCGACCGGCACTCCGCGAAGCAGCCGTCGACGTGTCCGTGGACTCGAAAGCGATGCGGGCACACCGCCGCACCGCCGGCGCGAGGAAGGCGCATCGAGGCGGCCGCCCGGACCCTGTCCCTGCCCGATTGGCCGGGGCGCCGCGCCGCGTGTCGCATCGCCGGTGCGGGGCAGTGGATCACACCGGCAGACTTTTCGGTAACGTGAGGTCATGAGCCATCCGCACCCAGAACTCAAAACCGCCCCGCCGCTGCCCAAAGGCGGGCTAAGGGTCACTGCCCTGGGCGGCCTGGGCGAAATCGGTCGCAACATGACGGTCTTCGAACACGCCGGCAAGCTGCTGATCGTGGACTGCGGGGTGCTGTTCCCGGAGGAGAACCAGCCCGGGGTGGACGTGATTCTGCCCGACTTCACCTCCATCCGGGACCGCCTGGACGACATCGTGGCCGTCGTACTCACCCACGGCCATGAAGATCACATCGGGGGCGTGCCCTATCTGCTGCGGGAGCGGAGGGACATCCCTGTCGTGGGCTCGAAGCTCACCCTCGCGTTCCTGGAGGCCAAGCTCAAGGAGCACGGGATCAGGCCCCGCACGGTGCGCGTGCGCGAGGGCGATCGGCGCGGCTTCGGCCCGTTCGACTGCGAGTTCGTAGCCGTCAACCACTCCATCCCGGACGGGCTCGCGGTGGCTTTGCGGACCGGAGCAGGCATGGTGCTGCACACCGGTGACTTCAAGATGGACCAGTTCCCCCTGGACGACCGGATCACCGACCTGCGCGCCTTCGCCCGCCTCGGCGAGGAGGGCGTGGACCTGTTCCTCACCGACTCCACCAACGCCGAGGTCCCCGGCTTCACCACCTCCGAACGCGAACTGAACCCCGCGATCGAACAGGTCATTCGCACCGCGCCACGCCGGGTCATCGTCTCCAGTTTCGCCAGCCATGTGCACCGCATCCAGCAGGTCCTGGACGCCGCCCACCAGCACGGCCGCAAGGTGGCCTTCGTGGGGCGCTCGATGGTCCGCAACATGGGCATCGCCCGCGACCTCGGCTACCTCAAGGTCCCGTCCGGCCTGGTCGTGAACGCCAAGGAACTGGAGAAGCTGCCGGACCACCGGATCACCCTGGTCTGTACGGGCTCTCAGGGTGAGCCGATGGCCGCCCTGTCGCGGATGGCCAACCGCGACCACGCGATCCGCATCGGCAAGGGCGACACCGTCCTGCTCGCCAGCTCCCTCATCCCCGGCAACGAGAACGCCATCTATCGGGTGATCAACGGCCTGACCCGGTGGGGCGCCAACGTCGTCCACAAGGGCAACGCCAAGGTGCACGTCTCCGGCCACGCCAGCGCCGGTGAACTCGTCTACTGCTACAACATCGTCCGACCCCGCAACGTCATGCCCGTCCACGGCGAGTTCCGCCATCTGCGGGCCAACGCCGACCTCGCCATCCGCACCGGCGTCGACCCCGACCGGGTCGTCATCGCGGAGGACGGTGTCGTCGTCGACCTCGTCGACGGCCGCGCCTCCATCACCGGCAAGGTGCCCGCCGGCAACGTCTACGTGGACGGCATGGAAGTCGGCGGCGCGACCGAGGCGTCCCTCAAGGACCGGGTCACCCTCGCCCAGGAGGGCGTCATCACGGTCGTGGCCATCGTCGACGCCGACACCGGCGCCCTCGCCGAAGCCCCCGACTTCCTGGCCCGCGGCTTCGTCCACGACGACACCACCTTCGAGCCGGTCATCCCCGTCATCGAGAAGACGCTGGCCACCGCCGCACAGGAAGGCGTCGGCGACGCCCACCAGCTCGAACAGCTCGTCGCCCGAGCCGTGGCCAACTGGGCCTTCCGCACGCACCGCCGCAGGCCGCTGATCATCCCCGTCATCATCGACGCCTGACCGGACCCGCCGCCCTGGCTCCCCGCTCCCACGCCACGGCGGATCATCCGTCGCCACGCCGGCAACGGCGCCCCTACATTCACGCACGTCAGAAAGGTCAACGGATGGGCCTGCGCTTCGAGGAGATCGACTGGCAGCCGACACCGATCGGCGAGATCAGTCTGCGGCGCCGGCGCCATCCGGTCTCGGGGGACGACGTGTACGAGGTGAAGCTCGGCGACGAGTTCCTGATGTCCAGCCTCTTCACCGCCGGCGAGATCGCGCTCGCGGAACTCGGACTGGCCGAGCTGCCGGACACCGAACGGCCCGAACTGGATGTGGCCGTCGGCGGACTCGGGCTCGGCTACACCGCCCAGACGGCCCTGGACGACCCCCGGGTGCGCTCGCTTACCGTGATCGAGGCGCTCGCCGAAGTCATCGACTGGCACCAGCGGCACCTGGTACCCCTCGGAGCCGGGCTGACCTCGGACACCCGCTGTCGCCTGGTGCACGGCGACTTCTTCGCGCTCGCCGCCGACTCCGGCGGCCTGGACCCCGAGGCCCCGGGCCGCCGCTTCCACGCCGTCCTGCTGGACGTCGACCACTCACCACGCCATGTGCTCCACCCACGCCACGCGGCCCTCTACCAACCCGCCGGGCTCCGTGCCCTCGCAGGACACCTCCACCCCGGCGGGGTGTTCGCCCTGTGGTCGAACGACCCGCCCGACGAGCAGTTCACCTCCACGCTCACGGAGGTCTTCGCTCAAGCAGCGGCCCATGTCGTCGACTTCGACAACCCTCTGCAAGGCGGTACGTCGACCAACACCGTCTACGTGGCCCGCACAGCACCGGTTGCGCCGTAGGACGACGGCTCGGCCGGGTCCGGCGATGCGGCGCGGCCACCTAACCCAGGTGACCGGCGTCCGCCGTGGAGTCGGGCGTGGCGTTCACGGGCAGGAGCCGGGGGCGTTTCGCGGTGCGGCCGTCGCCGGAGGACCTGCCCCGCAGACGGCGTCCGAGCCAGGGTCCGAGGTGTGCGGCCACCCAGCGCAGTTCGGCTCCGGCGGCTTGCCAGCCCGCGGGAACCCGCTGTGGCGGGAGGGGGAGCGTCCAGGCATCGTCGCTGCCGGGCAGGTGGACGGCTTGGGCGAGAGCCGCGGCGATCCGTTCGTGGCCGAGGGGGCTCGCGTGGAGTCGGTCCGCGGTCCACAGCCGTGGGTCGGTGGTGACGGCCTGCCGGCCGGTTTCGGTGACCGTGACTCCATGACGGGCGGCCGCAGCGCGGATGCGGGTGTTGAGGTCGAACACGCGGGAGCTGATGGGCCGGGCAAGGGGCGCGATCTTGGCAAGGTCCGGGAAGGTCAGGGTCACCACGTGGGTCCCGGCAACCGTGAGCGCGGCGAACATCTCTTCCAGGTGCCCGGCCACCTCAGCGCCGCTGTACCGCGGCCGGAGCAGGTCGTTGACCCCGGCGACGACGGTGGCCAGGTCGGGGCGCAGGGCCAGGGCAGGCCCCAGCTGCTCCGTGCGGACCTGGCCGGCGGTATGTCCTCGTACGGCCAGATTGGCGTACCGGAGCCCGGGGTCGAGGGCTGCGAGGTGCTCGGCGAACCGGTCGGCGAAGCCGCGTAGGCCGACGGTGTCGTCGCCGTCGCCCAGTCCTTCGGTCTGGCTGTCGCCCAGGGCGACGTAACGCAGGTATTCACCGCTCGGCATGAGCCGTCCGCCTTTCCCGCAGGACAGTTGCGATGCGCAGGCACCGGTGGCCCGGCTCAGAGGCGAGGCCGCGCAGGCAGGTCAGGTACGGCCCGATCCGCTCGCCTAGGTGTACGGACTCCTCTTCGTCCGCATCCCCGCGTGGTGGCCGCAGCGGCCTTCCGAGAAGCTCGATCTCGGCCTCGGCCGCAGACGCTCGCACCTCTGGCTGTTCGACCACCGGCCCTTCCTTCTCCGGCTCGGTGAGCTTGACGTACGGCTGCTGGGGCAGGGCGCCCCAAAGGGTCGTGACGCCGACGCCGAACGCCTTCGCAGGCCGGTGTCCGCTGTACTCGCCGTCCAGTGGCGCCGCCGGCACGGCATGTCGCGAGGCCATCGACGCAACCCCTTTCCTCACCCGTGATCACATCGTACTCAAGAATGTGACTATTCATCTAGAGCGACTATTCAGCTTCTTGAGTAGTGCCTGCTCGGGCTGGACAGTGCAACGCAGCGCGGGCCTGCGCACTGGTCCTCAGCGTCGGCGGCGTAGGGCCGGGCCGGTCCGGCGCAGCGCTGCTCCTCCGGCGCGGGCCTCAAGCGTGGCGTTGCGTGATCCGCCAGGCGGAAGCGGGACTCCGGCCGCCCCCACGCCGTCCGCCGGCTGGCGAGTCTCTCCGACCGCCGGGGGTCCCGCTCGCTCCATCGGTCGGTGGACTGCCGTTCTGTAACGGGCGGCCAGTCTGTCGCATGACGCGTACGCCTCGCCGGCGATGACCACGGCGGGCTTACGGATAGTGCACCAGCAGATGGACGTGATCGCGTTCGCCGTTGAACTCCACCAGCTGTGTTTCAAAGTCGGCGCACACGTTGCGCATGATCCCTTCGCACCGGTTCAAGATCTCGTCGGTGAACGGGCCGCGTCGGTACTTGGGTATATAGACCAAGGGGGCGTGGAGGGGGTATACGACCGTACGACCCCTACGGATGCTGGGGTTTGGCTCCCATCGAGGTGACTTATACGCTGCGAAGCCGCGAACGCCGCAGCCGAGTTGGCGTTTCGTTTCGCCACCGGCCGGGGTGAGAAGAGCCGTCACCGGGGCGAGGCAGCCGGCTGCCTTGACGGTCTCGGTGACGTCCGGGGATCACGCTGAGGGTTTGCGGGCCAGTCCGGCGGCGATGAGGTGTTCCCAGACTGTGAGTTCTCGTTTTTCGCCGTTGTTCCATGGGTTGTCGGTCTCGTCGGGATGCCACAGGGACGCGGGGACGATCCCGGGGTCGAGGATCTCCAGGCCGTCCAGCAGAGAGGCGATTTCCGTGTCCGTGCGCCACCGGCCGCGGCCGAACGTCTGCTGGAGGACCTTCTCGGCCTGGGCGGTCTCCGGGTTGTTGCCGGAGCGGAAGTGGCTGATGAAGAAGTAGCTTCCGGAAGGGACGTGGTCGCGCCAGTAGCGGACGATGCCGGCCGGGTCCTCGTCATCGTTGACGTGGTGGAGGATGGCGCTGAGGATGACGGCGACGGGACGAGTGAAGTCGATGATTTCGAGGGTGCCGGGGTGCGTGCGGATGCCTTCGGGGTTGCGCACATCGACCGCGACGAAGCGGGTGCGGTTGTTGTTCTCCAGCAGCGCGCGGCCGTGCACCAGCACTTGCTGGTCTATGTCGACGTAGACGACCCGGGACTCGGGAGCGTGGCGTTGCGCGACCTGGTGGACGTTGTCCGCGGTCGGCAGGCCGCTGCCCAGGTCGATGAACTGCCGGATGCCGGTGGTCTTCGCGATCTCTCTGACCGCCCGGGTCAGGGCCGCGCGGTTGGCGAAGGCGATGGCCACCGAACCGGGCAGGTCGCGCTTGAACACGTCGCCGATCTCCCGGTCCACGGCATAGTTGTCCTTGCCGCCGAGCAGGTAGTCGTAGACGCGGGCGATGCTGGGCTTGGCCGGGTCGATGGAGGAGCCTTCAGACGTCATGGCGGCCATTCTTCCCCGCAACCTCCCCTGCGCACCCCCATAGGCCACTATCCGCGCAGGCGCGGGGAGCACGCCGCTGGCTCAGATCAGGCGCGGCGCGCTGTGGCCGTCCCCGCCGGCGGGGAGGGGGAGGGGGATCTTGGCACCATCACGGACGGCCGCATCGACACGCCGTTCCCACCTGCTCGACGCCCTGGACCTCCGGAGCCACGAGATGACGCAGCCTCCACCAGCTCCGCAATGGTGGTCGCGGGGCGGTCGAGCACGATTCCGTCGACGCCGTACGCGGAACCGTCACCGTCCAGCACGGCGAGCGGGCCGTGCGGGAAGCGCGGATCGACGGCGGGCTGCGCCGCTTTCCTCGCGGCCGGACGGCGCGATGTGGAGGCGGGCCGGGGGAGGGGACGCGCCGACCCGGCAGCTGGAACGGGGGGAGCCTGCGGGTCCGTCGTCTCCACCTCGGACGTCGCCGGTTTGGTGAGCGCCGCTGACGCCGTCGCGGCGGCGGGCGTGGCGTGGCGTGGGGGGCGGGATACCTCGCCGCCCACCCGTTCAGCAGCCGCTGATAGGCGTCCAGGCGCGATGATTTCGGTTCGCTGCGGCCGTTCTCCCAGTTCTTCATCGACTCTGGGTCGTGGTCTTTAGAGCTCGTAACACGATCATGGGTGGGCCTTCTTGCGGCGCCGTTAGCAGATGAGGCTGCGTGCCAGGGAGACGAAGGTGTCGTTCCCATCGGATGGCGAGGCGTTTGAACTGGTGGAGGAGGGCGAAGGCCTGCTCGACGACGTAGCGGAGTTTGCCCAGGCCCTTGGCACCGGCCCGCGCTCCTGGGGCATGCACGACGCCTTCGACGACGGCACCGCCTACCGGGCGGAGTTGTCGGCCCGCGTCGGCCAGCCGGTCCTGTCCGACGACCCGATCGTCCGGCGCGGCCTCCAGCTGCCGGACTCCTGGTGGCAGGACCTCACCGGGGCGCTGGAGAACGTGTCGGCGGTCGCCACCGGGCGCGTCGCCGTACGGCGGCAGTACATGGACCGGGCCATCCCCGAGTTCCTTGGGATCTCGGCCCCGGCCGTGACCTGCTGGACCTCCGCCCATGCCGACCTGCACTGGGCGAACGTCACAGCGCCGCTGAAGGTGTTGGACTGGGAGGGCTGGGGGCAAGCTCCAGAGGGGTTCGACGGCGCCACGCTCTACGCCTACTCGCTGCTCCAGCCCGACACCGCCGCCCGCGTCCGTGCCGCCTTCCCCGTGCTCGGCAGTCCGGTGGAACTCCGCCACCGCTGACCGAGCTCCCCGGTGCCCTCACGCGGCCGTGGTTTCCCCTCCCGGATGCGAGGGGAGCCACGGCCGCCGACGCTGGAGGCATGAGGGCCACCGCTACCTGGTCGGGCACCATCGCCGTCGGGATGGTCGCGATTCCTGTCCAGCTCTACGCGGCTACCGAAGAGCACACCGTGCGGCTCCATGGGATCCAAACCGCCGACGGCAGCCGTGTCCAGCACCGCCGCTTCTGTGCTGCGGAGGGCCGGGAGATCAGCTATTCCGAGGTCGGGCGGGGCGTCGCCCTCCCGGACGGCCGCCTGCTGCCGCTCTCCGAGGACGACCTCGCCCGCCTGCCGCTGCCGACCAAGCGCACGATCACGGTGGTGGGAATCATCGATCCGAAGGGTGTGGCCCCGATCAGCTACGACCGGCCGTACTACGTTGCTCCCGCCGCAGGGACCGCGGACCGGCCGTACGCCCTGCTGGTGGAGGTCCTCTCCCGGACGAACCAAGGTCGCGATCCGCAGCCGAGAACGCAAGGCGGTCATCCGGCCGTACCGCGGACTGCTGCTGTTGCAGACCCTGCGCTGGAGCGATGAGATCCGCGACCCCGGAGCCCTCGCCCACCTGGTCCCCGCCGTCCCGCTCAGCGACCGTGAGCGCCGACTGGCGGAAGTGCTGGTGCAGGAAATGATCGGCGTCGACGACAGCGTGGACCACGACGGGTACGCCCACGCCCTGGAGCAGCTGGTCGACGCCGTCGTCACCGGAGACGAGCTGGCCGAACCACCGTCACGCGAACCCGCTGTCGACCTCATGACCGCGCTGCAGCAGAGCGTCGATGAGGCGCGATCCGCCCGGCATTCCACGAAGCGCCCCTCGAAAGCCGACCGGGAGGGGGACTGATCAGCCCGCCCATCCGCTGTCACGGACCTCGATCGCTCCGGCGTGCGGCATGAACTGGATCCAGCACCGCCGTCCGAACGCCTCCCGGATCTCCTCCACCGAGCCCGGATCGCGGACATCGGGCCAGGCCCGCGGATCCATCCGCGCGACCTCCACGAGCGCCAGAACCTCCTGCCGGGCTCGGTCGTCCGGCAGCTGCGCCATGACCTCCACCACCTCGCCGATGGGTTACGGGGCCGGGGGAGTGGCCCGTACGAGCCCCGACTGGTAGGCGATGACCACCAGTTGGGCGCGGTCGCGGGCGCCCAGCTTCGTCATCGCGCGGTGGACATGGGTGCGCGCGGTGTACGGACTGACGAACAGCTCTGCTGCAATCGTGTCGTTGGACTTTCCCTCGGCGGCCAGGGCCATCACCTCCCGTTCCCTGTCGGTGAGTTCGGCGAGGAGTTCGGGGGCGGCCAGCTGGGGTCCGTGCTCGGGGGTGGCGAGGAAGCGGGCGACCAGGGCGCGGGTCGCGACGGGCGAGAGGAGTGCCTCGCCGGCCGCGACGGTGCGGATGGCGTCGAGGAGTTCGTCGGCGCCGGCGTCCTTGCCGAGGAAGCCGCTGGCTCCGGCGCGCAGGGCGCGGGCGACGTACTCGTCGGTCTCGAAGGTGGTGAGGATCAGGACGCGGGTCGCGGCGAGGTCGGGGTCGGCGCAGATCGCGGTGGTGGCGGCCAGTCCGTCCGTGCCGGGCATGCGGATGTCCATCAGGACGAGGTCGGGGTGGGTGGTGCGGGCGAGTTCGAGCGCCTCGGCGCCGTCGGCGGCCTCGCCGACGACGGTGAGGTCGTCGCAGGAGTCGATCAGGATGCGGAACGTCGCACGGAGCAGGGCCTGGTCGTCGGCGAGCAGTACGCGGATGGTCGTGGTGCTCATGGGGCGGGACTCTCCTCCGTCGGGGCGGTGCGGGGGTGCAGGGGCAGCGAGGTCGAGACCTCGAAGCCGCCCTCGGGGCGCGGTCCTGTGCGCAGGCTGCCGCCCACGGACCGGGCGCGCTCGCGCATCCCGATGAGGCCGAAGCCGGGGGGCGTGGGAGCCGGGCCGCCTTCACCGTCGTCGGTGACGGTGATCGCCAGATGGTCGGGGAAGTAGCCGAGCCGGACGGTGGCGCGCGCGGCCGGGGCGTGCTTGGTGATGTTGGTGAGGGCTTCCTGGACGATCCGGTACGCGGTCAGGTCCACGCCGGGGGAGAGCGGGCTGGGTTCGCCGTCGGTGAGGACGGTGACGCGCAGGCCCGCGGCCTCGACGGTGGCGAACAGTTCGGGGAGTTGGTCGAGTCCGGGCGCCGGTTCGAGGGGGCCGTCGGGGTCGTCGGCCTGACGCAACAGCCCTACGGTGGCTTTGAGTTCGCGCAGTGCGGATGCGGTGGTGCCGGCCAGGTCGTCGAGGAGCCGCTGGGCCTGCTCGGGGTCTTTCCGTACGAGATGGGCCGCCGTCCCCGCCTGGGCGTTGGCCACTGCGAGGTGGTGGGCGACGACGTCGTGGAGGTCGCGGGCGATCCGTACGCGCTCCTCGGCGACCCGCTGCCTGGCCTCCTGCTCCCGGGTGCGCTCGGCGTGTTCGGCGCGGGCGTGGATGGAGTCGAGGTAGGCGCGGCGCAGGGCGACGGCGAGGCCGGTCTCGGTGGCCAGGGGGATCCAGGGGGCGGTGTTGAGTACATCGAAGTAGAACGGAAACTCGCCGGAGTTGTTGGCCACGGCGAGGACGGTCTGTACAACAGCGACGACGATGGTGAACGGGTACACCGTTCGCCGGGGGAACTTCAGGGCCAGCCAGTACAGCGCGGTCAGGCTGGGGGCCAGGAGCAGCGGGGTGACCAGGTGCCCGAGGGCGTTGCCCAGGATCGCGCAGAGAGTGGCGACCACGGCGACGACCCAGGGGCGGGTGCGGTGCCACAGGGTGGCGGCGGCTCCGACGGCGGCGAGGAGAACACCGGACCACAGCTTTCCCCCGGTCACGCCGGAGAAGGCGGTCCCGGTCGTGGCCAGCACGAACAGGACCAGGGCCACCACTGCGTCGGTTGTACGCGGATAGGCGGCGGCGAAGCGGCGCAGGGCGGTGATCATGAGATGTGGTTCCCGTCGGGTCTGTGTCCATGGTGGACCGTGCGGACAACCACCGCCCGACGGGCCACCCGCTCGGATGCGGGCGGCCCGTCGGGAGGCGGCCGGGGTCAGACCCGGGCCGGTTCCCTCTCTGTGGGAGCGTCCTCGCCCTCGGCGGGCGGTTCAGTCTTGTGGAGGGACTCGCCCTCCACGTCGATGTTCGGCAGGATCCGGTCCAGCCACTTCGGCAGGTACCAGGCGTGCTTGCCCATCAGGGCCAGGACGGCGGGCACGATCGTCATCCGGACCACGAACGCGTCGAAGAGCACGGCGGCCGCGAGCCCGAACCCGATCATCTTGATCATGGAGTCGCCCGAGGTCACGAACCCGGAGAACACCGCGATCATGATCAGTGCGGCGGCCACGACCACTCGCCCGCTGTGCCGGAATCCGCTGACGACAGCCTGCGCGGGCGACTCGCCTCGTACGTGGGCCTCCCGCATCCGGGAGACGAGGAAGACCTCGTAGTCCATGGCCAGACCGAACACGATCCCCACCAGGAAGATCGGCATCATGCTCATGATCGGACCGGTGGACTCGATGCCGAGCAGGCTCGCGCCCCAGCCCCACTGGAAGACCGCGACGACCGTGCCCAGGGCAGCCAGTACGGACAACAGGAACCCGCCGGCGGCCTTGAGTGGCACCAGGATCGAGCGGAAGACCACCATCAGGAGCAGGAAGGCGAGCCCGAGCACCAGCCCGAGGTAGGGGATCAGTGCGCTCTGTACCTTGTCCGCCATGTCGATGTCGGCGGCGGTGGTGCCGGTGACCTCGAAGGTCGCTCCCGTACCGGCGTCGATGTCCGCGCGCTGGTCGCGGATGGTCGAGACGAGCTCCTTGGTCTCCTCGGAGGTGGGTGCGGTGGAGGGCACGACGGAGAACACCGCCGTGTCGCCCGCCTCGTCGAACCGGGCCTGGGAGACGGAGACGACTCCGGGGACGTCGCCGATGTTCTGCTCGATCGTCTTCACAGCCGCCTGCGGGTCGGCGGCACCGTCCGCGTTCACGACGAGGGTCAGGGGGCCGTTGAAGCCGGGGCCGAAGCCGTCGGCGAGTGCTTCGTAGGCGCGGCGCTCGGTGGTGGAGGTGGGCTGCGACTCGTCGCCCGGCATACCGAGGTCGAGGCTGGTGACGGGCACCGCTGCGACGCCCAGGCCGACGGCGGCGAGGATCAGCACGGGAAGCGGCTTGCGCATGACCAGGCGAGCCCAGCGGGAGCCGCCATTGGTGTCGCTGTCGCCCCGGGCGCGCTTGTTCTTGCGGACCCGCCGGGCCAGCGTCACGTTCGGCCAGAAGCCGAGCAGGGCCGGGACCAGAGTGAGCGCGACGAGGATGGAGATCAAGACCGCGGCGGCGGCGCACAGGCCGATCTGGGTGAGAATGGGAATGCCGACCACCCAGAGCGCGGCCAGCGCGATGATCACGGTGAGCCCGGCGAAGACGACCGCGGACCCGGCGGTGCCCACCGCGCGCCCCACGGCCTCCTCGGCTTCATGGCCCTTGGCCCGCTCCTCGCGGTAGCGGGAGACGACGAAGAGCGCATAGTCGATACCGAGCGCGAGACCCAGCATGGAAGCCAGACCGCTGGCGCTTGAGGACAGGCCCAGCGCACTGCCCAGGGCGGCGATGCCGGCCGTCGTGGTGCCGACGCCGATGATCGCGGTCAGCAGCGGAAGCCCCGCCGCGGCCATCGAGCCCAGGGTGACCAGGAGGACGAGCGCGGCGATCGCGATGCCGATCATCTCGGCCGTCGCGGGCGTGGCGACCTCACTGGCGACGGCGCTGCCGCGCATGTCCACGGTCAGACCCGCGCCGCCGGCCTCCTGGGAGGCGGTGTCCAGGGCCTGGGTGCTGGCATCCGAGAGGTCGTCGGCCGCCACCTTGTAGCTGACGGTGGTGAAGGCGGTCGAGCCGTCGTCGCTCACCCCGCCCGTGGTGAAGGGGTCGGTCGCGCTGGTGACCTGGGAGCCGGAGGAGACATCGTCCACGGCCTCGTCGATCGCCGCCCGGTACTGCTGCGCGGTGACCTTCTGCCCGCTGGGCGCGACGAACACGATCTGGGCGGAGGCGCCGTCGCTGTTGCCGTCGGGGAAGTTCTGGTTGATGAGGTCGGCAGCCTGCTGGGACTCCGTGCCCGGCATGGCCGAGGAGGACTCGGAGGCAGCGGGCGCCATCGCGGCGGCGGCGCCGACGCCGATCAGCGCGGCCACCCACACAAGGGTGAAGGACCAGCGTCGCCGGAAGGCGAGCCGGCCCAGCCGGTAGAGGAAGGTGGCCATGGTGATGAGGTCTCCGTCTCGGTTCTCGGGTACCTCACCAGGCTCCCCGGACGAGGCCCTCCCGCGCGTCGTGCAGCTGCCGACAATCAGGGCTACTGCATACGCACTACGCGGGCCGCGGCGATCGCCGCCTCGGACAGGGGAGCCAGCGGGCTGCAAGCGTGCGTGGCGGGCACGGTGCACAGCCGTACACCTGTGAAACAGACCGGCCGACTCGGGCCCACGGCGATGGAGCCCTGCCGCTGGCCCTTGAGCGGATGCGCCCCGTGATCGCGAAGCGAGGCGAGCCGCACGGCGGCCTGGGCATCTTCCGCTACGTCGTCGAGCGCACGATCGCCTGGCTGCACGGCTTCCGCCGCCTGCGCATCCGCTGGGAGCGACGTGACGACATCCACGAAGCGTTCCTCGGACTCGCCGTCTGCCTGATCACCCACCGCCACGTCCAACGGCTTTGTTAGGGCCAGTAAGTCAAATGGGTGGGGCGGCTTTGGAGGGGTGAGCGTACCCAGGTGCGTTCCGCTGGTGGCGGGCTCTGCCCTGGGCCCGGCGGTCAGCGGTAGTAGGGCTCGACCGCAGCCCGTACCTCGTCGAGCAGCGCGGGGCCATCCTGCGGCACGGGCGGTCGGCTGCTGCCCGGCCTGATGTCCAGGAGCTGTTCGTTGGACAGGGCGAACACCACTCGCCGCAGTCCTGCCCATTGGATGACGGCATTGCACATTCCGCACGGCTGGCAGCTGGTGTACATGGTGGTGCCTGCCGCCGTCTGCGCGTCGAGTTCTCTTGCGGCCCACCTCGCCAATTTGAGTTCCGGGTGTGCGGTGACGTCGTTGTCGGTGAGGGTGGTGTTGTGCTCCTCGGCCAGGATCGTCCCGTCCGGTCCTGCCAACAGAGATCCAAAGGGCGGGTTGCCGCTCGTGCGTGCCTTGGCCGCGAGAGAGATGGCCTGTCGGAGGAGGGTGTGGTCGTCGGGTGTGGTCATGGCTGCTCCCTCGTAGTGCGGGGTGGGGTGTTGGGCGGGAGAAGGTGCGCGGCCATGGTGGCGAGGGCTTGCCAGGCCGCCTGCGGGTGACATGTCGCCTGGGGGTCGCCCTGGTAGGTGTCGAGGACGACGGACTTGGCGCCCAGCAGCCGCAGTTGGTCGAGATCGTCCATGATCTGGTCGATGGTGCCCTCACCGGCGAGCCGTCCCGCTGCGTCGACCGGTTCCTTGGTGAGTCGCAGGGCGATGCGGGGAGCCAGGGCGGGCACGGGCAAGTGTTGCTCGTCCGCGTACGTCTGCAGCCTGCCTGCGGCTTCGCGCAGCCACGGCATGGTGGGGTGCAGCGGATGCCATGCGTCTCCGAGTCGTACGGCCCGGCGCAGCCCCGCGTCGCTGTTGCCGCCGACCCACACCGGGATCCGGCGGTCTCCGTAGGAGGCGGTGTCCTTCCAGGCGGCCCGGATGTCCCGCAGGTGGCTGTCGGTCAGCTGTCCGCGCTGTGAGAACGGGATGTCGAGAGCGGTGAACTCCTGCCGCGCCCAGCCCACTCCCACGCCGAGGATCAGCCGGCCGCCGCTCAGCTCATTCAGATTGGCCGCCATTCGGGCGGTGAGCAGCGGGTGCCGGTAGGCAGCGATGAGGACTGTCGTGCCGAGCTGGATACGGGTGGTGAGGCCGACCAGCCAGGACAAGGTGGTGAAGGGCTCGTAGAAGGGTGCCGGGTAGCGCTCGGCGACATCCGGCGTAATGGCTATGTGGTCCGAGATCATCAGTAGGTCGAAACCCAGGCCCTCCACGGTCTGGGCCCAGCTTCGCAACACTCCGGGGTCGGTGCCCGGGCCGAAATTGGGGACGTTCACTCCGATCTTCATAGCGCCCAACCCTAGGCAGGGCGTATGGGTCGCCAGAAGGGATTCCCGCCTGTTCAGAGGCGGTTCGGCCGTGGATCCGCCGGTAGAATGGCCGTATGGCCGAGAGTCTCGACGTGACGGACTGGGCGATCCTGGCAGAAGTCCAACGGGACGGCCGGATCCCGTTCACCGAGCTGGCGCGGCGGGTGAACCTGAGCGCGTCGGCGACCAAGGAGCGGGTGCGTCGGCTCGAGGAGGCTGGGGTGATCACTGGGTACCGGGCGGAGGTGAACCCGGAGCGGACCGGTTACCCGGTGATGGCGGTGGTCCGGCTCAAGTACCCGGGGCCGGGAACCCGGCACCAGCCGCTGCGCCGGCTGCTGGAGGAGCGCTCGGAGATCCTGGAGTGCCTTCGCACCACCGGAGACGACTGCTATGTCATGAAGGTGGTGGCCACGTCGATGGGCCACCTGGAGGAGATCGTTGACGAGCTGGCCGAGTTCGGGAGCACCACCACCAACCTCGTCCTCAGCCGGACGCTCCCGTTACGCGGTCCGGGGGTGCTTCGGGTGAACACCGTCAGGTAGGCGCTGACGTTGCGCGGACGCCACTTCATCGCCGGGGCCCGGCCTGGCGTCCAGCAGCGGCGACCATCAACTGCCCGTCATCCGCTGTCACATGCAGATGGGGCTGTGGTCGGCGGCGGTCTGGGGCAGTGCGCGGAGGGTGGGGCTGTCGTCGGTGGATCGCCACGTGAGGGCGAAGTGGAGGGTGGGGGCGTCGGGAACGGGGAGGAAGACGATGCCGGGGGGATGGTTTAGCGGGCGGCGATCTCGCCCAGCGGGTGGACACACTGTCCGGAGGCGACCAGAGAGAGAATCTCGTGGAAAGTCCGCGCGGCGGGCCTGCGCGGGATTCGGCGGTCGAGCGGCGTACGCATGGGGACCATCGCCGTGACCCGGTATTCGGGGGCGTCGGGGCCGAAGTCGACGACATGGTTGTCGCCGAGGTCTTCCAGCGACGCGGTGTGCCGCGCTCGGCCAGCGGAGGGTTTGCCGACACGGCGAGCACGCGGCCTCTGGTCAGCACGGTCGGCCCGACCGTGCTGACCGGTTCGGCCACCGGAGGCCACAGCACGTGCGCGTCGCTCTCCGGTGCGCAGCGCGGTGAACGGGTCGCTGCCAGCGACTCTGCCTTGTGACATCCCGAGTCCGGTCAGCGGAGAGACGTAGGTCACACCGTGTCGTGTCACAGGCGTGAGGACCGCCTCGTCTCGGGGGTGAAGGCATCGACGAACGTGGAGGAGCACACGATGGACGCGCGATTGAACTACTTCGCCAGCCCGACCGCCGGCAAGGCGCTCAAGTACTTCATGTCGGTCGGCCGGGTGCTGAAGGAATCGCCGCTGCCGGCTACGACGCAGGAGTTGGTAGCGCTGCGCGTGAGCCAGATCAACGGCTGCGCGGTCTGCATCGACATGCACACCAAGGAAGCCGCCGCGGCCGGCGAGAGCCCGGTGCGACTGAACTTGATCGCGGCTTGGCGGGAAGCAACGGTCTTCACCGAGGCTGAACGCGCCGCGCTCGCATTGGCGGAGCAGGGGACCCGGGTCGCGGACGCGGCCACCGGGGTCAGCGACGAGGTGTGGGCGCGTGCCGCCCAGCACTATGACGAGGAACAGCTCACGGCCCTCGTGCTGCTGGTCTCGTTCATGAACACGGTGAACCGGCTGAACATCATCACCCAGCAGCCGGCCGGCGATTACCAGGTCGGCCAGTTCCACTGAACCCGCCACCGCACCCCCGGCCCGGTCAGGCCTGCCGGGACCGGGACGCCATGCTCAAGGCCATGAGGTCGTCCGCGGGCGCGGGCGTTGTCAGGTCCGCTCACACATCGGATGGTCTTCGAGAGATGCCTCGTCGGCACGGGTCCGGCCGGGCACACAGACCGCAAAGGGGGGAGTCGGCGTGGGCAAGGTCGAGGAGTTCGAGGAGCTGCGGCCGCTGCTGTTCTCGATCGCGTACCGGATCCTGGGCAGCGTGGGCGAGGCGGAGGACGCGGTACAGGAGACCTGGCTCCGCTACGACGCCTCAAGAACCCGGCCCGTGTCGGCCAAGGCGTTCTTGTCAGCCACGGTGACCCGGATCGCGATCGACGTGCTGCGCTCCGCCCGGGTGCGGCGGGAGAGGTACGTCGGACCGTGGTTGCCCGAGCCGCTGCTGGACGATCCGTACGAGGACCCGGCCCGCGCGGCGGAGCTGGCCGACTCGGTGTCGATGGCGGCGCTGCTGCTCCTGGAGCGGCTCAGTCCGCTGGAGCGGTCGGTGTTCGTGCTGCGGGAGGTTTTCGCCTTCGGCTTCGCCGAGATCGCCGCCGCGGTGGGGCGCTCGGAGGCCGCGTGCCGGCAGCTGCTCGTACGGGCACGCCGCCACATGCACGAGGGACGGCCCCGGTTCGAAGCGGACCGCCAGCAGCGGCAGGAGCTGGCGAGGCGGTTCTTCGAGGCACTGACGCAGGGAGACGTGGACGGACTGCAGAATCTGCTGTCCGCCGACGTCCAGCTCGTCGGGGACGGCGGTGGCAAGGCACCGCAGCTGGCCAGGGCCGTCACCGGCGCCGAGAACGTGGCCAGGCTGCTCGCCACCGTCTACCCGCTCATGGCCCGGATCGACATCACGTTCGAACCGCTTGAGGTCAACGGCCAGCCGGGCGCGCTCTTCCGCGACCGCGACGGCAAAATCCTCCACATCCTCGCCCTCGACACACTCGACGGGCAGATCCAGACGATCCGCGCGGTCATCAACCCCGACAAGCTCAGCCACCTCGGCCCGGTCGCCGACGCCTGGGCCGTCGACCAGGAAGTGAAGCAGACCCGTAAAACCCAGTGATCTCCCGACCAGCCTGACAGGGCAGGACCGGAGGTTTCAGTGCCGCATGCCGATGATCCTGGCGCACGGCTCGCCCGTGACGTCTTCCCACGATACGAACCGTGATCATCCACCGCGCAAGATCGATTATCGACACACCCACTGGGGGTTCAGTCATGATCCTGATTACCGGAGCCACCGGCGTCGTCGGCCGGGAAACCGTCCGCCTCCTGGTCGAGGGGGGAGCGAAAGTCGCCGCGGTCACCCGCGACCCGCACGCCGCGTTCCCCGCCGGTACACAGCTCGTCCACCCCACCAAGGTTCCCACCCTCTGCGGCGTGGAGGCCATTCTGCTCAGCCCGCGTGCCGCCGGATCCACCGCTGTCGACCTGTTGGCCCGCGCCCGCGAGACGGGCGCGGCAAGAGTAGTCGTGCTGTCCGCCGTCACCGTGCAGTACCCGGCTGGGCACGCACGCTTCCGGCAGCAGTTCCACGCTGTTGAGAAGGCCGCCCAGGGGAGCGGCCTGGACTGGACGATCCTGCGCTGCGCCGATTTCGCCGCCAACACTCTGGCCTGGGCCGGGCAGATCCAGGCGACCGGGACCGTCCGGGGGGCGTACCCGCACGCGAGGACCTCGACTGTCGACGAGCGGGATATCGCCGCGGTGGCCGCCCTCGCCCTGACTCACCCTCAGCACCACGGTCAGACCTACCTGCTGACCGGAGAGCAGTCGCTGAGCCAGCCGGAGAAGGTCGCCGCGCTCGGCGCGGCGCTCGACCGGTCACTGTCCTTCGTCGAGGCTGCACCGGACGAGATCCGCCGCGGCATGCTCGCCGCCGGCCTGCCCGACGAGGTGCCCGACCGGCTGCTCGGCTCGCTGGCCGATTATGCCCGCGAAGCCGGGCCCACCACCGACACCGTACGGCGGCTGCTGGGCCTCCCGGCACGTACGTACGCCACCTGGGCGCAGGACCACCGCGCCGCCTTCACTACAGGAGGAACCCGATGAAACTCACGATCGTCGCCGCCACCGGCGGGATCGGACGGTCGCCGTCGACCTCACCCGACCCGACATGCCGACGCTCGCCGCAGGGGTACGCGGCGCCGACGCCGTACCTGTCCGCGCTGGGCCCGCGAAACCCGCGCGGGGCTGGCCCGTTCCCGGCGGTGAACTGCCGGGAACGGGGCGGTTGGGGACCTCGTGGGCGGAGAACTGGGCCCGGTCCGCGGCGACCTGGGCGGGGGTGAGGTGGGTCGCGAGAGGGCGCGAGCGGCGCGCTCGCGGCAGAACGGGGCTGGGCACGGTGAACCTCCGGGACAGGGCGGCGGCCGGCGGGCATGCCGGTGCCCGCGATGGACGAGTGCTGGATCGCGGGCGCGGTGAGCGCCGGGTGCGGCTGGGCGCGGTGACGGCGTTCCAGGAGGGGCGCGGCGTGGACCGCCACCAGTTGGTGGCTCGGCGCCGCCATGCTCGTCACCATCGTGCTGCTGATGGGCCTCGGACTCCCCAACGGCACCGAAGCAGGAAGCGACCGGCGTCGTTCCGCCTGGCGGAGGCAAGGTCACCTTCGAGATCGACAAGGCCGACCCTCAGAACCCCACGGGCGATCGGTTCAGCGGCGAGCGTTTCGAGAAAGCCTTGAACGTCACGCTCAACTCCGTGGTGTTCCGCTCCTCCGGCCAGGACCTGACCACCACCGGCACCTACATCGAAATGGCGTCCCGACTGACCGAACCCGTCCTCCTGGGCCTAGGGACTGTTTCTCGGATCATGTTCGGAGCCAGATGGTGAGGGCTGCGAGGGTGACGGTGCCGAGGTAGATGTAGGCGCGTTTTTCGTAGCG
>NZ_JBHVYO010000073.1:0-31239 GCF_042880655.1 Streptomyces sp. NPDC058295
GTGCCGCAGCTGATCCAGGCGGTGCCCGAACTCGCCACGCCACAACCGGCGGTGGCCGCCGCGACGGCGGAACCGACCGGGGATTCCGCTCCGCCCCGGCCCACCGGGACCGCCGATGTCCGGCAGGTCGTCCTGGAGATCATCAGCGAGCGCACCGGCTACCCCGTCGACATGATCGAGCCCGACCTCGATCTCGAGGCCGACCTCAGCATCGACTCCATCAAGCGGGCCGAGATCGCCGGGGAGTTGGCCCGCCGTCTCGGTGCCGGGGCGGGCGCGGACCTCGCGTCGATGGACGACGACGAGCTGGAGGAGCTGGCGAAGGCGCGGACGGCCGCCGCG
The DNA here is from genome assembly GCF_042880655.1 of Streptomyces sp. NPDC058295. Classification (NCBI taxonomy): domain Bacteria; kingdom Bacillati; phylum Actinomycetota; class Actinomycetes; order Kitasatosporales; family Streptomycetaceae; genus Streptomyces; species Streptomyces sp. NPDC058295. Next base: position 343 of record NZ_JBHVYO010000073.1, read on the forward strand.
GTGACCGACTGGCTGACCGCCAGGCTGGGCGGACCGGCCACCCCTGCCTCCGCCCCCGAGCCCGCCACGGCAGTGGCAGCAGTGGTGGAGGTACCGGCCACGGAGCCCGGAGCGCCCGGGCAGGTTCCACCGGAGGTGACCGGCGAGCCGCCCCGCAGGCATGTGCTGCGGCCGGTCCTGCTCGACGCCGGCACCGACGCCTCGGCCGCCCCCTCCGGGGTGCCCTCCCGCACGCTCTCCGGGACCCGTTGGATCCTCCTCGGGGAAGCCCCGGAGGCGGCGGCCCGGCTGGTGTCCCACGGCGCCGACGTCGCCGTACGGGCCAGGGACCACGTCCTGACCGAGGCGGACGGGCCGGTCGACGGCGTGCTGTACCTCGGCGCCCTCGACGGCGCCCACGACGGCCCCGTCCTGCCGGACGCCTTTCCCGTCCTGAAGGCGGCCCTGGCAGGCGGCCCACGCTGGCTGCTGGCCGTGCGGACCGCCGACGGCGGGACACCCGAGGCCCGTACCGCCGGGCTGCGCGGTCTGTTCCGGACGGTGGCACGTGAGTATCCGGAGCTGGTCGCCCGGGTCGTCGACCTCTGTGACGCCTCGCCGTCCGCCGTCGCGGACGCCGTGGTCGCGGAGGCCGTCGCGCCGGACCGCACCCCGGTCGTCCTGCGGACGGCGGCCGGACGGCACGGCTTCGAGCTGGTGGAGGCGCCGCTCGGCGCGCTCGGCAGCACGGGCGCCGGACCGGCCGGGGACGGAGCCGCCGAGGCGGCGGCGCTCGGACTGGACCGGGACTCGGTGGTCCTGCTCGCGGGCGGGGCGCGGGGCATCACCGCGCAGTTCGCCGCCGCGCTCGCCCGTGCCTCCCGCTGCCGTCTGGAGCTGCTCGGCCGGACCCCCGCGCCGGACGGCCCCGAGGCCGCGGACACCGCGGCCGCCCGTACCCCGGCCGAGCTGCGTGCCGCGCTCGCCGCGCGCGGCGGCGCGAAGCCGGCGGAGATCAACCGTGCCGCCGAACTCCTGCTGGCCCAGCGGGAGATCACCGCCACCCTCGCCGAACTCACGGCGCTCGGCAGCCGGGCCCGCTACCGCTCCGTCGACTTCCGGGAACCCGGGGCGGTGCTCCAGGCGGTGAAGGAGATCCACGCCGAGCACGGCCGGCTGGACGGCGTGGTGCACGCGGCCGGGGTGATCGAGGACCGGCTCGTCGCGGAGAAGAGTGCCGAGTCCTTCCAGCGCGTCTACGGCACCAAGGCGACCGGCGCGGACGCCCTGCTCACCGCCCTGGAGGAACTGCCCGCCGCACCCGCGTTCACCGTGCTGTTCGGCTCGATCTCGGCCGTCCTCGGCAACCGGGGCCAGGTGGACTACGCGGCCGCCAACGACGCGCTGGAGACCCTCGGCGCGGCCTTCGCGGCCCGTACCGGACACCGCGCGGTGACCGTGCACTGGGGGCCGTGGGCGCCCGCGGCCGGGCACGCCGGCATGGTGGGGCTGGAGCTGGCCCGGGAGTACGCCCGGCGCGGTATCCGGCTGATCGATCCCGAGGAGGGCACCGCGGCGCTGCTGCGGGAACTGGCCTGGGGCGAGGAGTCCGCCACGGCCGTCGTCCACACCGCCTCGGGCTGGTGACGGCGGCCGTGGCTGCACGTCACCGGCCCGTCGCCATCGTCGGCATGGCGGTCCTGCTGCCCGGCGCCGCCGACCTGGACGCGTACTGGCGGAACCTGCGGGACGGCGTGGACGCGATCGGCGAGGTGCCCGAGGGCCGCTGGGACGCCGAGTACTACCGTCCCGGCAGCGCGTCGGAACCGGCTGTCGCGGACCGGGTGTACGCGCGGCGGGGCGGGTTCGTGGACGGGCTGGCGGAGGTGGAGGTCACCCGGTTCGGGATCATGCCCCACTCGGTGGCCGGGACCGAGCCGGACCAGCTGATCGCCCTGCACGTGGCCTCGGCCGCCCTGGACGACGCGGGCGGCCCGGACCGGCTCCCCGACCGAGCGCGCGTCGGCGTCGTCCTCGGCCGGGGCGGCTATCTCGGTCCCGGCCTGGCCCGGCTCGACCAACGGGTCCGGACGGCCGGCCAACTCGTGCGCACGATGGGCGAGTTGCTGCCCGACCTGACGTCCGACCAACTCGGCCGCGTACGGGCGGCGTTCACCGAGCGGCTCGGTCCGGACAGTCCGGAGTCGGCGATCGGCCTGGTGCCCAATCTCGCCGCCTCCCGGATCGCCAACCGGCTGGACCTGCGCGGTCCCGCGTACACCGTGGACGCGGCCTGCGCGTCCTCGCTGGTCGCCGTGGACCAGGCGGTGGGCGAACTCGGCTCCGGGCGCTGCGACCTGATGCTCGCGGGAGGCGTCCACCACTGCCACGACATCACGCTGTGGAGCGTCTTCTCCCAGCTCCGCGCCCTCTCCCCCAGTCAGCGCAGCCGCCCCTTCCACCGGGACGCCGACGGCATCCTGATCGGCGAGGGGACGGGCGTCGTCGTCCTCAAGCGGCTGGCCGACGCCGAGCGCGACGGCGACCGGATCTACGCGGTGATCCGGGGCATCGGGGTGGCCAGTGACGGCCGGGCCGCAGGGCTGCTCAACCCCGATCCGGGCGGTCAGGCACAGGCCGTCCGGCAGGCGTGGCGGGCCGCCGGGCTCGACCCGGCCGAGCCCGGTTCGATCGGTCTGCTGGAGGCGCACGGCACCGCGACCCCGGCCGGCGACGAGGCCGAACTGACCACCCTCGCCGAGGTGTTCGGCCCCGGCGAGGGCGAAGCGGTGCTGGGGTCGGTCAAGTCGATGATCGGGCACACCATGCCCGCCGCCGGGGTGGCCGGCCTCGTCAAGGCCGCGCTCGCCGTGCACCACGGCACGCTGCTCCCGACACTGCACTGCGACGACCCGCACCCCGCCCTGGCCCGCACCCGGTTCCGCACCCTGGAGAAGGCGGCCGACTGGGAGACCACCGAGCGGCAGCCCGTGCGCCGGGCCGCCGTGAACGCGTTCGGGTTCGGCGGGATCAACGCGCACGTGGTGCTGGAGGAGGCGCCCGGGGCCCGCGGAGCCCGCGCGACCGCCCCGCCCCGCCCGGTCCTGGCGGTGACCGAACCCGAGCGGGTCCTGCTGCTCGCCGCCGACTCCCCCGCGCGCCTGGCCGCTCTCCTGGACGCCGACGACGACACCGTACGGGCCGCCGGACTCGCCCCCTCGCAGCCGCACCCGGACGCGGGCCCTGCCCGCCTGGGCATCGTCGACCCGACCGCGAAACGGCTCGCCCTGGCCCGCCGCGCGGTCGGCAAGCGGCGTGCCTGGCACGGCCGCGGTGACGTCTGGTTCCGGCCGAGCCCCCTGCTGGGCGCCGACCGGGGCGGACCCGCGTTCCTGTTCCCGGGCCTGGAGGGCGACTTCACTCCGCAGGTCGACGACGTGGCCGCCCACTTCGGTCTGCCCACCCTGTCCGTCGCCGGGGACCGGACCGATGACGTGGGCCGCCACGGTTTCGGTGTGGTCGCCGTCGGCCGGCTGCTCGACACCGCGCTGCGTCGCAGCGGGATCGTGCCGGCCGCGGTCGCCGGGCACAGCGTGGGCGAGTGGACGGCGATGGCGACGGCCGGGCTGTACTCCGGGGACGAGGTCGACGCGTTCATGGCCGACTTCGACCCCGACTCGGTATCGGTCCCGGGGCTGGCCTTCGGGGCGATCGGCGCGTCCGCGGAGCGGGTGCTGGCCGCCCTGCGGGACGAGAGCCGGGCCACGGCGGGCCTGGTGCTCTCCCACGACAACGCGCCCGGCCAGTCGATGGTGTGCGGGCCGCAACCGGCGGTCGAGGAGTTCGTACGGACCTTCCGCGCCCAGGGTGTCCTCAGCCAGGTGCTGCCGTTCCGGTCGGGCTTCCACACGCCGATGCTGGAACCGCATCTCGGCCCGATCAAGGAGGCCGCCGACCGGTTCCGGCTGTATCCACCGCACACCCCGCTCTGGTCGGGGACGACCGCCGCCCCCTTCCCCGAGGACGAGGCGGGGATACGGTCGCTGTTCGTCCGCCATCTGCTGGAACCCGTCCGCTTCCGGCAGCTGACCGAGGCGCTGTACGCGGCCGGACACCGGGTGTACGTCCAGGTCGGCCCGGGCCGGCTCGGCTCCCTGGTCGGGGACACCCTGGGCGACCGGGACCACCTGGCCGTCGCCGCCAACTCCCCCCACCGCACGGGCCTCGCCCAGCTCCGCCGGGTGGCCACCGCGCTGTGGACGGCGGGAGCGGCGGTGGCGCCCTCCCTTGCCTCCCCCGCGTCGCCCGGCGGGGCCGCGCGGGCAGCACGGCCGCCGGTGCGGCTGGACCTGGGCGGCGCCCTGGTGTCCCTCGCGCCGCAGCGGCTCGCCGCACTGCATGCCGAACTGCGCACCCCGGTCCGCGCCCCGGTCCGTGCGGCCGGCCCCGCCGGTGCGTCGCCGCTGGACGCCCTCGTCGAGGGCTCGCCGATGGCCGCCGAACTGTCCGCCCTGCTCCACGAGACGGCGGACACGGCGGCCGTCCTCCTGACCGCGCGGGCCGCGGCTCCCGCGGCCGCCCGGCAGACAGGCCCCTGGCACAGCGACGTCCACGTCTCCCCCGACACCATGCCCTACCTGCTGGACCACTGCTTCTTCCCGCAGCGGCCCGGCTGGCCCGAGGTCGCCGACCGGTGGCCGGTCGTCCCGGCGACGACGATCGTGCAGCACATCGTGGACGCGGCGGCGGACGCGGCGCGGGACGCGGCCCCCGGCACCTTGCCGGTCGCCGTGCACGGCGCGCGGTTCGAGGAGTGGCTCACCGCCACCCCGGCCGTCGACGTGCCGGTGACCGTGACACCCGAGGGCCCGGACCGGCTGGCCGTGTCCTTCGGCCCCCGGGCCCGCGCCACCGTCGAACTGGCCGCCGCCCACCCGCCGCCGCCCGCCCCGTGGTCCACCGACCCCGGCGCCGAGCGCGCCCCGGAGCACACCGCCGCCCAGCTCTACGAGGAGCGCTGGATGTTCCACGGCCCGGCGTTCCAGGGCGTCACCGAACTCACCGCGATCGGCGACCGCCACGTCCGCGGGGTGATCACCACCCCGTCCGCGCCCGGCGCGCTGCTGGACAACGTCGGCCAGATCCTCGGCTACTGGATCATGGCGACCCGGACCGAGCGGACCGTCGTGTTCCCGGTCGGGATGCGGGAGATGCGCTTCCACGGACCGCATCCGGCGCCGGGGACCCAGGTCGGGTGCCTGGTGCGGATCACCTCGCTGACCGACGCCTTCCTGGAGGCCGACGTCCAGCTGACGGCCGGGGGCACGGTGTGGGCCGAGTTGTACGGCTGGCAGGACCGCCGGTTCGACAACGACCCGAAGACCCGGCCCGTCGAGCGCTTCCCGGAGCGCCACACGCTGTCCGAGACCCGTCCGGGCGGCTGGCAGCTGCTGCACGAGCGGTGGCCGGACCTGGCGTCCCGTGAGCTGATCATGCGCAACTCCCTCGGCGGAGAGGAGCGTTCGCAGTACGCGGAGCACGCGCCGCGCGGGCGCCGGCAGTGGCTGCTGGGCCGGATCGCGGTGAAGGACGCGGTACGGCGCCGGCTGTGGGACCAGGGCGAGGGCCCCGTCTTCCCGGCCGAACTGCGGGTGCGCAACGACGACGTCGGGCGGCCGTACGTCACCGGCGTGCACGGACGCGTCCTGCCCGCGCTGGACGTCTCGCTGGCCCACTGCGCGGAGGCGGGCGTCGCGATCGTCCGGCCGCACACGCCGGGCCCCGGCCCGGGGATCGACATCGAGGAGGTCACCGACCGCACCCCGCAGACCCTCGCCGCCGCCCTCGGCGAGGACGAACTACGGCTGCTGCGCGCCCTGTCGGCCGGCTCCGGCGGCTCCGAGGCCCTGTGGTTCACCCGTTTCTGGGCCGCGAAGGAGGCCGTCGCCAAGGCGGAGGGCACCGGATTCGACGGCAGGCCACGGGACTTCACGGTGCTCGACGCGACACCGGCCGGCGACCGGCTGACCGTCGCGGGCCGCCTGGAACGCGCCTACCCCGTGCACTGCGCACCGGCCGCCAACCCGCCCCGGCTGCCCGACCGTTCGTACGTGGTGGCCTGGACGACGGGACACCCGACCGCAGAGGAGTACGACACCCGATGACACCCCCCACCCCCCGCACCCCCGTCACCGCCGACGAGCAGTCCGTCCTGGCCGATCTCACCGGCATGCTCACCCGACTCCTGCAGGACGAGTACGGGCTCGACGACATCGAGATCGACATGCAGACCACCTTCAACCGCGACCTGGAATTGGAGAGCATCGACCTGGTCACCCTGGCCGGCCTGCTCCAGGATCGGTACGGCGACCGGGTCAACTTCGCCGAGTTCCTGGCGGACATGGAGTTCGACGAGATCATCGAACTGACCGTCGGACGGCTCGTCGAGTACGTCGTGACGAGTCTGAAGGCCGCGGAGGCGAGCTGAGCCATGGCGATGGTCGACACCGGCTCCGTCCGGTTGCACGTACAGCGGATCGGCCCCCGGCAGGGCCGGCCGGCCACCGCCACCGTGGTCCTGGTGCACGGTCTGCTGACCGACAGCCTGGCCAGCTACTACTTCACCGTCGCCCCGGCGTTCGCGGCCGCCGGCCTCGACGTCGTCATGTACGACCTGCGGGGCCACGGCCGCAGCGAGCGCCCCGCCGAGGGCTACACGCTGGACGACAACGTCGACGACCTGGAGGCGCTGCTCGACCGGCTCGGAGTGACCGCTGCGGTGCACCTGGTCGGCAACTCCTACGGCGGCACGATCGCGTTCGGCTACGCGGCCCGGCACCCCGAGCGGGCGGCGAGCGTCACCCTCGTCGAGTCCGAACCGGCCACCGCCGCCTGGGCGGTGAAGCTCGGCGGGATCCTGGACCGGGTCGTGACCCAGCTCGCCCACCACGAGTCCGACGCGATCGCCTGGATCACCGCGAACCGCGGCCACAACACAGCCCGGCTGGCCAAGGGGGCGGCCCGGCTCGCGCGGGAGACGTCCCTCGGGCGGGACATCCCGGCCAGCCAGGTGCTGACGGACGAACAGATCGCGGCGGTGCGCTGCCCGGTACTCGGACTGTACGGCGCCGACTCCGACCTGGCCGAACTGGCGCCCTGGCTCCGGGCGGTGCTGCCGGACTGCCGCACCGTGGTGATCCCGGGGCATGAGCACTCGGTCCTCGTGGAGGCCTCGGGGACGGTCGGCGGGCACATCCTGTCCCTCGTCGACGAGGCCGGGCGGGTGGCGGCGGAGGCGACGGGGTGAGCCGGTTCCTGTTCGTCGTACCGCCGTTGGTGGGTCACCTCAACCCGGCCGTCGGCGTCGCCGCCGAACTCACCGCACGGGGCCACCGGGTGGCGTGGGTCGGCCCTGATCCGGAGCTGGTCGGCCGGCTGGCGGGCCCCGGGGCGGGGGCGGTGTTCGCCTGCGTTGGGGCGCCGCCCGGAGAGCGGCCCGCCGACCTGCGCGGCCCGGAAGCGCTGAAGTTCCTGTGGGAGTGGTACCTGCTGCCGCTCGCCGAGGCGATGGCGCCGGGTGTGCGGGCGGCCGTCGAGGCGTTCCGGCCGGACGTCGTCGTCGCCGACCAGCAGGCCTTCGCCGGCGCGCTGGTCGCGGAGCGGCTGGGCCTGCCGTGGGCGACCTCCGCGACCACCTCGGCCGAGTTCACCGACCCCCTCGCCGGGCTGCCCAAGGTCGGGGCGTGGCTCGACCGGCGGCTCGCCGCACTGCGGTCCGCGATCGGCGATCCGGCGGGTGACGCCGACCCCCGCTTCTCGCCGCACCTCGTCCTGGCCTTCAGCACACCGGAGTTGGCGGGTGACGCGCACGACGGCGTCCGCTGGGTGGGCCCGTCGATCACGGCCCGGCCGTCGGCCGCCGGCTTCCCCTGGGAGTGGCTCGACGGCGGCCGCGCCACCGTGCTGGTCACGCTCGGCACCGCGAACACCGACGTCGGCGGACGGTTCCTCGAGGTCTGCCGGGAGGTGCTGCGCGAGCGGGCCGACCGGGTGCAGGGCGTGATCGTCGACCCGGGCGGCACGCTGGAGCCGCGGGGCGACGACAAGGACGTGCTGATCCTGCCGTCGGTGCCGCAACTGGCCCTGCTGGAGCGGCTGGAGAGGGGGTCCGGCGCGGTGGTCTGCCATGCCGGGCACAACAGCGTGTGCGAGGCCCTGTGGCACGGGGTCCCCCTGGTCGTCGCCCCGATCCGCGACGACCAGCCGGTCGTCGCCGGACAGGTCACCGACGCGGGAGCCGGGGTGCGGGTGCGGTTCGGCCGGGTCACCGCGCGGCAGCTGGGCGCGGCGGTCGACTCCGTGCTGGACGAACCCGGACACCGCGCCGCCGCCGACCGGATCCGTACGGCGTTCCGCGCCGCGGGCGGCTCGTCCGCCGCCGCGGCCCATCTCGAGGACCTGGCAGGGGAGTTCAGATGAGCGAAGAGAGCAAGCGCGCCGAGCGGATCGCCGAGGCCCGTCCCGCCTACCGGGCGGACATCGCCGCCGGCCCGGCCCGCTTCTTCGAGCCCCGCCGCACTACCTGCCCGTGGTGCGGCTCGGCGGCGCTGACCACCCGGCTGCGCACCACCGACCTGCTCCAGCACAAGCCGGGCCGCTTCGTCCTGGACCGCTGCGAGGGCTGCGGGCACACCTTCCAGAACCCGCGACTGAGCGCCGAGGGCCTGGAGTTCTACTACCGGGACTTCTACGACGGGCTGGGCGAGAAGAAGCTCGGGGACACCTTCGGGGGCCGGACGAAGATGTACCGGGGGCGGGCCGGGTCGATGCTGCCGCACGATCCCGCGCCGAAGACCTGGCTGGACGTCGGCACCGGGCACGGTCACTTCTGCGCGGCCGCCCGGGAGGTGCTGCCCGGGACGACCTTCGACGGGCTGGACTTCACCGACGGCGTCGAACTCGCCGAGCGGGAGGGCCGGGTGGAGCACGGCTACCGGGGCGCGTTCCCCGAGCTGGCACCCGAACTCGCCGCCCGTTACGACGTGGTGAGCATGTTCCACTACCTGGAGCACAGCACCGATCCCGACCTCGAACTGCGCGCCGCGCACGGGACGGTGCGCCCCGGCGGCCATCTTCTCATCGAGGTGCCGGACCCCGAGAGCCGCTACGCGCGGCTACTGGGCCGCTGGTGGCTGCCCTGGCTCCAGCCGCAGCATCTGCACTTCGTGCCGGTGGCCAATCTGCGGGAACGGCTCACGCGGCTGGGCTTCACGGTGGTGGCGGAGCAGCACGCCGAGCCGCACGACCCGGTCGACCTGCTCGCCGCCGTATGGCTGGCGCTGGACCACGCGGCGCCGCGCGAGGACGCGCCGTGGCTGCCCGAGCCGCCGGGCGCGCTGCGCCGCACCCTGCGCGGGGCGCTGCTGGTCGCCGGGATCCCGGCGCTGATCGCGGGCACCCTGCTCGACCGGTTCGCGGTGCGTCCGCTCTCGCACCGGCTCGGCGTGTCCAACGCGTACCGGATCGTGGCCCGGCGCGACTGACGGACCGGTGCGCGCGCGGGTTCCGCCGTGCTAGCTTCACCCCCTTCCCTTCAACAGGAATCCTGACGATCAACGGCACGGCTCGACGAACGGAACGCGCATGTCCCTCCTGGCCAGACCGGCGGTGGCCGCCCTCGCCGCCAAGACGATGCAGGGGCTCACCGGGCTGGCTGGCCGCCGTTCCGGTGGCCCCGGCTCCGCCGCCGACGGGCAGGCGCGCTTCCCGGAGTACCCCCGCGCGGTGCGTGAGCTGACCGTGCCGACCTCCGTCGCCCCGGCACAGGTCACCGTGTACGCGCCCCCGGCCGGGACGGCGACGCCCGCGCCCGTCCACGTCAACTTCCACGGTGGCGGCTATGTCGTGTCGATGCCGGAACTCGACGACGGGCTCTGCCGGTGGCTGGCCGCCGAAGCGGGGGTGGTCGTGGTCAACGTGAAGTACGTCGTCGCCCCGCAGCACCCGTTCCCGGCTCCGCCGACGCAGGCCTTCGAGGTGGTGCGCTGGGTCGCCGAGCACGGCGCGGAGCACGGCTGGGACGGCGGGCGGCTCACCGTGGGCGGACAGAGCGCGGGCGGCGGACTCGCGGCGGCCGTGGCCCGCCAGGCCCTGGAACAGGGCGGGCCCGCGATCGCCCTCCAGGTGCTGCACTACCCGCCGCTGGACCTCGCGACCAGCGCGAAGGACAAGAAGGCGGCCGTCGCCAAACCCATGCTGCGGCCCTGGATGGCCGAGATCTTCGACACCTCGTACGTGCCGGATCCGCGTGAGCGCACGCACCGGCTGGTCTCGCCCGCCCATGCCTCCGACACCGCCGACCTGACGGGCATCGCCCCGGCGCTGGTCATCACGGCCGAGTACGACCTGCTCAGGAACGAGGCGGTGCGGTACGCGGAGCGGCTGGGCGCGGCCGGTGCCCTCGTCGAGCACCACGACCTCGCCGGGGCCGACCACGGCTACGACACCAAGGACGACGAACAGGCCCGGATCACCTACGCACTGATCGCCCGTCATCTTCGACGGGCGACCGACGCCGGTACGCCGCAGGCCTCTTGAGGCCGCGAGGGGGCGGGAGGGCGCGTCCGCCGCACCGGACGCCACCCGGGTGGTCCCAAGGCGTCGTCCGCCGCACCGGCGTTCCCGGCCACCCGCCCCTCCCCCGGGCGTCGCCCCGGGCGGCCGCCGGCCTCTATCCGGCGGCTTCCGGCAGGGCGACGCCCAGCTTCTCGGCGCGCTCGGTCAGGTCGCGCCACACCTTGGGCGCCACCGGGACGCCCTTCTCCCCGCGGCCGGCGGCCACGGCGGCACTGCGCTCGCCCGGGTAGAACACGCCCTGCGCGCCGTCCGCGGCCGGCAGGCCCTTGAGCGTGTCCAGCGTGGCGTCCACGGACTCGGTGAAGGCCTCCGCGCCCCCGAAGGCGGCCGGGTCGACGGCGATGAGCAGGGCGTTCTGGCGGTGCTCACGGCCGGCCGGGTCGTCCGAGTGGAACGACGCGAAGATCGGCGCCCCCACGAGCACGCTGGTCAGCAGCTCGAAGGCGAGGGACATGCCGGAGCCCTTCACCCCGCCGAGCGGGAGCGGCATGACCGCCTTCTCCGGATCGGTGGTCGGGGTGCCGTCCCCGGTGGCGGCCGCGCCTTCCGGCAGCGGGGTGCCACTCGCCTTCGCCTGCCGGATCTTGCCGAGCGCGATGGTGGCGGTGGCCATGTCCAGGAGCAGCGGCGCGTGCGCCGACGAGGGGTCGGTGGGGACGGCGATGGCGAGCGGGCTGGTGGCGACCGCCGCTCCCCTGACGCCGGTGTAGCCCATGTTCGGCATCCCGGCGACGAAGCCGATGCCGACCAGGCCCTGCTCGGCGATCTTCGACACGTAGTAGCCGATCGCGCCGGTGTGCACCGTGCGGCGTACCCCCACCGCGGCGATGCCGGTCGTCCGCGCCCTGGTCACGGCCTCGTCGGCCGCCGGGCCGAGCGCCACCGGGCCGGGAGCGCGGTCGGCGTCCAGGACGGCCGCGGCCGGGGTGCTGGACTCGACCGTGATCCGGGCGTCGGCGTTGGCGACGCCCTTCTCCAGCAGGTCCAGGTAGGCGGGAACCCGGGCGATGCCGTGCGAGTCGACGCCGCGCAGCGCGGCCCAGACGAACACGTCGGCGGTGGTGCGGGCGTGTTCGGCGCTCAGGCCGCCCTTCTCCAGGAGGGCGGCGGAGAAGGTGCGCAGGTCGTCTGCGGGCACCAGGATCTTCGTGGGTGGGGTGGACATGGTGGCGGTGCCTCCTGGTTCAGCGGGTGACGAGGACGTCGACGACGGCGGTGGTGCCCTCCGCCACGGCCTTGAGGGCGCGCTCGAGGGCGGGCCCGAGCGCCTGCGCGGTGTCGACGGTCTCGGTGTGCATGCCGAACGGCTCGGCGAACTGGGCCAGTCGGGGCAGACGGTGCAGGTCGGTGCCGAGCCATTCACCGGTCTCGGCGGCCGCTCCGTCGGGGTAGAACCTGCGGTGGTTGAGGTTCATCGACTTGTAGACGCGGTTGTTGAACACCACGATGAGCAGCGGGAGTTCGTACGCCTTGCTCGCGTCGTACGAGGGGACGACCGGGTTGTAGGTGAACGCGCCGTCGCCGATGGTGAGGACCACCGGCCGTTCCCTGGCGGCGAGTTTGACGCCGAGCGCGACCGCGATGCCCTGGCCGAGGCCGCCCTGCACATAGAAGTACGAGTCGGGGGCGGCCGTGCGCAGGTGCCGCTTGACGATCCGGCTGTGGGTGATGGTCTCGTCGACGACGATGCCGTCCGCGCCGTCGAGCAGCTCGCGCAGCGTGGCGGCGACCAGCACCGGGTCGACGCCCTCGGTCTCCCGCTGCGCCTTGGCCCTGGTCTCGGCGTCGGTGACGGCGGCCTGCTCGGCGGCGTGCCGCTCGTCCTGCGCGGTGCGCCGTACGGCGACGGCGGCCTCGTCGAGATCCTTCGCCCGCTTGGCGAGCTGCCGCAGGGTGTTGGCGACGTCGCCCTCCAAGTACCGGTCCGCGAACAGGACCTGGTAGACGACGTGCGGTCGCTGCGGCACCTCGTCGATGACGACGACCTGTGCCTTCGAGGGGCGGCGCGACGGCGGGTAGAACGGGGCACGGCAGTTGACGAGGAGGATGAGGTCCGCCTCGTCCATCCACGGGCCGATGTCGCTGCCGGCGTGCAGCGGGTGGGTGCGCGGGAAGTTGCCGCACACCGCGGAGTCCGGTTCGACGACCGGGATGTTCCAGGCCTCGGCGAAGGCGACGAGGGCCTCGAACCCGCCCGCCTCCCGGCCCGCGGTCTCGGTGACGATGACCGGGTTCGTCGCCTCGCGGATCAGCCGGGCGACCGGGTCGACCTCCTCGGGCGAGCTGTGCGTGGAGCCCGGCGGCACGAGGGGCTTGGCCTCGCGGCCGTCCCAGTCCTCCAGCAGGATCTCCAGCGGGACGTTCAGGTACGCCGGGCCGGCCGGGGCCCGCCAGGCCAGCTCGGCCGCCCGCGTGACCATGGTGGGCAGGGTGTGGACGCTGGCGGCCTCGGTGGACCACTTGGTGAACGGAGTCGCGACGCCGTGCGGGCCGCCCACGATGGACAGGTTCCGGTACCACTGGCCGCCCGGATCCTGCCCGGGGCCGTCACCGTAGGTGGTCGACTCCGAGGAGCTGACCACCATCGGGACGCCGGCGAGCAGCGCCCCGTGGACGGCCATCGAGCCCTGGAGCAGGCCGGGGGCTGCGTGCAGCAGCACGCCCTGCGGCCGGCGGCTGACCAGGCCGTAGCCGGTGGCCATGCCCACGGCGACGGTCTCGTGGGTCAGGTCCAGGTACCGCGGGCAGGGCAGTCCGTCCCGGTGGCGCCGGGCGAGGGACTCCCATACCGGGGCCCACTCGGACCCGGACGAGCAGAACAGGTAGTCGGCGCCGACGGCGTTGAAGGCGGTGACGAGCGCGTCTCCGCCGTCGGCGCCCGGTGCACGGGTGGTGTCGGTCATCTCGCGTGGTTCCTCAGCCCTCGATCGGCCAGTTCAGGACCTCGGAGATACCGCGGCCCATGATCCACTCCAGCTCCTCGGGAGTGAAGTCCCAGTGCTTGGTGAACTGCTCGATGGTGTCGGTGTAGGTGATGCCGTGGCCCAGCAGGCGGGTGATGTCGGTGCCGTAGAAGCAGCGCTGCGGGCCCATCTTGTCGACCATCTCGCGCACGTACTTCTGGATGTTGTTGTTCGGGAACGGCTGCGTCGAGTAGCCGGGCAGCGCGGACACCTTGACGTAGATGTTCGGGTGGGCCGCGAGGTCCGCGGTCTCCGCGACCCAGTACCCGATCGCGTCGTCGACGCAGCGCGCCATGATGCCCATGTGGTCGATGATGATCTTCAGCTCGGGGTGCTTGGCGGCGATCTCGCCGAGCTCACGCTTCCAGATCGGGGCGTGCACCATGGTGGGGATGCCGAGCTCCGCGGCGACGGGCCAGTACCAGTCGTTGGTGCCGTCGATCATCCAGTTGCGGTCCTGCGGCCGGTGGAAGGTCAGCCGCGTGCCCTTGATGTACGGGTTCTGCGCGAAGTCCTTGAGCATGGCCTTGCCCTCTTCGGGCTTGTTCTGCGGGATGCGGGCCATGATGCCGAAGCGGTCCGGGTGCGCCTCACAGGCCTCCAGGGCGTAGTCGATGCGGTCGCCCTCCCAGGACGGCGGCAGGATCAGCGCGCGGTTCACGCCGGCCTCGTCCATGAGCTCGAGGGCCTCCTCGTAGGAGAAGGGGTCCTCGCGGTGGCCGTTGAGGCGGATCCGCTCCCGGGCGCCCGGGACCCAGGGGCGGTCCGGGGTCTCTTCCAGCCAGATGTGGATCTGCGTGTCGACGACGAACATGTCCCGTACTTCTTTCTCTCGGTAGGGCACGTGGTGAGGCGTTGCGGAGGGAACGCTAAGCGGCCGGAAAGGCCTTGCGGAGCCTCTGGGAGCGCAAGCTGTTGTTGCGTGAAAGTGCGCTGTTCGCAGGGCACTTTCAGGTTGCGCGAGCGGTCGTCGAAAACGGTTTCTGAGCTTGTTGCGCAACCGGTTGCGCAGCAGGCTTCTCGGCCTGTTGCGCAACCGGTTGCTCGACCTGCTTCGGCGGCCTGTTGTGAAACCGCTTCCCGGCCTGCTTCAGCCGCCCTGTTGCGCAACCGCTTCCCGGCCTGCTTCAGCCGTCCAGTTGTGAAACCGCTTCCCGGCCTGCTTCAGCCGTCCGGTTACGCAACCGGTTCCCGGCCTGCTTCTCAGCCTGCTTCGGCCGTCCTGTCTCTCAGCCGGTTTCCCGGCCTGTCTCAGCTGCTGCCGGAAGCGCTGTCGAAAACGGCTTCGACGATGTGCTCGGCGATCGCCATGGAGGCCGTCGCGGCCGGCGAGGGCGCGTTGCGGACGGCGGTGACCCGGCCCACCCGATGGATACGGAAGTCGTCCACGAGGGTGCCGTCCCGGTCCAGGGCCTGGGCGCGCACACCCGCGCCGCCGCGTACGACGTCCTGGACGCCGACCGCGGGGACGTACAGCTTGGCGTCCTTCATGAAGGACGCCGCCGAGAACGACCCGCGGTACTCCCTGACGCCGGTGCGCCAGTGCTGGGCCGCCATCTTCCAGACGCCGGGGTAGGCGGCGAGGCCGAGCAGGTCCCTCGGGGAGATCCGGGTGCGGGTGTACCCCTCCCTGGCCAGGGCCAATACCGCGTTGGGGCCGACCTCCACCGAGCCGTCGACACGGGGCGTGAAGTGGACGCCGAGGAACGGGTAACGGGGGTCCGGCACCGGGTAGATCAGGCCCCGCACCAGGTCGGTCTTCTCCGGCCTGAGCAGCATGTACTCGCCCCGGAACGGGACGATCCGCGGCTCCCGCCGGTCCTGCGCGAGGCCGGCCACGGTGTCGGAGTGCAGGCCCGCGCACAGGATCAGCCGGTCCACCCGCTCGCGCCGCGGTCCGGAGACCACCTCGATGCCGCCGGTCACCTCGGTGAGGGAGGTGACCGGGAAGCCCGTCCGCACCACTCCCCCGGAGCCGGCCACGTCCTCGGCGAAGGCACGGGCGATCGCCGGGTAGTCGGTGATCGCGGTGCGCGGGGAGTACAGGGCCGCGACCCCGCCGGCGTTCGGCTCGATCTCCCGGATCTCCTCGCGGGAGACCTTCCGCAGATCGGGCACATGATTGTTCCTGGCCCGGTCGTACAGGGCGTTCATCCGACCGAGCTCGTCCTCGCGGACCGCCACGACCAGTTTGCCGATCTCGCGGTACGGCAGCTCTCGGTCCTGGCAGTACGCGCGGAGCAGGGCCACGCCCCGTACCGTCAGCTCGGCCTTGAGACTGCCGGGCGTGTAGTAGATGCCGGCGTGCACGACACCCGAGTTGTGGCCGGTCTGATGGAGCGCGACCTCCCGCTCCTTCTCGAAGACCACGACCCGGGTGCCGGGCCTGCTCAGGGCGATCTCGCGGGCCGTGGCCAGCCCCACGATGCCGGCGCCGACGACGCCGATCGTCTCGTCAGCCATCGCACACCTCCTCTTTCTCGTTGTCCCTGCTCCCGATCGTCAGCCGCCGAAGTGCACAGCAACAGTCTTGACGCGCGTCGAGAAGCGCAGGACTTCCTCGCCCTGCTCCTTGTAGGCGGTACCGGAGTCGTGGAATCCGCCGAAGGGCAGGTGGACGTCCCAGCCGGTGGTGGTGGAGTTGACCGCGACCTGTCCGCACTCGGCCTCGTCGACGAAGCGGTGGGCGCAGGCCAGGTCACGGGTGAAGACGGCGGCGGCGAGGCCGAATCCGGAGTCGTTGACCGCCTCGACGGCCGCGTCGAAGCCCTCGACCGCGCGCAGGACGAGGACCGGCCCGAAGACCTCCTCGCGCCAGATCGCCATCTCGGCGGTGACGTCCCCGAGCACGGTCGGCTGCACATAGCAGCCGAAGACGCGCTCGCCCTCGGTGTCCGCCCCGCCGCCGGTGAGGACCGTGGCTCCCTGTTCGACCGCCCCGGCCAGGTCGGCGAGGACGCCGTTGCGCTGCTTGACGCCGGCCAGCGGGCCCAGCGTGGTCGCCGGGTCACTGCCGGAGCCGACTTTCAGCTTCTCGACCTCGGCGACCAGCAGCCGGGTGAACTCCTCGTACACCGGCCGCTCGACGACGACCCGGCTGGTGGCGGTGCAGCGCTGGCCGGCCTGCCCGAACGAAGCCGCCACGACGGCCTTCGCGGCGGCCGGCAGATCGGCGTCCTTGAGCACCACCGAGGCGTTCTTGCCGCCCAACTCGCCCTGGAAGCGCACATTGCGGTCGGCGAGACGGCGACGGATGCGGTTTCCGACGGCGTTGGAGCCGGTGAAGGTGATGCCGACGATCCGCGGGTCGTCGAGGAGGGCCTCCTCGATCTCGGCGGTCCGGCCGGTCACCACGTTCAGCACGCCCGGGGGCAGTCCGGCGTCGTGCAGGGCGCGGGAGAAGTGCAGACCGGAGACCGGGGTCTCGGTGGCCGGCTTGAACACGGCCGCGTTGCCGGTGGCGAGCAGCGGGGCGAGCTTGCGTGCGGGCGTGATCAGCGGATCGTTCCAGGGGCTGATCACCAGGATCACGCCGATCGGCTCGCGCTGGGTGTGGGTGCGGTGGTTCGGCCGTACGTCGTGCAGGAGGGTGCCATAGCCCTGGCGGGCGAGACCGGCGTAGTACTCCAGGAAGTCGGCGGACTTGAGGGTCTCGCCGGTCGCCTCGGTCAGCGTCTTGCCGTTCTCCGCCGTCACGTCGGCGGCGATCTCCTCGACCCGTTCGCGGATCAGCCGGGCCGCGGCGGTGAAGATCCGGGCCCGCTCGAAGGGGCTGGTGCGCTTCCAGAGCGCGAACCCGCGCTCGGCGTGGTCGAAGGCACGGGTGACGTCCTTGGCCGTGAGGGCCGGAACGCGGGCGACGAGGATACGGACGTCGGCGGGGTCGAGGACGTCGATCCAGTCGGCGCTCGCCACCCACTCCCCGCCCACGAGGGTTTCCAGGGTACGCATCTCGGGTCACTTCCTTTGTCGGCCAGGGTGCGGACTGTGACAACACACCACGTCACGGCGGTGCCGCCAGCTCTGTGGCAGCAGGCATTGGTTGCGCCGCACGCGGGTGGGCGCGGCCCCGATCCATGCTGGAATCGGCAGGCCGGAGGCCTGACCGCGTCTCCGCCGACCTACCGAACTGCCGACCCACCGAGGAGAACCGGACATGCCCTACGCCGTCGTCGCCCACTACCGCTGCGCCCCCGCCGACGAGAGCGCCGTCCGCGCCGCGCTCCTCCAGGTGCGCGAGCACACCCGTGCCGAGCCGGCCAACGAGGGGTACGAGGTGCACGCGGTCGAGGGGCAGCCCGGCGGATTCCTGTTGTACGAGCGGTACGCCGACCGGGCCGGGTTCGAGGCGCACAAGGCGGCCGAGCACTTCGAGAAACTGATCGTGGCCACCGTGTGGCCACTGCTGACGGACCGGACGGTCACCTTCGCCGAGGCGCTGTAGGGCGAGGTCCTGTACAGCGCGGGCCGGGCAACTTCCTTGAGCTGCCCGGCCCTTGTCCGCCGCTGTCAGAACTCGTTGCCCCACACGTAGCGGGCGACCGTCTCCACCAGCACCAGCTTCCTGCGCTGCTCCTCCGTGGTCAGCAGCGGCCGGCTGGCCACGTCGGCGAAGCCCCGGGAGGGCGACACCGCCGCGTCCTCGAGATCCTTGAACTCACCGGCGGCGTCGAGGCGGGCCATCACCGTGTCGATGTCCTCGAGTTCGGGCACGGTCGCGTCGACCACGCCCAGGCAGACGTCCCGGTCCTCCGGCAGCGCCCGGACGAGGTCCAGCTCGGCGTCGGTGCCCTGGTCGAAGGGCAGGACCCAGCGGTCGGCCGGTACCGCGCCGTACAGCCGCTCGGCGCGCGCCCGGTCCACGGCCCCGGGGGCGGCGAAGCCGGGGGCGACCCCGATCCGTACGCCCTCGGGACGCTCGTCGAGGCGTACCGCGAGGGCCTCGACGGCGAGGGCGTCCTCGAAGGACAGGGCGCCCGGGTCGGCCGGGTCCGTCGCCAACTGGACCAGCAGGAGCGGGTTGTTGAGCTGGATCAGGCGTACGCCCTTCGACACCAGGAGCTCGATCTCGGCCTGGATGATCTCCGCGAGGGCCTCGCCCAGTTCGCGTGCGGAGGACACCCCGAGACCGGGGCGGTAGGTGGTCGCGGCGAGGTAGGCCGGGGAGGGCAGCGAGACCTTCGGCGCGATCACCGTCAGCGCGGTGAGCCGGTCGGTCCGGTCGGCGAGCAACGGCCCGTTCGCCTTGGGCAGGGACTCGGCGACCCAGCCGGCCAGACCGTCCGCACCGACCTCGCCGGTACGGCGGAAACCGGTCACCGCGTCGAGGACGGCGCCCCGGAAGTCCTCACGCGGGAAGTCGCCGTCGGTGACGACGGTCGAGCGGAGCCTGCGCTGGAGGACGACCGCCTCCTCGATCGCCGTCCGTTCGGCGGCCGCCCGTGCCTCCGGGTCGCCGGCCGCGCGGGCGGCGACCAGTTCGGCGGGGCGGACCAGGCTGCCGTGGTGGTCGATGCGATAGTTGAAGGTGTCCGCCATGGGTCACGCGTCCTTTCCGGGCCCGGCGGCGCCCGCGACGCCCCAGGCGGCGAACTCCAGCTCGTAGCCGAGGGCGGCGAGCACCTCGTCGGCGATGGTCTGGTCCTCGTCCGCGGTGCCGCCTGCGATGCCGAGGCCGCCGATGATCTCGCCGTCCTTCTTGATGGTGACGCTGCCCTCGGTGGCCATGATCGGCATGGCCGCGCCCGGGAGTTGGGAGAGCTGGGCGAAGAACACGGGCTGGCTCTCCTGCCACTTCTTCAGCATCGTGCCGGGCCGCTGCATGACGGCCGCGGTGTACGCCTTGGCGCGGGCGATGTCCGGGGTGAGGGGGCGGGCCCCGTCCGGGCGGCGGATGGCGATGGGGAAGCCGCCGGCGTCCACGACGGCGACGCTCACCGCCTTGCCCACGGCCCGGGCCCGCCGGGTGGCGGCCTCGATGATCTCCTCGGCGGCGGCCAGGGTCAGGCTGCTCATACGGCTTCCTTCGGTGCGGTGAGGGTGCGGCGCAGACGGGCGACGGCCTCGTTGTAGGCCTGGGGTGCCTCCCAGTACATGGAGTGCGGGGCGCCCGGGACGATCTCCAGGTGCGATCCGGCGAGCAGTTCGTGGGCACGGGTCACGGTCTTGACGCTCAGCACGGCGTCCTTCTCGCCCGCGAGGAAGGCGACCTTGACGCCCGACGCCTCGATCTCCTCCAGCGAGGGGCCGTTGGTGTCGAGGTTGCGCAGGTCCTGCATCCTGGCGACGTTGAAGGTGCCCATCTGCTGGAACAGGAACGTCAGATCGGCGCGGTCCCGTTGGAAGGCCTTGGTCAACAGCCGGTCGATGACGGGGAGTTCGACCGCCTCGGCGCGGTCGGCGGCGGCCAGTTCCTTGAGCTCCGGGTGGCTGATGCCGCCCAGCGAGTGGCCGAGGCCGACGCAGGAGACGCGCTCGGGGCGCAGCAGGCCGGCGCGCAGGGCGGCGACGGAGCCGATGGACTGGCCGACCAGCATGACGTCGGTCAGGTCCTCCTGGTCGAGGACGGCGACGACGTCACCGGGGAAGTCCTGGCCGTCGAACTCCGCCATGGACGAGTCGGATTTGCCGAAGCCGCGCAGATCGACGGTGACCACGGTGAACTCGTCGCGCAGCGCGGCGGTCTGCTGCCACCAGGCGGCGTGGTGGCCGCCGCTGCCGTGCACGAACAGGATCGCCGGACCGCTGCCGTGGCGCTCGTAGTAGAGGGAGGTGCCGTCGGAGTCGGCGAGGGGCATGGGAGGGAACTCCTCAGCGTAGGCGCTCAGTTGGGCCGCTTGGCGTGGTACACGAGCTCGATCATGGTGTGGTCGGGGTCGTGGATGTAGCAGAACTTCGACTGGTTCTCCGGGCGTTGGACGGGCCGCGTGTGCCGGATGCCCAGCTCGGCGAGGTGCTCCAGGAAGTCGTCCCAGTCGTCGACCTCGACGGCGAAGTGATAGGGCGCCATGCGCTCCATCTCCTCGACCGGGGTGAAGTGCAGGTCGAAGTTGCCGCGGGTCATCAGCACGACCCGGGTGTTGGACTTGGGCATGATCCGCTTCATGCCGAAGACTTTCGTGTACCACTCGGCGGTGCGGTCGGGGTCGGTGGTGGGGAAGTTGACGTGGTGGATGTAGCGGGGTTCCGCGCTCATGTCTGGTGGTTCCCTTCGAGGTGAACGGGGTTGGACAGCACACCGATGCCGCTGATCTCGACCTCCACGGTGTCCCCGGGCTCGATCCCGCAGGTCGACTCGGCGCCCATCCACAGCACGTCCCCGGGCCGCATGGTGATGTGTCTGGTGATCTCGACGATGAAGTCGAAGGGGTCGAAGACCATGTCGCCGGTGGGGAACGAGGCCCGCTCCGCGCCGTCGACCCGCAGGGTGGTCGTCTGTGCCAGGGCGTCGACGTCGGTCTCGATCCACGGCCCCATCGGCTTGAAGGTGTCGCTGTTCTTGCTGCGCCAGAAGGTGCGGTCCCGGTGCTGCCAGGTGCGGGCGCTGACGTCGTTGCCGATGGTCCAGCCGAAGACCGCCGTGCGGGCCTCCTCGTAGGAGGCGTGCCGGATCGTGCGGCCGATGACGGCGACGAGTTCGGGTTCGGCCTCGAACCGCCCCTCGACCTCGGCGGGCTTCACGATCGGTGAACGGTGCCCGGTGAGCGCGTTGTTGGCGCGGTAGCCGACCTCCGGGCGGACCGGCAGGACGGCGGCGGGGTTGCCGAGCCGGGCCGCGTGCTCGATGTGCCGGGGGTAGTTCAGTCCGACCGCGTAGAACACGGGCGGGACGACGGGCGGCAGCCAGTCGGCCGTGTCGCGCCGGACGGTCCCGACGGTTTCGGGATCGCCTTCCAGGGGGGAGCCGGACAGCAGCTCGACGTCCGTCTCCCCCACCCGGCCCCACCGCGCCCGTCCGTGGACCGAGAGTCGCGCGTACCTCATGGCG
This sequence comes from Streptomyces sp. NPDC058295, assembly GCF_042880655.1. Taxonomy (NCBI): domain Bacteria; kingdom Bacillati; phylum Actinomycetota; class Actinomycetes; order Kitasatosporales; family Streptomycetaceae; genus Streptomyces; species Streptomyces sp. NPDC058295. Next base: position 21,907 of record NZ_JBHVYO010000073.1, read on the forward strand.
CCAGCTGGTGGGAGACGCGCTTGGTGACCAGGTAGGCGTCCAGCGCCTCGGGCCCGCCCTCCCGGCCGTATCCGCTGTCCTTGACGCCGCCGGAGGGCGCCTCGTGGACGGAGCCCCCGCAGTGGTTGAGGGAGAGGATCCCGGCCTCCAGCTCGGCGGACAGCTTCTCGGCGGTCGCGGCGGAGTCGGTGAAGCCGTAGGCGGCGAGGCCGTAGGGCAGCGCGTTCGCGACCGCGAGGGCCTCGTCGAGGTCGCTGAACGGCACGATCGGCGCGATCGGCCCGAACGGCTCCTCGTGCAGCAGTTCCGCGTCCTCGGGTACGTCGGTCAGGACGGTCGGCGCGAAGAAGTAGCCGGGCCGGTCGGGCCGTTCGCCGCCGGTGAGGACCTTGGCACCGCGCGCGGCGGCGTCGGCGGTGAGCCGCTCCACGGACTTCAGCCGGCGTTCGTTGGCCAGCGGGCCCATGGTGGTGCCGGGCTCGAGACCGTCACCGACGACCACCGCCTCGGCGGCCCGCACGAACTCGGCGGTGAACTGCGCCACGAGGCTCTCGTGGACGAGGAAGCGGCTCGGTGAGGTGCAGACCTGGCCGGCGTTGACGAACTTCGCCCGGGCGGCCTTGCGCGCGGCCTTCACGGGGTCGGCGTCCGCGCAGACGATCACCGGGGCATGGCCGCCGAGTTCCATCAGCGACGGTTTCATGACCTGGCCGGCCTGCGCGGCCAGCAGCTTTCCGACCGGCACCGAGCCGGTGAAGGCGACCAGCCGGATCAGCGGGGAGGCGATCAGGTGGGCGGAGACCTCGGCGGGCTCACCGAAGACGAGGTTCAGCACACCGGCCGGGAGCCCCGCGTCGGTGAAGCAGCGCACCAGTTCCATGGCGGTCGCCGGGGTCTCCTCGGAGGCCTTGACGACGATCGAGCAGCCGGCGGCGAGCGCGGCGGAGATCTTCCGCATCGGGCCGCCCGCCGGGAAGTTCCACGGCACGAAGGCGGCGACCGGGCCGATCGGCTCACGGCGGACGGTCAGTACCGTGCCGGGCTCGGCCGGGATGATCCGGCCGTAGGCGCGGCGGGCGTCGTCGGCGTGCCAGCGCAGGGTGCCGGCCACCCGGCGGGCCTCGCCGGTCGCCTCCGCGAGCGGCTTGCCCTGCTCCAGGGTCATGATCCGGCCGACCTCGGCTGCGCGCTCGGTGAGCAGGTCGGCGGCGGCGTGCAGGAGGCCGGTGCGTTCGGCCACCGGTGTCGCGCGCCACACCTTGAAGCCGGCGGCGGCGGCTTCGAGCGCGCGGTCCAGGTCGGCGGGGTCGGCCAGGGGCACGTCCCCGATCACCTCCTCGGTGGCCGGGTTCACGATCGGGGCGGTACGTCCGGTGCCGCCCTGGCACCACTCGCCCGCGATGTGGAGGCGGACGGCGGGGTAGCCGTGGTCGGTGGTCATGGGTGGGTGCCCTCTCAGGCTGGGGAGTCGATGAGGCTGAAGCTGCTCAGGAGGCGGTGGTGGCGTCCTGGTCGCGGTTCGTGCGCAGTGCCCAGATGTGGTGCGGCGGGGTGGTCTCGTGGACGCGGGTCTCGTAGGTGTCGTCGACGCGGTCCATGTCGGCGGCGTACTCGACGCGGCCCCCGCACGGGGCGTGCAGGAAGCGGAAGACGTTCGAGCCGACGGTGTGGCGGCCGAGCCGGCGGGCCTCCCGCCAGCCCTTCTCGATCATGTGGTTGCCGCCTTCGACGACGTCGTCGAAGCCGGGCACCTCGTAGGCGATGTGGTTGACGCCCGCCCGGTCCGGGCGGTGGCAGAGCAGCATGGTGTGCTGGTCGTCGTCGCCCGGGGCCTGCAGGAAGACGCCCATCGGCTCCACGACGTCGGTCGGCCGGAAGCCGAGGACGTCGGTGTAGAAGGCGACGGCCTCGTCCTTGCCCGCCTTGGCGGTGTTCAGCGCCACATGGCACATGCGCAGCGGGTACGCCCGCGTGAGCGGCTCCAGTGGGGTGTTCCACCGGTGGACGGCGCCCGTCGCGTTGGCGGGACGGGCGGCGACGGTGACCGGCTTGGCCCGGGCCAGGGTGAGGCCTACGCCGAAGCCGCTGAGGTCGGCGGTGTGGAAGACGCCGTCGGCGCTCTCGCGCACCGCGCGCCGGCGGCCGGCGGCCTCGGCCAGGCGGGTCAGCTCCTCGCGGGTGTCGACGCCCCAGACGACCTCGCGCAGGGTGGGTCCGTCCTCCACCGGCGGGGGCAGCAGCGGGTTCGGGGCGGTGTCGAGGTGGAGTGTCTGCCCGGCGAGGGTTTCGAAGACGGCGTGTTCTTCGGTCCGCTCCACCAGGAACAGGCCGAAGTCCTCGAAGAACCGGACGCATGCGTCGAGGTCGTCGATGCCGTAGGTGACCGATTCGATTCTCTGGATTCCCATGGATTCCTCGTTTCCGGGTCGCCTGGTGAGCGTAGGTTTGGGGTGGCCGGGCCTCAATGGCCTCGGCTCTACCAAATGCGCAACTCTTGGTTGCGCTTGCCGTCAGGGCTACCGGATCGCGGGAATCGGATTCTGCGAGAACCATGCGGAGAGAAAGTCCAGGAACACGCTGATCTTGCGCGGGGTGTCCTGTCCGGGGCCGTAGATGGCGTACAGCGGACGGTCGGGTACGGCGAGTTCCGGCAGCAGCACCTTCAGGGCGCCGGAGACCAGGTCGTCGTAGGCCGGGCGCTGCGGGAGCAGGGCGATGCCCCGGCCGTGCACGGCGGCCTTCTGGAGGGCCAGGTAGGAGTTGGACGAGAAGGCGATGTTGCGGATCTTGTGCAGGGCGCTGGCGTGGCCGTGGCCGATACGCCAGACCGGGTCGTTGACGTGCACCAGGCAGTCGTGGTTCGCGATGTCGTTGGGATGCGCGAGACCGCCCTGCCGTTCGATGTAGTCCGCCGAGCCGCACAGCACGAACGGCAGGGAGGAGATCTTCTTCAGGCGGACGCTGGAATCGCGGAGGTCGCGGGTATGGAAAGCGACGTCGAATCCGCTGTCCAGGAAATCGTAGGTGCGGTCGGACATGCCGCCGAGTTCGAAACGGACCTGAATCTTCGGATGGGCCGCGGAAAAGGCGGCGATCGCGTCGCCCAGGTCCAGGCTGCCTATCCATTTCGGACAGATGATGCTGAGGGTGCCTTCGGCCCGGTCGTGCGAGTCGGCGAGTGCCGCGTCCTGCGCGTCGATCTCCTCGAGAATGCGGGCGGCGAATTCCGCGTACCTCAGCCCCGGCTCGGTGAGGCTCACCGAGCGGGCGGTGCGGTTGACCAGGCGGACCCCCACCTGACGTTCCAGTTCGGCCACGTGCCGTGACACCAGTGACCCGGAGGAGCCCAGCTTCTTGGCGGCTCCGTTGAAGCTTCCGGCCTGAGCGACAGTGACGAAACTGTGCATCAGCAGCAAGCGGTCCATGTTTCCTCCGATTGCGGCTCCCGCCCGCGGCGTCGAGAACGGGAGCATTCCTGCGGCTCGGGACAACCGGGGCGCAGGCAGGCACCGCTTCCCGGTGGGGCCCTCACTTCGGGCAGTACTGGGGTGCCTCGCCCAGGTTGTCCTCGGTCACCAACAGAAGAGGAATGTTGGCAATTTTGTCAACCTTTTCCTTTCCAAGGAGTCCGACGGCGTTCTTCACGGCCGTCTCGCCGATCGTCTTCGCCGAGTTCGCGACGGTGGCCGAGAACTCGCCGCTCTTGACGGCGGCCAGGCCCTCGTCGGTCCCGTTCACGGTGACGATCTTGACGTCCTTCGCGCCGGCCGCGTCGAACGCCTTGCGCACCGCGAAGGCCATCTCCTCGTTGGCGACGAACGCGTAGTCCAGGTCCGGGTGGGCCTGGATCATGTTCTCCGCCACGTCCTGGGCCTTCGCGGGATTGAACATGCCCGGCTGGTCGGCGACGACCTTCCCCGTGGCCGGGAGAGCGCCCTTGAAGCCGCCCACCAGCAGGTCCGAGGCCGCACCGGGAGCCCCGGCCACGATGCCGACCTGCACCTGGTCGGTGCCCGCGTCCTGGGCGATCCAGCCCGCGTCGAGGCTGCCGACGTTCTTGAGATCGACGACGGCCGCGCCGAGGATGTCGGCGGCGTCGCTGGTGGACACGGAGGTGAGGTAGATCGGTATGCCCGAGGCCTTCGCCTTGGCAATGTCGCCCTTGAGCGCGTCGACGTTGACCGTCTGCACGATCAGCGCGCTCACGTCGCGGGAGATCATGTCCTCGATGTTGGACAGCTCGGTCCCGGCGTTCTGGTGGGAGTTGGCCGTGTAGACCTTCGCTCCCGCGGTCTTCGCCTGGCCCTCGACGGCTTTCTGCAGACAGTTGTGGAAGTTGGTGTCGCCACCGTTGACGAAGCCGAGGGAGACGCTGTCGGTACTGCCACTGCCGCTGTCGCCGTTGCCGCAGCCGGTCAGCACCAGGGTGGAGCCGGTGACGGTGGCGAACAGTGCCCTGCGTGAACGGGCGGAGAGTCTCATGGGAAACGCCTTTCAGGACGAGGCATGAACGAGCGGAGAGGTCAGTGACGCGCCGAGCCCGAGCGGGCCTTGTGCATCTCGTTGGCGATGGCCGCGACGAGCAGCACGGCGCCGACGGAGACCGGCTGGTAGTTGCTGGAGAAGTCCAGGAGGTTCAGCGCGTTGGCCACCACGCCGAGCAGCACCAGGCCAAGAGCGGTGCCGATGACGGTGCCGTGCCCGCCGGCCAGCGAGGTGCCGCCGATGACCACCGCGGCGACCACGGCCAGTTGGAGCGAGAGGCCGGCGGTGCCGCCGGGGCTGGAGGAGCCGAGGCGGGACAGCAGCATCAGGCCGGCGAGTCCGGAGAGGGTGCCGGTGAGGCCGTACAGGGTGAGTTTGCGGGCGGTGACGTCGATGCCGCTGAGGCGGGCCACGTGCTCGTTGCCGCCGATGGCGAAGGCGTCCCGGCCGAACACGGTGAACCGCATGACGAGCGCCGTCACGGTCAGCACCAGGACGGCGACGATCAGCAGATAGGGCACCCCGAGCACCTTGTCGTTGCCGAGGGCGAACATCCGGGTGCCGATGGAGATGGTGGAGCCGTCGTGGACCAGGAGCGCGACGCCGTCGAGCAGGGTGGCCGAGGCCAGCGTCACGACGAACGGCGCCACGTGGGTGAAGGTCACCACCAGTCCGTTGACGAGTCCGATGGCGGTGCCGAGCAGCAGCGCGACGACGACGGCGTAGCCGGTGGGCTGACCGTCGGCGAGCAGTTTCGCCGAGACCGCGGCCGTGACGGCGACGTTGCTGCCCATGGAGAAGTCCATGCCGCCCGCGGTCATCAACAGCGTGAGCCCCGCGGCGAGTACGGCGTTGACGCTGACCTGGCCGAGGATGTTGACGATGTTGCGGTCGGTGGCGAACGTCTCGCTCTGCGCGGCGGTGAACACCACGACGAGGACGAGGACGGCGATCAGACCGGCGTGCGGCAGATCGCGCACCTTGCCCAGCGGGAGACGGGACCTGTGCGCCTCGGGCGGGTCGGACACGCCAGGGGCATCGGGAAGTGTCTTGACGCTCACTGCGGTTGTCCTCCGAGGGCCGTGGCGACGAGTTCGTCGCGGGTGATGGCGGTGATGTCGTGTTCGGCGACCGTGCGGCCGGCGCTCACGACGACGACCCGGTCGGCGAGCCGCATGACCTCCTCTGCGGAGGAGGAGGCGAGCAGTACGGCCACTCCCCGGGAGGCGAGGTCGTCGAGGAGGGTGTGGATGTCGGCCATGGCCGCGATGTCCACGCCGTTGGTGGGGTCCTCCAGGAAGCACGCGGCCGGGGAGGTCTCCAGCCACTTGCCCAGCAGCACCTTCTGCTGGTTGCCGCCCGACAGTGCGCTGACCGGCGGGTTCCCGGCCAGTGCCCTGACTCCGTAGCTGTGGCGCAACGGGGCCGCCCGGCGGGCGAGTCGACCGCGCCGGTGCAGTCGGCGGCGCGCGAACCGGTCGTCGGCGAGCATCAGGTTCTCGTCCAGCGACATGCCCGGGACCAGGCCCAGGGAGCGGCGGTCGCCGGTGACACAGCGCAGACCGCTGGCGAGCGAGGCCGGGACCAGGCCGAGGGGCACGGCACGGCCGTCGACGTGCAGATCGCCGCTCTCCGGGCGCTGCCGTCCGGACAGCAGGTCGAACAGCCGGGACTGGGCGTCCCCGGCGGGCCCGAGGACGGCGACGATCTCGCCCCTGCGCACCTCGACGGTGAAGTCCCGGATGGCCCGGCCCTGGCTCAACCCCCTTACCGCGAGGCCGACTTCGTTCTTCGGCGTGGGGCGTTCGGGGCGGGTGGAGACGACGTCCCGGCCGACCATGGCACGCACCAGTCCCGCGTCGTCCAGCTCGGCGGCGGGCGCGCTCGTCACGACCGCCCCGTCCCGCAGCACCGTGAGGCGGTCGGCGACGGCCATGACCTCGTCGATGTAGTGCGAGATGTAGACGACGGCGACACCCTCGTCGCGCAGGGTGCGCACCAGGGCGCGGATCCGGTGGGCGTCCTTGGCGCTCAGACACGCGGTCGGCTCGTCCAGGATCAGCACCCGGCCACCGCGCCGGACCTCGCGGGCCACCTCCACCATGGTCTGCTCGGCGACGGTGAGCGAACCGGCGGCGCGCTCCACGTCGATGGCGATCCCCAGGGCGGCGAGGGCCGTGCGGGCCTCCTCCCTGACGGCCTTCCACCGCACGACGCGCCCCCGCGTGGGCAGGTCGCCGAGCAGGATGTTCTCGGCGACGCTCAGACCCATCGCCAGCTCGCGGCGCTGCGGCACCGAGGAGATGCCCAGCCTGCGCGCCCTGCGCACACTCAGTCCGTGCTGCTCCTGCCCGTCGACCTCGATCGTGCCGGCGTCGGCCTGGTGGACGCCGGACAGCACCTGCACGAGGGTCGACTTGCCGGCGCCGTTCATGCCCATCAGGGCGTGCACCTCGCCGGGGTACAGGTCGAGGTCGACGTCTTTCAGCGCGGCCGCCCCGCCGAAGCTCTTGGTGACGCCCCGGGCGCGCAGTACGGCGGTCACGGCCGGTCGCCCTCGGGGGCCACACGTCCGTAGCCGCGGATGTCCGGGAAGGGGGGCTCCTTGTCGGCCTGGAGGTCCACCTGGAAGGTGTTCAGGCACATGCCGAGCATGGTGAAGTTGCCGAGCGCGCCGATGGTGTCCACCAGGCCCTTGGAGCCGAAGTGCTCCAGTGCCGCCGCGAAGGTGGCGTCGGTGACGAAGTGCTCGTCGAGGATCTCCCGGCAGAAGCGATAGAAGACCTGGTCCGCCTCGTTGTCGAAGACCGCCTCGCGCTTCTCGGCGATCGCCTGCACGGCGGCCTTTGGGACGCCCGCCTCGATCGCCTGGTGCACATGGGCGTTCCAGGAGTACTGGGCGTCCCAGTTGCGGGCGGCCATCAGCAGGGTCAGCTCGCGCAGATGCTTCGGCAGCGAGCAGTCGAAGCGGGCGAACGCGCCGAGCGACTCGGCCCGTTCGCACATCTCCGGGCTGTGCAGCCAGACCCGGAAGGGACCGCGCACCGCGCCACGGCGGCCGGCGATCCGCGCGGCCAGCTCCTGCTGCCGCGCATCCATTTCCTCTACGTCGAGAACGGGGAGCCTCATCCGGCCGATACCTGCCTTTTCTTTCCGGCGCATTACGGGCACGGGTCGTGAATCCGTGCGGTGCCAGGTGAAGGTACAGCCGTGTCCGAGAAGCTCACCCACCTCGGAGCGCAACGTAAAACTGCACGCCGGAGGCCCCCCATTCGCCGGGCGGCGGCCTAACGTCGTCCGGCATGACCACCATCATCAAGGCCGCGTCCGTCCCGCTGCTCGACCGCGGCGGCGCGGTCGTGACGACACCGCTCGTCACCACCGCGTCGGCGGACGGGGAGAACCGGATCACCAGCGGGATGAGCGTCTACCCCGTGGGTTCCGGGGCCCCGCTGCACTCGCACAACTGCGACGAGCACGTGACGATCCTCGAGGGCGAGGCGGAGGTGTGGGTGGACGGCGAGGTGACGAAGCTGGAGCGGTTCGACACCACGTACGTGCCGTCGCCGATCCCCCACCTGTTCCGCAACGTCGGCGACCGCCCGCTGCGGATCCTGTGGGTGTACTCCTCGGGCCATGTGACACGCACGTTCACCGAGACCGGCCGGACGGTGGAACATCTGTCGGCGGAGGACCGGATGGGTTCCGACGGCTGAGGACGGCCGGGCGACGGCCGTCAGCGCACCGACGCCGTGACCGCCTCCGCGACGACCTCGGCGACCGCGGCCGGCTGCTCGACGAGGAGGAGGTGCCCGGCGTCGGGCACGGTGACCATGCGCACGCGCGGGCAGGCTTCGAGGCCGCGCCGCTCGTCGGCCGTCAGACCGATCGCGTCGCGGTCGCCGCGCACCACCCAGGCGGGCACCCCGGACCCGCACAGTCTCGGTACCAGCGACGGATACCGGTCCAGGTACGCGTAGTAGTCCCGGACGATCCGGCGGCAGGCCGTCGGATCGTTGCCGCCCATGACCGCCGCCAGCGCTTCGGCGCGGTGCGGCGGTATTTCGCGTTTCATGGACCGCGGCAGCAGCGTGATCATGGCCTTCCAGGCCGCCGCACCGACCCCGGGCACCCGGCCCACCGCGTTCAGCACGGTCAGGAAGGTCGCCTCGTCGCCCCGCGAGAAGGTCGGCGAGAGCAGCACCAGCGGGCCGTTGAACAGGCCCTGCGCGGCCATCTCCAGCGCCACGTTCGCGCCGAGGCTGTGCCCGACGACCGCGTCGCACCCGGCGTCGGCGGCGAAGTCGGCCATCAGCCGGGCGTAGTGCGCCATGGACACGTCCTCGGGCGCCTCGGTACGGCCGAAGCCCGGCTGGGTCACCGCGACCATGCCCAGTCCCGCCACCGCCGGTTCGGCCATGACGTCGGCGTAGAACTCGGTCGTGCACAGCCCGCCCGGAATCATCAGCACCCGGTGCGGAGCCTCCCCCGGCCCCGCCCGCCGAACCTCCCACCGCTCACCCATACGACGAGGGTGACGCCGGACGCGCCCCACCGCACCCTGGGGCCACCGACACCGAACGCCACACCCACCCGCGCCGCAGGCGCCCCCAGGGGCGCGGGGAACTGCGCGACCAGCCCCCACGCACCGGCAGCCGACGAACCCGGCAACCGCCAGACCGGCACCGGCCGCGCGAGCCGGCACACGTGACCACACCCCCAGGGGCGCGGGGAACTGCGCGACCGGCCCCTACGCACCCGCAGCCGACGAACCCCCGCAACCCCCGGCTGGGGCGGCGCCGGACGGCGGCGACGGCGGACGCCGGCCACCGCACCTCGTGCGGTGGG
>NZ_JBHVYO010000074.1:0-30426 GCF_042880655.1 Streptomyces sp. NPDC058295
CCCCGGTGCCGTACGGCACCGGGGCCCCTGCGGCGTCCGGGGTCAGTAGGCGGCGAGCGAGATGGCGACGTAGTGCGAGGCGAAGGCTGCCACGGTCAGGGTGTGGAACACCTCGTGGAAGCCGAACCAGCGGGGTGAGGGGTCGGGGCGGCGGAGGGCGTAGACCACCGCACCCGCGCTGTAGAGGAGACCGCCGGTCACCACCAGGGTGAGTACGGCCGCTCCGCCGGTGTGCAGGAAGTCGGGCAGATAACTCACCGGTGCCCAGCCCAGGGCCAGGTAGCAGGGCGTGTACAGCCAGCGGGGAGCCGAGACCCACAGGACACGGAAGGCGATGCCGGCCAGCGCGCCCGCCCAGACGATCCACAGCAGCAGGGCCCGCTGGTCCGCGGGCACGAGGAGCACGGCCAGCGGGGTGCAGGTGCCGGCGATGATCAGGAAGATGTTGGCGTGGTCCAGACGACGCAGAACGGCCTCGCCCAGCGGCCCCCAGGTGCCCAGGTGGTAGACGGCGCTCGTCCCGAACAGCAGCCAGGCGGTGACGGCGTACACGGCGCAGGCCAGGGTCGCCCGAGGGGTCCCGGCCAGGCAGATCAGGACGATGCCGGCGCTCAGTGAGGCGGGGACCATCGCGGCGTGGAGCCAGCCACGCAGCTTCGGCTTGATCGGCTCGACCAGGTCGGCCGCCCGCTCCACCAGGTCGGTGACGGGGTGCGGGTTCTGCCCGGCACCGCTTCCGCCGTCGACGTCTTCGCGGGACACGGCTTCCCGTGCTGTCCCGGCCCTCTGGGCATCATCGGCAACCATTCGATCATGCTAGAAGCCCGCGGGGGCCCCGGGTGACCGCTGGACCTGCGGAACCTTCGAGCTCAAACGAGCAGCGGGCGCTCGGTGGCCGGGCCGGGAGTACGGTGGCGGTACCGAGCGCACCTCGCACGCCGTCATCCGTTTCGGCGTCGCCCTCGGGGAACGGCAATGCCGGAGCACATCGTGTCCGGTCGGAAATGAGCCTCCCCACATGAGCCTGATGAGTCTCGGAGTATTCGCCTCCTCCCGCAAGGAGAACGAGTTCCGCCTCCCGTTGCACCCCCGTCACCTCGACCGGATCGCCCCGGACGTACGTGCGCGGATCTATCTCGAACAGGGCTACGGCGAACGGTTCGGCATCGACGACGACGCGCTGCGACCACTCGTCGCCGGCCTGCGCTCCCGCGAGCAGCTCATCGCCGAGTGCGACATCGCGCTGCTGCCCAAGCCGATGCACGACGACATCGCCGAGCTGCGCGAGGGCCAGATCCTGTGGGGATGGCCGCACTGTGTGCAGGACGAGAAGATGACCCAGATCGGCATCGACCGGCGGCTGACGCTGATCGCCTGGGAGGCCATGAACCACTGGACCTCCACGGGCGCCTTCAGCGTCCATGTGTTCCACAAGAACAACGAGCTCGCCGGCTACTGCTCGGTGCTGCACGCTCTCCAGCTCGGCGGGCAGACCGGCCACTACGGCCGCCGCCTGCGTGCGGTGGTCATCAGCTTCGGCGCCACGGCGCGCGGAGCGGTCACCGGTCTGGGCGCCATGGGGGTCACGGACGTCACGGTGCTCACCCAGCGCGCGGCCGCGGCGGTGGCCTCGCCGATGCCCTCGGTCGTGATGGCCCACTTCGAGGAGCAGGAGGACGATCCGACGCGCCTGCGGGCGGTCACCGCGGCCGGTTCCATGCCGCTGGCGGAGTACCTGGCCGGGTTCGACGTCATCGTCAACTGCGTCCTGCAGGACACCGACGCGCCGCTCATGTTCGTCACCGAGGAGGAACTCGCCCTGTTCCGGCCGGGCACCTTCTTCGTCGACGTCGCCTGCGACGAGGGCATGGGCTTCGCGTGGGCCCGCCCGACCACCTTCGGCGAGCCCATGTCCGCGGTGGGGCCGGGGTGCCACTACTACGCGGTGGATCACAGCCCGTCCCACCTGTGGAACTCCGCCACCTGGGAGATCAGCGAGGCGCTCCTTCCGTATCTGCGCAAGGTCATGAGCGGCCCCGCGGCATGGGACGCCGATCCCACGGTCAGGAAGGCGATCGAGATCCGCGACGGGGTCGTCCAGAACCCGAAGATCCTCTCCTTCCAGCACCGGTCGGCCGCCTATCCGCACGCTCTCGAGGTCGGGGCGGATCCGCTGAGCTCCTAGGCATCGATGAACATGTCGATGTTCATTCGAACATGGGCATGGTAGAAATGGCGCCATGGATGTCGCGGACCGTCTCGACCTGACCCTTCGCCTCGTCCAGGGGCACGGACCGGACCAAGGGCAGGGGCAAGGGCAAAGTCAGGGGCGGGTCTCCGTCGCCGAGCTCGCTCAGCGGCTGGGGGTCTCGGAGATGACCGTGCGCCGGGACCTGGACGTGCTGGAGCGGCAGGGGCTGGTGCGGCGGGTGCACGGCGGGGCCGTCGCCGGGCGGCCGCGCGAGGACGGCGGCGGCTTCGAGGCCCGGCAGGCGTGGCAGGCGGCGACGAAGGACCGGCTCGGCGCGGCCGTCGCCGGACTCGTCGAGCCGGGGTCACGGGTGCTGCTGGACGCCGGGACCACGACCGTGCACGTGGCGGAACACCTCGCCGCGCGGGGCCCGTTGACCGTGGCCGTGCTCAGTCTCCAGGCGGCGCTGCGGCTGGCCGACCGGCCCGGCATCGACCTGCTGGTCGTCGGCGGCCGGTCCCGCCCGGGTGAGCGGTCCCTCGTCGGGCCGCTGGCCCTGCGCACCCTCGAGTCCCTGGCCTTCGACGTGTTCGTGATGTCGATCGGCGGAGTGCACGCCGTGCACGGCTGGTCGGAGTTCTCGATCGAGGACGCGGCCGTCAAGCGGGTGGGGCTCGGTCAGGCCGCCCGTACGGTCGCCGTCGCCGACGCGACCAAGCTCGGTGTGCGCGCGTTCAGTCAGGTCGCCCCGCTCGACGCCGTGCAGTCCTTCGTCACCGACGCCGCCGCGGCGGACCCCGCCACCCATCCCGGCGGCCCGCAGACCCTGGACGCCCTGCGTGAGGCAGGCGTCGAGACCCGGCTGGCCTGAACCCACCCCAGGAGACCCCGTGAAACCGCTGATGATCCTGGTCGCCGGCCCGTACCGTTCGGGCACCGGCGACGACCCCGCCAAGCTCGCGGCCCATGTGCGGGCCATGAACGAGGTCGCCCTCGTGCTGTTCCGCGCCGGGCATCTGCCCGTCACCGGCGAGGCGCTCGCGCTGCCCCTGCTGGAGGCGGCGGGCGGCGCCGCCCCCGGCGACCCGCTCTTCGACGAGCTCTTCCACCCCGTCGCCGAACGCCTGCTGGAGCGCTGCGACGCGGTGCTGCGCATCGGCGGTCCGTCGGAGGGCGCGGACCGGATGACCGAGCAGGCCCGTGCCCAGGGCAAGCCGGTCTACGCCGATCTCGCCGCCGTCCCCGACGCCCGCACCGCCGCCCCCGCCGCCACCCTCCTCGAAGGCCGCCGATGACCGAGCACGTCGACATCTCGCCCGCCCCCGCGTCCGGCTCCCACGACGCTCCGTCCCGCCCCGCTCCCGGCACCCCCGGCATCGACGTCCCCGACCCCCGCGGCCGCACCGGACTCGACCGCCACGGACGCGACCTCACCGGCAACGACCGGGTCCGCGTCCTCGACGTCGAGGTCCTCGCCTGCGACTGGTCCGTCCTGCGCCGCACGACCTTCGACTACCGGCACACGGACGGCCACTGGAGCCGCGAGCAGCGCGAGACGTACGACAGGGGCGACGGCGCCACGATCCTGCTCTACGACCCCGAGCGCCGCACCGTCCTGCTCACCCGGCAGTTCCGGCTGCCCGCGTACGTCAACGGTCATCCGGACGGAATGCTGCTGGAGGCCGCCGCCGGACTCCTGGACGGCGACGACCCGCGCGAGGCGATCCGCCGCGAGGCGGCCGAGGAGACCGGTCGCGCGGTGCACGACGTCGAGCATGTCTTCGACGCGTTCATGAGCCCCGGTTCGGTCACCGAGCGCCTCGGCTTCTTCGCCGCCCCCTACGACGCCTCAGCCCCCGGTGCCGACACGGCGGGCGTGGCGGCCGAGGGCGAGGACATCGCCGTCGTCGAACTCCCCTTCACCGAGGCCCTCGACCTCGTCCGCACCGGCGCGATCGCGGACGCGAAGACCATCATGCTGCTCCAGTGGGCCGCGCTGGACGGCCCGTTCGGGCCGTCGGCGGTCAGCCCACGCTCAGCCCGGTGAGGTCGGCCAGCGGCAGCGTGTGCTGGGTCTGGAGGACCTTCGCGCGCAGGTAGCGGACGTTGTGCGGGGTCGTGAAGACGCCCGTCGGGACCCGGTCCTGGACCTCGATGCCCAGGTCGCGCAACTGGCCCGCCTTGTCGGGGTTGTTGGACAGCAGGTCCAGGCTCGTGATGCCCAGGGCGCGCAGCATCTGGGCGGCGGCCGTGTAGTCCCGGTCGTCCTCGGGGAGGCCGAGCGCGGCGTTCGCCTCGTAGGTGTCCAGGCCCTGGTCCTGGAGGGCGTACGCGTCGAGCTTGTTGTAGAGGCCGATGCCGCGGCCCTCCTGACGGAGGTAGAGCAGGACACCGCCGGTGACGGCTATGCGCTCGACCGCCTCGCGCAGTTGCGGCCCGCAGTCGCAGCGGGCCGAACCGAAGACATCACCGGTCAGGCACTCGGAGTGCAGCCGGACCAGGGGGGTGGCGCCGGGCGCCGGCTCGCCGAGAACGACCGCGACGTGCTCCTGGCCGTCGACGAGGCCGTGGAAGGTGACCAGTTCGGCGTCGACGGAGTAGCCGTCGGGGAAGCGCAGCGGTACCCGGACGCGGGCGCGCGGGGTGGCGGCGGGGGTGTCGGGCATGCGGTCTCCCGGGTCCGGAGGACGGTGACAAGGCGGCACTGGGCCACCTTGTGCTTCAGATTTGAAGCAGATCCAACGAGTCGAGACCCTACCCCATGCTTTAAATTTGAAGCAACTGATTTGTGGCGCCCGTCACAGGACCGGGCTCACGCTCGAGAGGCCGCGGTCACGGGGTGCCGGAGCAGGGCGACGAGCGGCGGCGCCACGGGAGGTCCTCCGGTGCCGTCTCGCCGCCGTCCTTCTCCTGGAAACCGCGTGCGACCTGCGTGAAGATCTCCTCCAGCTGTCCCACCTGCTCGGGGGTGAGCCGGTCGAAGAGGGCCGCGCGGACGGTTTCGGCATGGCCCGGCGCCACGTTCTCCAGCACCGTCATGCCCTCGTCCGTCAGGACCGCGACGCTGCCGCGCTTGTCCTGCTGGCAGTCCTCACGCCGCACCAGCCCGTCCTTCTCCAGCCGGGAGACCGCGTAGGTCAGCCGGCTGCGGGTGATCTTCAGCCGCTCCGCGAGGTCGGTCATCCGCAGCCGCCGCTCGGGGATGTCGGAGAGGTTGGCGAGGATGGAGTAGTACAGGTGGGGCATGCCGGCGTCCTGCTGGAGCTGCCGGTCGATCGCGTCCTCGAGGAGGAGGTAGCCGGCAACGTACGCGCGCCAGGCGCGTTGCTCCTCGGGGGTGAGCCAGCGAGTCGTCATGCCCCCAGTGTAAGTTTGTTTCAAACTTGAACCAAGCCCTGCCCGTCATCCCAGGGAGAGCCGCGCCGATGCCGTACCCGTACGTCCTGCTGTCCGCCGCCGTCTCCCTCGACGGCTATCTGGACGACACCACGCCCGAGCGCCTGCTCCTCTCCAGCCGCGCCGACTTCGACCGCGTCGACGAGGTGCGGGCCTCCGTCGACGCCATCCTCATCGGCGCCGGCACGATCCGCGCCGACAACCCCCGGCTCCTCGTGAACTCCCCCGAGCGCCGCGCCGCCCGGGTGGCCGCCGGACTGCCGCCGTACCCCCTCAAGGTCACCGTCAGCGGCTCCGGCGACCTCGACCCGGCGGCGAACTTCTGGCACACGGGCGGCGAGAAGGTCGTGTACACGACGGAGAAGGGCGCCGAGCGGGTGCGCGCGCTGGGCATCGCCGCGGACGCCGTCCCGCTCGGCCCCGAACTGGACTGGCGCCGCCTCCTCGAACACCTCCACGACGTGCGCGGCGTACGGCGGCTCATGGTCGAGGGCGGCGGAACGATCCACACCCAGCTGCTCCGGCAGGGCCTCGCCGACGAACTCCAGCTCGTCCTCGCCCCGCTCTTCGTGGGCGATCCGGCCGCGCCCCGCCTGTTCGGGCCGGGCGGCTACCAGGGCGGACGCCTGCGTCTGGTGGAGACCCGGCGCATCGAGGACGTCGTCCTGAACCGCTACGAGCCCACCGCCCCCGGTGCCGGACCGCTGCCCGCCGCCGCCGACCGGCACTGGCTGGCCCTCGCCTGCGCACTCGCCGCAGACTGCCCGCCGTCGGAGACCGCCTTCAGCGTCGGCGCGGTGATCGTGGCCGCCGACGGCACGGAACTGGCGCGCGGTCACTCCCGCGAGGCCGGCGACCCGGTCGTGCACGCCGAGGAGGCCGCCCTCGCGAAGCTCGACCCCGCCGACCCCCGGCTGCCCACCGCCACCGTCTACAGCAGCCTCGAACCGTGCGCCCGCCGCTCCTCCCGCCCGGCCCCCTGCGCCCGCCTCATCCTCGACGCGGGGGTGCGCAGGGTGGTCACGGCCTGGCGCGAGCCGGACACCTTCGTCACCGAGGCGGACGGCACCGGTCTGCTGACGGCCCGGGGCGTCGACGTCCTCGTCTTCCCGGAGTACGAGGAGCGGGCGAAGCAGCCGAACCGCCACCTCCTCTGAGGCCACCGAGGCCCCGCGGATCAACCGATGTGCTTTCTGTCCCGCTGATGGCGTACAGTTGTGTTCATCGCCGCGGGGTGGAGCAGCTCGGTAGCTCGCTGGGCTCATAACCCAGAGGTCGCAGGTTCAAATCCTGTCCCCGCTACTGATGAACCGAAGGCCGGAATCCGAAAGGGTTCCGGCCTTCGGCGTTTCCGTCGACGTTTCGCCGACCGCTTAGAGGACCTGCTTCCTCACTCTTGGTGACCGGCCGACCGCCCTGCGCATAACGACTGAGTCACCATCAAAACTCCTGTGACTGATGAAGCGTTTCCGGGGCATGTCGAGGCGCGGTCAACTCGCCCGTTTTTCACCGCTGGTAGCCCAAAAGTCCAGGCCAGAAATGTTGTTGATCAAGAGGAACAGCTTGGAAACCCACCCCCGGGTCTATTAACGTTCGATAACGCAGCGCGGTCGTCCCAGCCGGCACCAGAGTCGGCTCCGTGCGGCACGTGCCGAATCCCGCAAGGGAACCGGGGAACCACCACCATGGGGTGAATCACGCGGAAGCCGTCGTGAACTCGCAGAGTCCACGACCGGTATACGCGCGTAGGAGACCTTCCCGCTCCGAACCCGTCAGCTAACCCGGTAGGCGACGGAAGGAAAGGAGTGCGCCCGCGTGGCGTCCAACCCGCCTGCCCCCGAGGCCCCGTACGCGCCCAGCCAGCGGTCCACCGAGACCTTCGGCTACGGCGACTACCGCACCGACGAGGGACCTTGGGAGGAGTGGAACCCCACCGCGGAGTCCACTCGCCCGGTACGCGGCAAGCACCGCGTCGCCAAGCAGCGCGGCGGCGGATTCGCCCGCAGCTCCACCGTTCTCGGCGTCGGCGTCATAGCCGCCGTCAGCGCGGGTGGCATGGCCAGTGCCAACACCGGCAAGGCCCCGGTCTCCATCTCGATGCCGGACCTGCCCAACGTGGGCTCGCTCATCACCGACGACGAGCCCGCCCCGGAAGCCGCGCCGGCCCTCGCCAGCTTCGGCTCCGAGACCGCCGTGGACACCGAGGAGAGCACCTCCGACGCCGGCGAGGCGCTGCGCAGCCGGATCATGGCGCAGGCCGAGTCGCAGCAGTCCCAGGTCGAGGTCAAGGCCCTCGCCGCGGCCGCCAAGGCCGAGTCCGACGCCGCCGCCAAGGCCGAGAAGGAGGCGGAGGCCAAGGCCGCCGCCGCGAAGAAGAAGGCCGCCGAGGAAGCAGCCGCCAAGGCCGAGGCCGCGCGCCTGGCCGAACTGGCCAAGCAGTACACGCTGCCGACCTCCTCGTACACCATCACCTCGACCTTCGGTCAGGCCGGTTCGCTCTGGTCCTCCGGCTACCACACGGGTCTCGACTTCGCCGCGCCGACGGGCACGCTCATCAAGGCCGTCCACAGCGGCACCATCACCGAGGCCGGCTGGGCCGGTTCCTACGGCTACCGCACCATCCTGACCCTGGACGACGGCACCGAGCTGTGGTTCTGCCACCAGTCGTCGATCAGCGTCAGTGTCGGCCAGAAGGTCGCCACCGGTGATGTGATCGGCCGGGTGGGCGCGACCGGGAACGTGACCGGGGCCCACCTCCACCTCGAGGTCCACCCCGGCGGCAGCGCCGACGGCATCGACCCGGCGGCCTGGCTGCGCGGCAAGGGCCTCAACCCCTGAGCCGTCTCCCTTGAGCCGTTCGTCCTGAGCCGTTCCTCCGGACACGTTGATCCACCCCGCAGCCCTGACGCCCTCCGCGTCGGGGCTGCCGGTGTGTGCCGGTCATGCGTGCTGTTCACACGTTCTTCGCGTCACGCCCGGAATGGGCGGGCCGTCGATGCCCGTTGAGACAGAACATGACTTCTCTTCGCAAGCTCGGCTCCTCCGACCTCGAGGTCTTCCCGCTCTCCCTCGGCGGCAACGTCTTCGGCTGGACCGCCGACGAGACGGCCTCCTTCGCCGTGCTCGACGCCTACGCGGCCGCGGGCGGCAACTTCGTCGACACCGCCGACTCCTACTCGGCGTGGATCGAGGGCAACAGCGGTGGTGAGTCCGAGACCATCATCGGCAGGTGGCTGCAGGCCCGGGGCAACCGCGACGACGTCGTGATCGCCACCAAGGTGAGCCAGCACCCCGAGTTCCCCGGCCTGTCCGCCGACAACATCAAGGCCGCCGCCGACGCCTCGCTCCGCCGTCTGGGCACCGACCACATCGACCTCTACTACACGCACTTCGACAAGCCCGAGGTGCCCGTCGAGGAGATCCTCGGCGCGCTCGACGAACTGGTGCGGGCGGGCAAGGTGCGGCACATCGCCGCCTCCAACATCACGCCCGAGCGCCTCCAGGAGTCCCTGGAGTTCTCCGACCGCGAGGGCCTGGCCCGGTACGTCGCCCTCCAGCCCCACTACAACCTGGTCTCCCGCGACACCTACGAGGGCGGTCTCCAGGGCCTCGCCGCCCGCTTCGGCCTCGCCGCCGTCCCGTACTTCGCCCTCGCCGCCGGCTTCCTCACCGGCAAGTACCGGCCCGGTACGACCGTGGAGAGCGCCCGCGCGGCCGGCGCCGCCAAGCACCTCGACACGGAGCGGGGCCGGAACGTCCTCACCGCCCTGGACGAGATCGCCCAGGCCCACGACACCCGGATCCCCACGGTCGCCCTGGCGTGGCTCGCCGCGCAGCCCACGGTGGCCGCGCCGATCGCCTCCGCGCGGACGGTCGAGCAGCTGCCGGCGCTGCTGGGGGTGGCGCAGCTGGAACTGACGGCACAGGAGATCATCCGGCTGACCCGCGCCTCGGCCTGACCCGACCCGGGCCCCGGCCCTGCCTGCCCCGGCCTACCGGTGCGGGTGGGGAGCGGGATACGGTCCCGCCGGATACCCGGGTCCGGGTCCGTGCGTGGGGCCGTGTCCGGGGCCGGGGACGTGTGCCGCGGGGTACCCGGACCCATAGCCGTACCCGTACCCGTACGACGGTGCCGCCGGACTGCCGTACACCGGAGCCGTGGGATGGCCGAATCCGGCGCCGTGGCCCTGGCCCTGGGCCTGGTCCTGGCCGTGGGCCGGACCCTGGCCGTACCCGTACGCCCCGTAGACCGGCCAGGGCGGCGCGGCCACCCGTACCGGCGGGGCCGTCATCCGGGCGGCGTGGTCCAGCGCGGGCCGGGCGACGTCCGTCCGCCGCCACAGTTCGTTGAGCAACTCCCGCTCGCGTACGAGGAAGTCCGCGCCGGCCCGCCCCCGTCGGCCGCGGTGCCGCAGGAACGCGAGGGACGTCGCGTACGCCTCGTACCGCGCGACCTCCCGCGCGGCCGGCCTGCCGAGGTGCCGGCCGGCGTACTCCCGGGCCAGTCGCCGGGCCCGCATCGAGCCGAGCGCGTAAGGCTCGGCCGGGGTGAGCCAGCCGGCGGCCGCGTAGGCGGGCAGCTCCTCGCGTACGGTGCGCAGCTCGCGTTGCCGCGTCCACACCACCAGCCAGGTCAGCAGCCCGAACGCGGGAACCATGATCGCCGCGTACACCGCGAAGAACCCGAACTCGCCGAACGACGAGGAGCCGTTCCACAGGGCGTGCATGCCCATCGCGAGGAGCAGCCCGCCCAGCGGGACCAGCACCCGCCGCAGGTGCTGGCGGTCCCCGGAGAGCGCGGCGACGCCGAAGCCGATGCCGGTCAGGACGGTGAACAGGGGGTGCGCGAACGGCGACATGACGACGCGGACGAAGAAGGTCGCGGCGGTGACCGAGGCGATGCCGGTGTCGCCCGTGAGCTGGTCGGTGCCGAAGGCGGTGCCGAGGTAGAGGATGTTCTCGGTGAAGGCGAAGCCGGTGGCGGTGACCCCGGCTATGACCACGCCGTCGACGATCCCGGTGAAGTCCCGCCTGCGGAAGAGGAACAGCAGCAGGACGGCGGCGGCCTTCGCGGACTCCTCGACGATCGGCGCTATGACGGTCGCCCCGAGGGTGTCCGCGCTGGACGGGTCGGCGGTCGCGGTGGCTATCCATCTGGTCGCGAAACTGTTGGCGATGATGGCTATCAGCGCTGCCGCGCACGCGCCCCAGGCGAAGGCGAAGACCAGGTTCCGCCAGGGTCCCGGCTCCACCCGGTCCAGCCATCGGAAGGCGGCGACCAGCAGCGGCACGGGCAGCACGGCGAGCCCGAGCCCGACCAGGAACCCTTCCGTACCGGTCTGTTCGCGCACCAGCGCGAGGATGACCAGGCCCGACAGCGTGAGCAGGGTGATCAGCGCCCCGTACCGCACCCTCCCCCAAGTTCTCGGCCGCGCTCGGCCCCGGCGGGACCCCCACCGCTGCCACCAGTGAGCGTGCCGGAGCACACCGTCCTCGGGTGCGCCGCCGGGATGCGGCGGACAGGGCGGAAACGGAGGACTGATGGCCACGGCATCGACCCTAACGAGGGAGAGGACTGTGGTGGAGGGGGAGGCCGGTCGGCGATCCTTTGGTCGATCTTGTTGATCGGCCCCTTGGGGGGTCAGCGATTCCCGGGCCGGACGCGATGCTGTACGCGACGGAAGAGCAGATCGTTCACGACGTGACCCTTGTCCAGTCCCTGTCCCTCGAAACGGGTCAGCGGCCGGAACTCGGGCCGGGGCGCGAACCCGCCGTCGGCCCGGGTGTTCTCGAAGTGGGGGTGCGCGGTGAGTACCTCGAGCATCTGCTCGGCGTACGGCTCCCAGTCCGTGGCGCAGTGCACGGTCGCGCCCGGCTTCAGCCGCGTCGCGGCCAGGTCGAGGAACTCGGGCTGGATCAGGCGCCGCTTGTGGTGGCGCTTCTTCGGCCAGGGGTCGGGGAAGTAGACGCGCAGTCCGTCGAGCGAGTCCGCCGGCAGCATCTCGCGCAGCAGGATGATCGCGTCCCCGTTGGCCACCCGGACGTTGGTCAGCCCGGTGCGGTCCGCGAGGTTGAGCAGATTCCCCTGGCCGGGGGTGTGCACGTCCACCGCGAGGATGCCGGTGTCCGGGTCGGCGGCCGCCATCTGCGCGGTCGCCTCACCCATGCCGAAGCCGATCTCCAGCACGACGGGACGGTCGTCGCCGAACAGCTCGGCGAGGTCGACGGCGTGCCCGTCGATGTCGAGCCCCCACTGGGCCCACAGCCGCTGCAACGCGTCCGCCTGCCCGGCCGTCACCCGGCTGCGCCGGGGCTGGAAGCTCCGGATCCGCCGCTCGAAGTGCGACCCGGCGGGATCGGCCTTGGGCCCGTCGGGGAACCTGGGTTCTCCCTTGGCCCGGGTGTGCCGAACGGACTCGCCCGGGTGGTGCTCGCC
Source organism: Streptomyces sp. NPDC058295 (assembly GCF_042880655.1). Lineage (NCBI taxonomy): Bacteria > Bacillati > Actinomycetota > Actinomycetes > Kitasatosporales > Streptomycetaceae > Streptomyces > Streptomyces sp. NPDC058295. The sequence continues at coordinate 12,024 of NZ_JBHVYO010000074.1, forward strand.
ACCGGGAAAGGGCTGGGGGGCTTCGGGGGTGCTCACGGAATCAGACACAGTGGTGTCGATTTTACGGGTCGGCTCCCGGTGCCTGCCGCGCCCGCGAGCCCGGCACCCGACCGCCGCCTCTGCGGGCGCGGTACCCCGCCGCTCACGCGTCGGTCAGCGCTCCCAGGGCCCGGCGGGCCACTTCACGGCCGATCGGCAGTGCGGCGGTGGCCGCCGGCGAGGGAGCGTTCAGCACATGGACCGTCCGCGGCCCCTCCCGTATCAGGAAGTCGTCCACCAGAGTGCCGTCCCGCAGCACCGCCTGTGCCCGCACCCCGGCCGCCGCCCGCACCAGGTCCCCCTCCTCCACCGCCGGCAGCAGCCGGCGCACCGCGTCCACGAACGCACCCTTCGACACCGACCGCCGCAGCTCCCCGACCCCGTACCGCCAGTGCTGCCGGCCCATTCGCCACACCCCGGGCCAGGCCGCCGTCGCCATCGCCTCGCGGGGCCGTACGACGCCCCAGCCGTACCCCTCCCGGGCCAGCGCCGGCACGGCGTTGGGGCCGACGTGCACGCTCCCGTCGATCCCCCTGGTCAGATGGACGCCGAGGAACGGGAACGCCGGATCGGGCACCGGGTACACCAGCCCGCGCACCAGCTCCGGTCGCGCCAGCTCGTAGTACTCGCCCCGGAACGGCACGATCCGCACCTCCGGTTCGTCCCCCGTCAGCCGGGCGACCTCGTCGGAGTACAGCCCGGCGCAGTTCACCAGCACCCGCCCCCGTACGACGTCCCCGCGCGCGGTGAGCACCGCCGCCCCGCGCTCCGGCCGCCGGTCGATCCGCACGGCCCGCGCGCCGTACCGGATCTCCGCCCCGGAGGCCCGGCCCAGCTGCCGTGCGACGGCCGTGTAGTCGCAGATCCCCGTCGTCCGTACGCGTATGGCGGCGAGTCCCCGGACCTCGGGCTCGTACTCCGCGATCTGGGCGGCGCCCAGTTCCCGGACCGGAATCCCGTTCTCCCGGCCGCGCTGCACCAGGGCGTGCAGCCGGGGCAGCTCGGCCCGGTCCGTGGCGACGATCAGTTTGCCGGTGACGGAGTGCGCGATGCCGTACTCCGCGCAGAACTTCGTCAGCTCCGCCGCGCCGCGCACCGCGTACCGCGCCTTCAGCGACCCCGGCCGGTAGTAGATCCCGCTGTGGATGACCCCGCTGTTGCGCCCCGTCTGGTGCCGGGCGACCCCGGGCTCCTTCTCCAGCACCGTCACCCGCGTACCCGGCGCGGCACGCGTGACCGCGTACGCCGTGGACAGCCCGACGATGCCCCCGCCGACCACGAGCACATCACAGTCGTAAGCGATCTTCGACACGCACACCACCTCCCGGCTTCGATAGTGCACTGCGCCACTGACAGTGCCTTCAAACCCGGGTCGGGCGTCGTGCGGGTCCCGCCGCCCCGCGCCGTCCTACGCCGGAGTCATCAGCAGGGGACGGGCCCGCTCGCGCAGTTCCACCACCCGGGGTTCGTCGCCGTAGGGCTCCAGCCGATGCAGAAGATCCTTGACGTACTCGGTGGTGCGGGCGGAGGAGATACGCCCGGCCACCTCCACGGCCCGCACCCCCTGTGCGCAGGCGGCGTCGAGGTTCCCCGACTCCAGTTCGGCGACCGCCGAGACGACGAGCCGCAGTCCGTGCGACCGGACGAACTCCTCCGTCGGCTGCGACAGCGCCTGCTCGGTGAACCTCCGCACCTGACGCGGAGCCTTCAGGTCGCGGTAGCACTCGGCGGCGTCGGCGGCGAACCGGTCGTAGGAGTAGAAGCCCAGCCAGGACGGGTCATGATCGCCGTCACGGGACCGCTCGAGCCAGCCCTCGGCGGCCTTCAGCGCCGCGCCGGCGGCATGCGCGTCCCCGGCGCGGGCGTGCGCGCGTGCCTCGACGAGCCGGAAGAAACTCATCGTGCGGGCCGTGGCCAGCCCCCGGTTGCGCTCCAGGGCCGCCTGCGCGAGATCGACACCCTCGTCGCCGAAGCCGCGATAGGTGGCCTGGAGGGACATGGAGGCCAGCACATACCCCCCGAGGGGTACGTCGGCCGCCGCGCGGGCGAGCCGCAGCGCCTGGATGTAGTAGCGCTGCGCGGCCTCCTGCTGACCGGTGTCGAAGGCCATCCACCCCGCGAGCCGGGTCAGTTCGGCGCTCGCTCCGAACAGGGCCCGGCCGACCTCGTCGGAGTAAGCGCCGAGCAGCAGCGGAGCCGCCTCCACCCGCAGGCACTCCGGCACCATGGACGAACGCCAGTCGCCGCCTCCGTACTTGGAGTCCCAGCGTCTGGCGTCCTCGGCGGCCTCGCGGAGCTTCTGCACATCACTGTGGCCGACTTTGAGCGGTGCGCCGGACTCCTCCACGAGGTGTGCGTCGCGCGCCACCGAACTGTCGGCCGGGGTTATCAGCCACCGTGAGGCGGGCGTCGCGTACGCGCTTACTGCGAACGATCCGGCCAGCGACTGCCAGATGCCCCCGGAACCGGCCCGGCGGCCGGCGAGGTCGAGGCGGTAGAGCTCCGTGGCGGAGCGCACGGCCTGGTTGACGTCCCTGGGGAAGGCGAGGCCCACTTCGGGCGCGGGATCCGCGTCCGCCAGGCCGATCTCGTGGAGCGGCACCGGACGGCCGAGCTTCTGACCGATGGCGGCCGCGATGAGGTGGGGCGCGGCGCCCTGCGGCACCATGCCCTTCGACACCCAGCGCGCCACGGACGTCTTGTCGTAGCGAAGAGTCAACCCGCGTTGAGCGCCAAGATCGTTGACGCGTCGCGCGAGTCCTGCGTTGCTGATTCCCGCGAGGGCGAGAACGGCGCCGAGTTTTTCGTTCGGCCCGCGTTGCTCCCTGGACATTGCGCCACCCCTCGACACAGACGGCTGCCGCGCTGGCATAACCATGCGGCATTCGTAAACCCAGCGTAGTTCGCCGCATCCCAAGCGTTAAGGGGCATTCTTCCGGTTGGCGGGATTGTGGTCCGTACGAATGCCGGGACGCCGGTACGGACCGTCGCGGCGTGCCCCCGCTGTGTGGCCGTGCGCCCGGCCGTGCGCTCTTCTCCGGCCACCGGGGGAGCGGTTCCATGGGCCGTGCGTGGGTCGGCCCGCTGTACTGGATCCAGTGGGCTGGGGGACACCGCCGCCTTCATCCCCGCGGGCGGCGGAACGGTCCGGGAGGCGGCGTCCGTCTCCCGGGCCGGCGCGAGCCTTACAGGGCACGCGTGTGTGTACGGAGCGTGCGCGAAGCCTGCGCGGGACGTTCTCGACGCGCGGCGCACAACGGGGATTTGGCCGAAAACCGCCCCTGTGTTCCGTGGGGGACAAGGCCTCCCACCACGGAAATCGAGGGCGCGCAGGGCGTCTTGGGGGAGCGTACCGGGGGCGCATTCACGTCGCAGACACCGGGGTGCGCAGGGACTCCCCCGGAGTCGCCGACGAGTTGACACGGGCGCAGTCCCCGGATCGTGAGCGGCGCCGCCTCCTTCTGCAGCGCGTTCTTCGTGGCAGCATGGTGAACCGTTCGTACGGTGCACTCGGTTGTCCACAGCCTGTGGAGGCGTCCATGCGGTGGTTGGTGGGATGGAGCAGCACCGCCGCGGGCGCGCTGGGCGGGTCCGTTGCTCGCGACGGCCGTCACGACGACGACGCGGCGTACGGCGGGCGGGTCGGCGACGACGGCGAGACCCTGCACCCGGTCGGCTCCCAACTCCTGTGGGGCGACCCCGATCCGCTGTGGGCCGTCGGCGACTGGCGCCCCGACGAGGTGCGGGTGGTGAAGGCCGACGCCCAGACCCGGGTCGCGGTCCTCGGCACCTGCGGCGCGACCGACGAACAGCTGCGCATCGGACTGTTCGCCGCGCGCGGAGGGGCACTTCGGCATCTGACGGCCTGGCCGGGCAGCTACACGGCGATCGTCCAGGTCGGCCGGCGCATCACCGTCTGCGGCGATCTGGCGGGCGCGCGCCCGGTGTTCCACACCCCCTGGGCCGGTGGCACGGCGTACGCGACGGCCGCGCTGCCGCTGGCCGACCTCGTCGAGGCCAACCTCGACTTCGGCCACCTGGCGGCGCTCCTCGCCGCCCCCGACGTACCGGCCGCTCTGCACGACTCCACCCCGTACGACGGCGTGCACCGCATTCCGCCGGGGCACGCGCTGATCCTTCGCGCCGGGGCCCGTGAGATCGCCGGGTACGAGCAGGTCGCCTCGCTCGCCGTGGCGGCGCCCCTCGCCGACCCGGACAGCGCCGTCGGCGCCGTACGCGACGCGCTCATCGAGGCGGTACGCGCGCGTCTGGCCGCGCCCCGGCACGTCCCCGACATCGACCCGGGCCCCGTGCCCGGCATGGGGCCCGCGGAACGGCGTGCCGCGCGCGGGATGCCCGTTCCGGGCATCGGCGCCGACCTGTCCGGCGGTCCGGCCTCCGGCACGCTGGCGCTCCTCGCGGCGGGTCTGCCCGGCATGCCGGGCACGCTGCTGGGGCACGGCACGGGCGCGGGGGAGCGGCTGCTGGCCGTCACCTTCAACGACCTGGCCGTCGGCGGACGCGAGGCCGAGCTGGAACGGGCCGGCACCCTCGCGGCCAACCCGCGCCTGCACCACGTCGTAGTGGCCGGCGGCGAGGAGGCCCTGCCGTACGCCGACCTGGACGGCCCGCTGACCGACGAACCCGGCCCGAGCCTGGTCACGGCCGCCCGCCACCGGGCGCGCCTCGCGGCGGGCAGCGCGGACCACTTCACGGGCTATGGCGCCCGCCAGGTGCTGGACGCCCACCCGGCCCGCCTCGCGGATCTGTTGATGGACCGCAAACGCCGTCATCTGGTGCGCCCGGTGGCGGCGCTGACGAAGGCCGACGGCTCGGTGCTCGTCCCCGCGCGCGTGTACGGCGCGGCCCGCCGGCTGGCCCGTACGTCGTACCGCGCGGGCGTGGAGGGCCTGGCCGAACACCTCCTGCACCGAAGCTTCAGCTCCGACGACGCCTCAGGTGCCGTAGGGGCCTCCCTGGCGGCCCTCACCTGGGGTGGAGCGGGCCCCGCCGCGCGCTGGCTGACGGGGGAGGCGCTGGCTGAAGTATCGGTTCGCCTGCAGGGGGCCGCGCACCGCACCGGCGTGGGACCCGGCCAGCGTCCGGGCGACTACCGGGCCCGCGCCGCCCTCGCCAGGCACGCCATGGACCTGCGCGTCCTGGAACAGGCCGCCGAGATCCGCTCCCAGCGACTGCACGCGCCGTTCCTCGACAACCAGGTCGTCCGCGCCTGCCGCGCGCTCCCCGAGACCCTGCGCGTGCAACCGGGGGCGCGGGCCGCGATCCTGCGCACCGTCCTCAAGGGCGCCGGCGTCACCGACCTCCCGCCCGGCTGGGGCGCCCCCTCCCAGGCGTCCGCCACCGCGGCGGCCCGGGCGGGCCTGCGCATGGCGATGGACCCCCTCCTCACCCTCTTCGAGGCGCCCCTCCTCGCGGAGGCGGGCCTGATCGAGGCGAGAGTGGTCCGCAAGGCCCTCAGGGCCGCCGCGGCGGGCGAACCCCTCCCCCTGGACGGCCTGGCCGACCTGGTCTCCCTGGAACTCTGGCTCCGCCGTCTGCTGTCCCGCAGGGGCACCTGCTGGACGGGCACACCGGCACGCGCGCGTGCCGTACCGGCGGGCATCGCGCCCCAGCGGCGGGCGGTCTCCTCCGGAGGGTGAGAGACCCACCGCCCACAAACCCCGTGCCCCACGCCTCACCCCCGGTGACAATGAGCGAGTGCGGTACAGAATTCTGGGCGTCACCCAGACAGCGGACGACCAGGGCGACGCCGTACCCGTTCCCGGTGCCCGGCTCCGCGCCCTCCTCACGGCCCTGGCCCTGCGCCCGGGCCGGCTCACCGCCCCGGAGACCCTCATCGACGAGGTGTGGGGCGATACCCCGCCCCAGGACGCCCCGGCCGCCCTCCAGGCCCTGATCGGCCGTCTCCGCCGTGCCGTCGGCAAGGACAGCGTCACCTCCGCCCCGGGCGGGTACGCCCTCGCCGCGACCGAGGACGACGTCGACCTCTTCGTCTTCGAACGTCTCGTACGCCGGGGCAACGAAGCGCTGGGACGAGGTGACGCCCCCACGGCCGCCCGCACCCTGGACGACGCCCTCGCCCTGTGGCGCGGCCCCGCCCTCGCCGACCTCCCCGACCGCACCGCGGCCACCCGCCCGGAGGCGCTCCGGATGGAGGCCACCCGCGCCCGTGCCGAGGCGGACCTCCTCCTCGGCCGCGCCCGCGAAGCCGTACCGCGCCTGACCGAACTGGCCGCGGCGCACCCGTACGACGAGCCGCTGCACGCCCTCCTCATCCGCGCCCTGCGCGACACCGGCCGCGAAGCCGATGCCCTCGCCGCGTACGAGACCGCCCGCCGCACCCTCGCCGACGGCCTCGGCACCGACCCCGGCCCGCACCTGCGCGCCCTGCACACCGAACTCCTCAACCGCCCGGAACCGGCCCACGGCACCCCACCGGCCCACAGCCCCGGACCGGTTGCACCGCCGACGCCCCGTACACCGCTCCAACTTCCCGAGCGCACCGGCAACATCCGTCCGCGACTCACCTCCTTCGTGGGCCGGGAACCCGAGCTCGACGCCATCCGTTCCGAAGTGCACAGGGCCCGTCTCGTCACGCTCACCGGACCGGGCGGCTCCGGGAAGACCCGCCTCGCCGAGGAAGCCGCCGCCGGGCTTCCGCAGGCGTGGCTGGCCGAGCTGGCGCCGCTCGACCGGCCGGAGGCGGTGCCGGGCGCGGTGGTCAGTGCCCTCGGTCTGCGCGAGACCGTCCTGATGACCACCGAGCTGACGTCCCCGCAGGACGACCCGGTCGCCCTGCTCGTCGAGTACTGCGCCCCGCGCAGCCAACTCCTGATCCTTGACAACTGCGAACATGTCATCGGCGCGGCCGCCGCCCTCGCCGAGACCCTCCTCACCCGCTGCCCCGGGCTCACGATCCTCGCCACCAGCCGTGAACCCCTGGGCGTCCCCGGCGAGTCGGTCCGCCCGGTCGAGCCCCTCCTCCCCGAGCAGGCGCACCGCCTCTTCACCGAGCGCGCGACCGCCGTCCGCCCCGACGCGGCAGCCGCCCTGCGGGACGAGGAGGCGATCGCGGAGATCTGCCGGCGGCTGGACGGACTGCCGCTCGCCATCGAACTGGCCGCCGCCCGGCTCCGGCTGCTCACCCCGCGCCAGATCGCCGACCGCCTCGACGACCGCTTCCGTCTCCTCACCTCGGGCAGCCGCACGGTCCTGCCCCGCCAGCAGACCCTGCGTGCCGTCGTCGACTGGTCGTGGGACCTGCTCGACGAGCCGGAGCGCACACTGCTGCGCGAGCTGTCCGTGTTCGCGGGCGGCTGGGACCTGGAGGCGGCGGAAGCCGTGTGCACCGGCCCGGTCGCGGACCTGGTCGGCGCGCTCGTCGACAAGTCCCTGGTCGTCGCCGCGCCGTGCGAGCGGGGCGACGGAGGCGGCATGCGCTACCGCATGCTGGAGACGATCCACGAGTACGCCACCGAACGCGCCGCCGAGCTCCCCCGGTGCCGCGCGGCGGCCCGACGGCGCCACCGCGCGTGGGTGCGCGCGCTCGTCGAGCGGGCCGACCCGCTGCTGCGCTCGGCCGGGCAACTCCTGTGGATCTCCCGCCTGGAGACCGAACTGGACAACATCCGCGTGGCCCTCCAGCGCGCGCTCACGTCGGGCGACGAGGAGGAGGCCATCGCCCTCTGTCTCGCCACGGGATGGTTCTGGTGGCTGCGCAACTACCGCCACGAGGGCGCCGAGTGGAGCGACCGGACCCTGCGCCTCGGCGCCGTCCTGGACACCCTCCGGGAGACCGGGCCCGCAGTGCCGTTCACCGTCCCCGTCGACCTCACCGCCCGCATGGCCGCCCTGGACCCCGTCGACGCCCTGCTCGGAACGCCCGCCGCCACGGAGGAGGCCCACCCCCGGCACGCGCAGCGGATGAATCTGCGGATGCTGAACCTGTTCCTGTTGTCGGAGTCCGAGCCGAAGGACCTCGCGGCGGACCCGCGCTACCAGGAGTACCTGGTCCGCCTGCGCGCCGACTACGAGCCGGGCGGCCCCCAGGCGGCGCGGATGCCCGGCCTGCTGTGGCCGCTGACGGCCTTCCAGATGCGGGACATGGTCGACGTTCGGGGGGTCCTGGACCGGGCCGTCGCCAACTGCCGCCTGCACGGCGGCGACTGGGAGCTCGGTTGCGCCCTGATGTTCCGCACCCACATGGTCGTCGACTCACCCGGCGGGCTGCACGGCGTGGACGACGACCTGGCGGAGCTGCGCGTGCTCAGCCTGCGCGTCGGCGACCGCTGGATGCGCGCCCAGGTGTGCGGCGCGGCCGGCGAGGCGGAGATGGCGCGCGGCCGTCTGGCCGAGGCGGAGCGGGAGTACCGCGAGGCGCTGCGCCTCGCCTACGAGGTCGGGGCGTACGCCGAGTCGCCGTTCCTCATCGCCCGGCTCGCGGAGATCTCCTACCGCTCGGGCGATGTCGAGGGCGCCCTGACCGCGCTGGACGAGGCGAACAGCGCCGCCGACCGCTACGGCGTGCCCGACGTCCGCGCGTTCGTCCTCCTGCTGCGCTCCCACATCGCGCTGCACGAGGGGGAAGTGGCCCACGCGCGCGTGCTCTGCGACGAGGTACGCGTGGCGGCCGGGATGGGCACCCCGCCGCCCCAGTTCACGGCGGCGCTGAACATGCTCGACGCGGACCTCACCGCCGCCGAGTCCGGCCCCGAGCACGGCCTGCCGATGCTCGCCGACACACTGCGCCAGGCGGTGGCCGACCAGTGCGCCGAGGCGGTCACGTCGTCGATCCTGGACAGCGCGGCGTACCTGCTGACCCAGCTCGGGGACCACCCGCGCGCGACCCGTCTGCTGGCGGCCGCCGACGCCCTCCTCGGCCCCCACCCGCGCCCCGCCCCGCAGTACGTCCGGGCCGAGCTGACCGACGCCGCCGCCCGCGACGCCCTGGGCGCCGAGCGTTACGCGGCCGAGCGCGCCCTGGGCACGCCCCTGGCGGTGACCGACGCCCTGCGCGAGCTAACGCACGGCGTGTGCGACCACCCGGCCGGACCGCCGGCCGAGACCGCGACCGCGCCTACGAGCAGGTGAAGTCGGAGTCCGCCCAGTCCGCGAGCGCCACCGAGTCGAGACCACCGTGCGGCTCGACCACCAGACGCACGGTGGTGCGGCCGGCCAGATTCACATGCACGGGCACGGCCGGGTCGCCGCCCTTGATCACCCCGGACGCCCAGACCCGGCGCCCGTCGGCATAGACGGCGAAGGAGACCTTGCCGAGCTTCATCGTCAGGTCGTCGACGCCGACGAGCGCGTCGTAGGAGGTGCACGCCCGGTTGAGGTCGACGGTGACCGAGGAGTCGCCGTGCACGGTCACCCCGCGCTCGTACCGCCGGTCCGCGATGGACAGCCCGTACCGCTGCCACACCCAGCTGCTGCCGCCGAGCCGGATCTCGGGTCCGGTTCCGTCACCGCTGACGTCGAAGGACAGCCCGTTCAGCGGATAGACGACCGGGACGGGCGGCGGCGTGGGGGCCGGCGTCGGCGTGGGTGTGGGGGCCGGGGTGGGCGTCGGGGTCGGGACGGGGGTGGGTGTCGGGCTGGGCGTGGGGGTCGGCGTGGGCGTCGGCTCGGGGGCGCGGGTCGGGGTCGGGGCGGCCGCGGCGACGATCGCCGGGGGCTCCGGCGCGCGCTCCTTCGTCGGCGTCGCCGTCGGGGCGGGTGCCGGGTCGTCGGGCTGCGCGACCGGCGCCGGCGCGGACGCCGGGGGTCCGGCCTTCGGCTGCTCCGCGGGACCGCCGTGGCCGACGAGCGCGAGGACCACCGCGGCGGCCGCCACCGCGACCACACCGGCCGCGATCCCGGCCTTCACGGGGGCGCCCAGCCCCTCCGAGGCCAGCGCTCCGCCACCCGCGCCCGCTCCGCTCGACGAACCGCTCGCCGCGGCGGCCGCGCCCGCGGCGCCCGCCGCCCCCGCACCGGCGCCGCCGGCGATGAGCGCCATCGCCTTGGCGTACCCGGCGGCGCCGAACCAGCCGATGACCGCGACCGGCACGACGGCGGGGATGCTGCTGGCGACCTCCTCGATCTGGAGGGCGGCCAGCCGGCACTTGGCGCACTCCTCCAGGTGCTTGCGCAGCCCCCGTTCGGCCCGGGTGCGCAGCCTGCGGCGGGCGTACGTGCCGAGCTGGTCGGCGTAGCCGGCGCACTCCTCGTCGCTGGTGAGGGTGGCGCTGACATGGGCCTGGAGGTAGGCCTGCTTGAGGCCCTCACGGGCGCGGCTGGCGAGCACGCGCGTGCCGTTGGCGTCGAGGCCGAAGAGCATGGCGACCTCGCTCGGCGACTCGTCCTCGACCTCGGTGTGCCACAGCACCGCCTGCCAGCGCTCGGGCAGCGAGCGGAAGGCCTGCATGGCCATGGACTGCTCGGCCTCGTGCATCGCGCGCACGTCGGCGCCCAGCTCCAGGCCCGATCCGAAGGAGCCGATGGGCGCCGTGTCGTCGGCGGCTTCGGAGGAGCGGGTGGACTGCGCGGCGAACACCGCGAAGTCGTCGACGAGTTGCTCCCGCTTCGCCGACCGCGTCCAGCCGGCGGCCACCCGCCGGACGCAGGTGAGGAGGTAGGCACGGACGGCGTACTCGGGTCCTGAGCCGCCGCGCACAGCCTGGAGCATGCGGGCGAAGACCTCGGCGGTGAGGTCGTCGGCGGTGTGCGCGTCCCGGCAGCAGGTGCGGGCGTAGCGGCGCACGGCGTCGGCGTGCCGCCGGTACAGCTCCTCGTACGCCGTGTCGTCGCCCGAGCGCATCCGGTCGATCAGGTCGGTGTCGGCCGGCGGCAGGTCCCGCGGCGGCGGCAGGACGACCTCGGACCGCCGCTCGCGCTGGGCCGGAACGCTGCCCTCGGACGGGTCGTCGAGCGGGCGCAGCGGCGGACGGGCCACCGGGCCGCCCGGGCGGCCGCCTGTCGGACCGCCCAGGTGCCCGCTCGCGCGTCCACCCTGGCTCGGCACCTGCGGTGAGGTCAGGCCGTCGGCCTCCGTGTCACCGTCACCGGATGGACCGAGCGAGTCGTCCCCACCGTCAACCCTCATTGCGGAAAGCCCCCGCCGCCGGCCCAACCAGTCCTGACCACCGGGTCAGAGTGCCATATTGGCTTTTGTTCAGAACCCCGTGCGACGGGCCGTCCACTCGTCCGTGGGGACCCGGCGCAATCCAGTACTAGGTTCCACCCGTTCGGGGAAGGTTCAACTGTCGTGCCATGGGCAGCAGTTGATCTCCCTGTCGGGAATATCGCGCATATCCGGCGCGGTGGACGAGGGCGAGGGTCACCCGCCACCCCCGCCCACCGTCACCCTTTCGAGCCACCGGCCCCCATGCCGCCGACGCGACCAGGCCCGAGCCCGGATGCCGCCGACGCCACCGGGCCAGGCCCTCACGAAGAGGGACGCGACCTCAGACCCTCCAGCAGGATGTCCAGCAGCCGCGCCGAGGCTGCCGCCTGCTGAGCCGGATCCGGCAGCGAGGGCGCCGCCGTCGCGATGACCAGCAGCACGTCCGACACCGACACGTCGGTGCGCAGTTCGCCCGCCTCCCGCGCCCGCTCCACCAGCAGGCCCACGACCTCGAGCAGCGCCGCCGCTCCGGCGTCGTCGACGGCGGCCGTCGTGCCGTCGCCCGCGACGAGCCGCAGTTCACCGCCGCCCGACTGGGTCCGCTGCTGGGGCACCCGCGCCTCGTCGGCCGGCACGCCCTCGGCTTCGTCCTCCGCGACGCCGACCCGCAGCACCTGCGGCGGCAGCAGCCGCCCGGCGCCGGACGCCACGGACGTCCGCAGGAAGCGCGACAACGCCGACCACGGCTCGTCCTCCTGGCCGAGCGCCGCCCGCGCCTGATCGGTCAGCCGGGACGTCTCCTCCTCGGCTATCCGCCGCACCAGGACGTCCTTGCTCGGGAAGCGCCGGTACACCGTGCCGACCCCGACCCGCGCGCGCCGCGCCACGTCCTCCATCGGCGCGCCGTAACCCAGCTCGCCGAACACCTCGCGCGCCGCCCGCAGTACATGCTCCAGATTGCGCTGTGCGTCCACCCGCAGTGGGGCCGTCCGCGCGCTTTCGCCACGTCCGTTGCCCACCGCCGTACCGACCGCGCCGCCTGGTGAAAGGGCCGACGTGGACGACCAATGCGAATTGTGAGTGTGCATGAATGTTCCCCCGGTAATGACGTCTCCCCCCGGAGACTCTCCCCGCCATCGAAAGTCGGGGGCGTGGAACACAGGGGACGGCCTCCCGGGCCCGCCCGTCGCAGACCCGCAGAGCACTTCCCCCTGACACCCCGTCGACACACGAACATAGTTGAGAGGGAGTCAATTCAGAAGGGGCAGGTTCCGCACGGAGCGCCCCCCGATCGGAGTACGGGCCGTATACGTCCCGATTGCGCCCCTTCCCGCACCCCGGTGCACAGCCGCTGACCTGCGCTTCTGTCCCGCACTCCGGTGTTTCGGCCAACCCTGCGCACGCCCGACTCGCGGTCACACAAATTGTCGGGGCTGTGGACAAACTCCGGCGGCCGGTGCGTCATGGGATGGTGAAGGAACGTGCGCGCATTCTCGTTGTCGGCGGCGGCTACGTCGGGATGTACACGGCCCTGCGGCTCCAGCAGAAGCTGAAACAGGAACTCGGCCGGGGCGAGGCCGAGATCACGGTCGTCACTCCCGACCCGTACATGACCTACCAGCCCTTCCTCCCCGAGGCCGCCGCGGGCTCCATCTCCCCCCGGCACGTCGTCGTGCCCCTGCGCCGCGTCCTGCCGCACTGCCGGGTCGTGGTCGGCGAGGTCACCGCAGTCGACCACGCCAAGCGCAGCGCCACGCTCACCACCCTCGCCACCGACGAAGAGGGCACCGGCCCCCAGCAGCTGACGTACGACGAACTCGTCCTCGCGCCCGGTTCCGTCTCCCGCACGCTGCCCATCCCCGGCCTCGCCGACCACGCCATCGGCTTCAAGACCGTCGAGGAGGCCATCGGGCTGCGCAACCACGTCATCGAACAGATGGACATCGCCTCCTCCACGCGCGACCCCGCGATCCGCGACGCCGCCCTCACCTTCGTCTTCGTCGGCGGCGGCTACGCGGGCGTGGAGGCGCTCGGCGAGCTGGAGGACATGGCCCGCTACACCACGCGCTACTACCACAACGTCAAGCCCGAGGACCTGAAGTGGATCCTGGTCGAGGCCTCCGACCGGATCCTGCCGGAGGTCGGCGCCGACCTGGGCCGCTACACGGTCAGCGAACTGCGCCGCCGCAACATCGACGTACGCCTCGACACCCGCCTGGAGTCCTGCGCCGACCGCGTCGCCGTCCTCAGCGACGGCGCCCGCTTCCCGACCCGTACGGTCGTGTGGACCGCCGGCGTGAAACCCCACCCGCTCCTCGCCGCCAGCGACCTCCCGCTGAACGCGCGAGGTCGGCTGAAATGCACCCCCGAGCTGGCCATCGACGGCGTCACGCACGCGTGGGCGGCCGGAGACGCCGCCGCGGTCCCCGACGTGACGGCCGACGAGCCCGGCAAGGAGACCGCCCCGAACGCCCAGCACGCCGTCCGCCAGGCCAAGCTCCTCGCCGACAACATCACGCGCTCCCTGCGCGGCGAACCCCTCCTGCCGTACTCCCACAAGTACGTCGGCTCGGTCGCCTCGCTCGGCCTTCACAAGGGCGTCGCCCACGTCTACGGACGCAAGCTCAAGGGCTACCCGGCCTGGTTCATGCACCGCGCCTACCACCTCAGCCGCGTGCCCACCTTCAACCGCAAAGCACGCGTGCTCGCCGAATGGACCCTCTCCGGGCTCTTCAAACGGGAGATCGTTTCCCTGGGATCCCTCGAACATCCCCGCGCGGAGTTCGAACTCGCTGCCGGTGGAAAGCCTTCTGACGAGTCTTCCGGCGACCCGAAGGGGTCGTCCTGACCGGATCCAGGAACTCCACCGACCGCCCCCACGTCTGACGAATGTCGGCCCGGACGGCGGCCACACTGCCAGACTGCTCCCTGCTCCAGTCCCTCCCGAGCCCTTCCCGGCGGGCCACCACCCGCCCCCCGACCCACGAGGCCGTTCCACGTGCTCCACATCCCGGGTGCTGTAACAATGTGCGGCCACCGCCGCGCGGCCACCGCAGCCCAGGCCGGGCCCGGAGCCGGGCCGCCGACGACTACACGAGGCAAGGATTCGTGAACTTCACGCGCTGGAGCGCCCGGCTCCCCGGAACGCAGCGCCGCGCCGCCGCGCGAGCCGAGCACCCGGTCACCACCACGGACCGGCGGAGCGAAGGCTCCGTACCAGCGGCCCGCGCCGAACGACTCACCGACGAGCCGCCCCCGGTGCCCGCCGTCGACGAGCTCCCGGTCCGTGAGGTCCTCGACCGCGTCCCGGCCCTCGTCGCCCTCGTCCACGGCCCCGACCACCGCCTCGCCTACGTCAACGACGCCTACGCGGCGGCCTTCGGCGTACGCCCCTGCGGCGAACCGGCCTCCGAGGCACTCCCCGAACTCCGCGACCTGGGCCTCATGCCCCTCCTCGACCAGGCCCTGCGCAGCGGCAAGCCCCGCACCCTGAAGTCCCGCAAGGCCCCCGACGGCCGCTCCTACACCTTCACCTGCACCCCCGCCGCCGAGGACAACGGCAAGGGCACCGTCCTGATCTTCGCCACCGACGTCACCGACCACGCCGAAGCCGCCGAACGCCTCAGAACCAGTGAACGCCGCCAGCGCGAGACCGCCGTCACCCTCCAGCGCTCCCTCCTGCCCCAGGAGCTCGAAGAACCCGACGACCTGCGCATCGCCGCCACCTACCAGCCCGGCGGCACCGAGGCCGCGGTCGGCGGCGACTGGTACGACGTCATCACCCTCGGCGGCGGCCGCACCGCCCTCGTCATCGGCGACGTCATGGGCCGAGGCGTCCGCGCGGCAGCCGTCATGGGCCAGCTCCGCACGGCGGTCCGGGCGTACGCCCGCCTCGACCTGCCTCCGCACGAGATCCTTCAGTTGCTCGACGGCCTCGCCGCGGAGATCGACGCCAACCAGATCGCCACCTGCGTGTACGCCATCCACGACCCCAACGAGGGCCGGCTGGTGTACGCCTCCGCGGGCCACCTGCCCATCCTGGTCCGCGACGACAACGGCACCGTCCTGCGCGCCGACGAACCCACCGGCCCGCCCCTGGGCACCGGCGGCTGGATGCACGCCTCCGGCTCGATCCCCCTCGGCCCAGGCTCCACGGCCGTCCTCTACACGGACGGTCTGGTCGAGCGCAGGGACGAAGACCTCGACGAAGGCATCGCGTCCCTGGAGCGCGCCCTGTCCGGCGCGACCGGAACCCCCCAGGTCGTCTGCGACCGCCTGGTCCGCTCGGCCGGCGTCACCGCCGACCACGACGACGACGTCGCCGTCCTGGTCCTCCAGCACCCGGCCCGCACCGGCCCCGACGGCGAGCTGTTCCGCAACGCGGCCCTGGAGCTCCTCGGCGGCGTCGAGGCGGCCCCACGCGCGCGTGCCTTCGCCTCCGGTGTCCTGACCAGCTGGCGCTTCCCGCCCGACCTGCACGACCTCGGCGTCCTCGCCGCCAGCGAACTCGTCGCCAACTCCCTCCAGCACGGCACCCCGCCCATGCGGCTGCGTCTGCGCCGCACGGACCGCCGCCTGATCATCGAGGTCACCGACGGCGACGACCACCTCCCGCGCCGCCGCCGCGCCGAACCGGGCGACGAGTCGGGCCGGGGCATCGCCATCGTCGCCACGATCGCCTCCCACTGGGGCAGCCGCCGCACCCCGGGCGGCGGCAAAGCCGTGTGGTGCGAGTTCGTCCTGCCGAAGCCCGCGGAGTGACGAACGCCGTGACGCCCGGAGCGACAGGCAGCACGCCTCGCCCGGGTCGCGGCCGCCCGCCGACACGAAAGGCGGCCGCCGCCCTCTCGGACGACGACCGCCTCCCCCACCCGTCTCACGCCTCGGCGGCCACCGGCTCCGCCACCGCGCCACCGCGCGCGACCACTCGCTTCCGCGCCAGCCACGGCTGATCCTGGACGGCGGTCAGCTGCCGCCCCAGCCGCAGCGCCAGGTAGGTGATCCCCAGCGAGAACAGCAGGAACGTCACGATGTACGGCGCGTGCAGCGAGGCCCCCATCGGCCCGCCCACCGCCGGCCCCACGGCCAGCGCGAGCTGCTTCACCAGGGCGAACGCCGAGTTGTACTGTCCCGCCAGACCGTCCGGCGCCAGATCGGCCACCAGCGGCGCGACCGTCGGCGACAACATCGCCTCACCCAGCCCGAACAGCGCGTACGTCGACACGAACGCGGCTGTCGCCATCTCCCGACTGCCGTGGCCGAGCCCCGCGTACCCCGCGACGACCCACGCGACGGCCCAGATCAGCCCCACGGCCGCGATCACCCGGGACCTCTTCTGCCGCTCGACGAACTTCAGCACGGCGAACTGCGCGATCACGATCATCGCCGTGTTGGCGGCGAGCGCGCTCCCGAGCGCGGACGTCGAGATCCCGGCGGCCTCGACCCCGTACGCGCTCAGCCCCGACTCGAACTGTCCGTAGCAGGCGAAGAACAGCACGAAGCCCAGCACACACAGCTGCACCATCGCCCGGTTGCCGAGCAACCGCTTCCAGCTGCCCCCGGCGGACTGCGGGGCGCCCCCGACCCGCGGACCGTGCGGCAGCCGCACGGTCGACAGCACCACGGCCAGCAGCAGGAACATCGCCGCCTCGATGGCGAACAGCAACGTGAACGAGGACACGCGCGTGGTGTCGACGAGGTGCCCGCCGATCAGTCCGCCCACGCCGAGCCCGAGGTTCTGAAGGAAGAACTGTGTCGCGAAGGCCCGCGACCGGGTCTCCGCGGTCGAGCAGTCCACGATCATCGTGGCCAGCGCCGGCTGCATCACGGCCTGCCCGGCGCCGAGCGCGGCAGCGGCGGCCAGGACGGCGGTGGGGTTACCGGCGAGCCCCAGGCTCAGCGCACCCAGCGCGGCGGTGACCAGGGCGGCGAGCAGGACCGGCAGTGGACCGCGCCGCACGATCGCCCGGCCGGCGAACGGCAGCACGATCAGCGCGGCCACGGCGAAGACGGCGAGGACGAGCCCCGCAGTCATGGCACCCAGTCCCCGCACCTGCGCCACATAGACGTACAGGTAGGGGACGGTGAAGCCGAGCCCGAACGCGCTGAGTGCGTTGCCCACGTGGATCCGGCGCATCGCTGCGCCCCTCGCCCTGGTCACGTTCACCTCTCTCAGGTAGTCGTCGTCGGCACCGGGACGGAAGCAGCGTCGGTACTTCCGCTGCCTCAGTACTTAGTGCCGAAGACTTCGAAGCTAAAGTTAGAAGCTAAACTGTACACCGCGAAGAACTTCAACGCGAACGAGCCCCGTGCGATACTTGCGCCCATGGGCGACACCCCCGGCACGGTCGGCACCGGCAGCGGCGGCGAGCCGACCCTCGAAGAGCAGATCGCGGCGTATCAGCGCGAATTCCAGGACCTCGACCCCCAGGTCGAGAAGATCGTCTCGGCGCTCTCCCGCCTCAACCGCCGGATGAACGTCGCCTATGGCCGCCAGACCGCGGACCTCGGCATCAGCAACGCCGAGTGGGAGGTCCTGAAGGCCTTGGTCCTGTCCGGGGCCCCCTATCGCCTGGGACCCAGCGATCTGGCCAAGCGCCTTGGCCTGACGCCGGCCGCGATGACCCACCGCATCGACCGCATGCTCGCCGAAGGACTGGTGACCCGTGAGCGGGACGAGTCCAACCGCGTGCGCGTGATCGTCGAGCTGACGCCCGAGGGTCGCGAGAAATGGCTGGAGGCGATGCGCATGGCGACGGTCTTCGAGGAGGACCTCCTCCAGGACCTCTCCGCGGACGAGCGGACGGTCCTGGGTGAGGTCCTGACCAGGCTCCTGCGCCGGGTGGAGCACGCCCAGCCGGACGCCGGCGGCCGGCTCAGCGACCTCGACTGAGCAGGCCACCCCGGCCGGGCTAAAAGATCTTGACAGGGGTGGTTGACATCCCCACCCGGCGTCCGTAGAGTTCTTCGGGTTGCCGGGGAGCCGTATCGGTTCTTCGACAGCACCTCCGCCGCACTAGCGGCACTACAAACCACCAGCAAGATCTCCCCACGGGGTCGAATTCGGCGTGCCCGAATTCAATTCGATTTGGGGCCGGCGGCCCGATTAGGAACTGCCGGACGGATCCGCTAAGGTTTGAGACGTCGGAACGGCCCAACGGCCGGGAAGGCAAGCCCCCTCTGACTGGGAATCAGGCCCGAAAGGATCTGATAGAGTCGGAACCGCCGGAAAGGGAA